>CBEWDL010000167.1:0-6310 GCA_965555375.1 uncultured bacterium
TATCTATATATTGCGAAGCTGTTTCGGAAGAGTACGGAGAAATAAGAATTCATTATGCTGGATTTGTACACCCCTGCTTTGGATTATACCGACCTGAAAATTTAAAAAAAGGTGCCCCTTTAATATTTGAAGTTAGGGGCCATACCGTTAAAACATTTTTAAGGCATGGGGAGACTCTCGCCACGCTAAAATTTTACAAAATGTCACAACCATCTATATACAACGAGGATGCTAAGAAGAATGAAATAGAAATGGGTTATTCCACTCAGGAATTGAAGTTATCAAAAATATTCAAGAAATGGGAATAGCTTCTATGTTTTCACAATTAAATTTGGATAACAATCTGAGAATCGTACGTTTTGGTGGCGATTTTAAGCCCTTGCCTGAGGCCTTCCTCGACTTAGAGATTTTAGTTAAAGAAAATGAGGATCTTTATCCAGGAATAGATAAATGGTATGAACAAAAAGTATTGACTGGTTTGAAAAAGCAAGAACGTAGAGCTTACGTAATCTATAAAAAAGAAAAGCCAGTAGGCGCAGCAATTATTAGACTTGGGGACGATACCAAGATTTGTAGTGTTAGGTTAGCCAAAGAAGAGCAAGGTAAAGGAATAGGCCAATTGATTTTCACCATAATGGCCATAGAGATGAGACATCATGCAAAAAATGTTCATTTCACCACTCCAGAAAGTCTTTGGTTGAATAAAAACAAGTTCTTCACAGATCTTGGTTTTCAATTCTACGATATCTCTAATATACAATATAGGCTTTGGGAACAAGAGCTGGTTTGCGGCGGCAGTTTCGATGTATTTTGGAGGAACGTAATAAGAGACTTACCTAAGACAATAGAAAACATTTCAATAAATGGCAATGACAGCCGTTGCGATATAGTCATTAGCGTTAAGCCAGAATTCGCAAATCGTATGTTCACGGGCCAAAAGAGGGTTGAAATAAGAAGAAAATTCTCTCACAAGTGGCAGAAATCAAAAGCATTGATCTACGCCTCTTCCCCGCAAAGGCATTTCGTCGGTGAGGCTCTGATCGGAGATGTTTTCTTAGCAGAGCCGGTAAAAATCTGGGAGAATTTCCGGTCTGAAATTGACTGTGGTTGGGACGATTACTCAGCCTATTGCCACGGTGCTGAAAAGGTTTACGCTATTACCTTTGCCGAAGTAAAAAAGTTCAAACATTCTATATCCGAAAGGCAAGTCGAGCATCTCATTCAAAGAGAGTTGAATCCCCCTCAATCGTATTGCCGAGTTAAAGACGATACCGTTTGGCCGACGGCCTTAGCTTTAAGTTGTTTGCTTAGAGCCCACTTATGGTAAATACTTTTTAGCCATCTTTCGAATGCTCTATCATATACTGTAGGGTATGTGGGCCTGCCAATAAGCGAAGCCAATGAGAAACCCAACTGAGATCAAAACCAACGTGCTACTCCAAAAAATCAAAGCCGCCCTCGCCAGATACGACAGGCCCGAAAACCGCGCCAACTACCAGAAGTTCTTCAAGGAAAAACTCGAACATCCGGTCGGGTTGAAAACGGCTATCGTGCGCAAGGTGGCCAACGAGACCTTCAAGGAAGTCAAGGGCAAACCAGCCAAAGAGATCCTGGATACGTGCGATCAGCTTCTGGCATCAAGCGAGCGCTACATGAGAAGTATCGCCTTCATCTGGGCGCTTAAGGTCAAGGGTGATTACCGCAAAACCGATTTCGCCCGGTTCGAACGCTGGCTCAAGGACTACGTCAACAACTGGGGCAACTGCGATCATTTTTGCGGCATCTCGGGGGAATTGCTGGTCTTGTATCCCGATCTAGTCTCCAAGACCAAAAAGTGGGTGAAATCGAAAAACCGCTGGTTCAGGCGGGCAGCGGCGGTCAGCCTGATCGTGCCGGTCAGGAATAAGCTCTTGCTCAAAGAGGTATTCAACGCGGCGGATATCCTCTTAACCGACGATGACGATATGGTCCAGAAGGGTTACGGCTGGACGCTCAAAGAAGCCAGCAACAGATTTCCGGATGAAGTCTTCAGATACGTGATGAAGAATAAGCAGAAGATGCCCCGCACGGCGCTGCGTTACGCCATTGAGAAATACCCCGCCGCCAAACGCAAAGAGGCCATGAAGAAAGATTGACATAATCCCAATCGTCTCATACTCTAAGCTTTGAACAAGAAATATAAGGAGGTGGAGATGAAAAAGAGACGCGTGATGTTTACGGTCATCGTGCTGTTTGCTGTGGCATCGCTGAGTTGTGGTCCGGGAGGAGAAGATCAAGCTACTAAGAACAAAGCCATCGTTCTACAGACGATCGATGTCTTGAACAGCCATGACTACGAAAAGCTGGATCAATTTTATGCACAGGATTTTCGCAGGTACTGCCAGGCAACTCCCGATGTCAAGGTTGAGAGCCTCGATGATTTCAAAGCTCTTACTGATGAGTGGGATCAGGCTTTTCCAGACGCAAAGATGGAGCTTCATCTAACAGCCGCGGAGGGAGACCTGGTTGCGTTCTATATGACATATTCGGGCACCCATACGGGCCAGATGGGCCCATTCCCAGCGACTGGCAAGAGAATGGAATCGGAATGTGCCGGATTTCATCGTCTTGAACAGGGGAAGATTGTCGAAACCTGGGTTACCTGGGATAATGTTGCCGTGCTGAGCCAGCTGGGCCTGTTTCCGCCTGCACCGGCTAAAGAATAAGAAGCGGGCAGGTCTGCCTGCCCGGCCAGAAAAACCTATCTTTGTCGACGACTTTAATTGCTTATGCGTTAGCAGAGGCTCCTGTTGTCTCAGGTAATCGTCGGCGCCCACAGATATTGCCCGAAGTCGATGGTGTCGTTCTCATCGAACTGGACGCCCTCTTTGAGTAAAAGCAATTTCTGAGTCTCGTAGCCGGAACCCGGCTCCAACGATATCCGCCCCTTGCTGTTGATAACCCTGTGCCAGGGAAGTCTATCCTTGCGGGACGATGAATGCAGTATCCGGACTACCTGCCTGGCGGCCCGGGGATTGCCGGCCATGGTCGCAATCTGGCCGTATGTCGCCACCTTGCCCCTGGGTATCTTCTTGATCATATCCTTTATCCTCTGGCTAAATGATGAATGGCCGGTATTCATATGCATATTATAATAAACACAAACCTAATCCCACAAACCCGAAAATCAGCCATAGAATTTTATACAGGCGGCACCTCTCCTAACTTGACAAACAGAGCCCATAACGGCATCTTTCCAACAATATGAGGCTGATCGGGATAATACTCATGCAAACGCTTCTGCTTTTGCTTATGACAGTGGGGCTATGCGGATGCACCGGAAACTCCCGCCGGGAAGGACAAGCGTATAAAAGAGAGGCTGTCCAGGCCAAGCTCGATACACCATTCGCCCTCACATTCAATCAGATCGCATCGATGGAAGACGAAGAGATTGTAATCGAGTTTGCTGATGTGACCGAGGATTCGCGCTGCCCCGTAAATGTGACCTGCGTCTGGGAGGGGCAGGTTACAGTCGCCCTGAATATATCAAGGGACGGAAAGGAGCCGGGCTCATATAGCCTGACAAGCAGAACCGGCCACGAGAAACTCGCATCGGCCGATATCGACGCTTATTCTGTAAGGCTTCTAAAAGTGGAGCCGCCGAAGACTAAGGATAAGATCGAGCTTGCAGAATATATTATCACTTTGAGAGTCTCGAAAACTCATTAACCGGCCAGGAATAAACACCCCGATATGAGCATCATCGACCTGACACTATGGTAAATTGCCACCGGCAGGTAACACACTCAGGCTGGAGATGTGGCGTAATCGAAGATGCGATATAATATAATTGATGGCAAGCCGGTATCTCCCTTATAATCCGTTTATTAGAATCGAGTTTTTAACCAAATGAAAGGGGAATGCTTTTGAAACCATACGTCACACCGGGGCAAATCGAAATAAAGTCTAAACTATGGCTGAAGAGGGTGGCGCCCTTCAATCAACACCGGATGGAGATCAAAACGGATGCCGCCGCATTGATGGTCATCGATATGCAGAAGTATTTCTTAGATCCTGCCTCCCCAACTTTCACCTGCGGAGGGCTGGCCGTATTACCGGCTTTGAAACCGCTAATAACCGCTTTTCGCGATGCCGGGAGGCCGGTGATTTACACCCGGCATGTTCACCATCCCGACAGGCTCGATGCTGGTATCATGGAATGGTGGTGGGAGGGGATGTGCCTGGAGGGAAGTCCGGAGAGCGAGGTGCATGATGATATTGCTCCGCTTCCTAACGAAAAGGTTATTACCAAACATCGCTACTCAGCATTCTACAATACCGACCTGGAGACCGTATTACGATGCCTCAAAATAGAGGATCTCGTTATCTCCGGCATCATGACTAATCTTTGCTGCGAATCCACCGTACGCGATGCATATTATCGTGATTACAGGGTATTCTTTCTCGCCGATTGCACGGGAAGTATTAACGAGGAGATGCATTTAGCGAGCCTGCTCAATCTGGCTTTCGGATTCGCATATGTGACAACCGCTGAGGATATAACCGAACAGGTACAGAAAAGACAGCGGATTGCCTGCTCCGAAACCAGAGCATAAAAATCCCCGTATACAGAAAAAACGAAGGGGACGCGTTTTATGGATAAACCAAAAAGCAACCTCGGTTTCAATATCATGTCATTCTGTTCTCAAGGTCCGCGATATCATCAGATCACCGCAACAGATTCTTCGGGAGGTTGACATTAAGCCGGGCAATCGTGTGCTCGATTACGGCTGCGGCCCCGGAGGTTTCTCAATAGTTGCGGCGGAGTTGGTTGGCAATGCCGGAAAGGTTTATGCGCTGGATATTCATCCGCTTTCCGCTGAATATGTCAGGAAAGCGGCATCGAAGAAGCGGCTGACCAATATCGATACGATCTGTGCCGCCTCGCCTGCCGGCCTGGAAAGCGAAAGAATAGATGTCGTCCTTCTATACGATACTTTCCACAGTTTAGGCGATCCGGATGAGATATTAAAGGAGCTGCATCGCGCAATGAAACCGAAATCTATCCTCTCATTCAGCGATCATCATATGAAAAAGAACGATATCATAGCGGCGGTAACCAGCGGCGGACTGTTTAAGCTCATTCGCGAAGAGAAAAGGACGTTAAGCTTCGCGCCGGAGAAGCCGGAACCAGGCCGATAGAATTCCGGTTCGCTAAAAGAAATACAGGGTATTTCTGTTCCAGGGATTTCGAGGTGGTGAACGATGGGACTTTTCAAAAATCTTTTCAACCGTCAGTTGAAACCGGGCAAACCCCGCCCCGTGACCGATGAGACTTTCGAGCAGGAAGTTCTCAAATCGGATATCCCGGCGGTGGTCGATTTCTGGGCCTCCTGGTGCGCACCCTGCCAGGTTATGGGCGGGCTTTTAAATGAGATCGGGCCTGAATATGTCGGGCGTGTTAACATATTCAAGCTGAACGTCGATCAGAGTCCGAGGACGGCTGCTCAATACGGTGTTCGATCCATTCCGACCGTCATCCTTTTTCGCAATGGCAAGCCGGTGGACCGGATTGTCGGGCTTTTGCCGCTAAACCCTCTCCAGCAGAAGCTGGACATGCTGGCCAAATAAAAATCGAAGGGCGAGTTGAAATTCGCCCCCACAAAATGCTATTATATGTTCGCGATCACAATATAATGAACAGGGAGGATTAGATGCTTAAAACCTTGACAGTATCCATCGTATATTTCATTGCCTATCTGGTCGTGATCTGCCCCATAGGTAATGGTCAGAATGATTCGAGCAAAGTCGAATCAATCGATATCATAAAGCTGCCTGGGCCCGCTCTCAAAGGCGAGCTGTCTTTAGAGGAAACGCTGGAAAAAAGAAGATCGATCAGGGGATTTAGTGACGAGGCCCTGGCTCTTGGTGAAATTTCCCAGCTTCTCTGGGCGGCGCAGGGGATAACCGATAAGGGCGGTTTTCGAACGGCGCCGTCCGCCGGCGCTCTTTATCCCCTTGAGCTTTATCTCGTATCAAGAAACGTTGACGGCCTGGCACCCGGAGTTTACAGCTACACGCCATGGCAACATAAGCTAATCAAGGTCGGCGATAAAGAAGTGTTTGCCGAACTGACCGAAAAGGCATTGATGCAATCCTGGGCTAAAAGCAGCGCCGCCATGATCGTCATATCCGCAGTCTACGAACGTACCACCGTCAAATACGGCCAGCGAGGTATCAGGTATGTCCATATGGAGGTCGGATGCGCGGCCCAGAACATCTATCTTCAGGCCACATCCCTGAATCTTGGCACAACTTTTATCGGGGCCTT
>CBEWDL010000168.1:0-6218 GCA_965555375.1 uncultured bacterium
ATTCATCCGTTGGCATTACTACAAAATTGACAGCGGTGCTTTCTTTCTTAAGCCTTAAATCGCTAAAACGATATATATATGGAAATTGATTTATCACCCCGGCCAAAACTGGCGAGGTTTCTTCAGCCGTCACGTGAAACTTATATGGTACACCTTTGAGTACTGTTAAAACTTCTCCAATATTTAAACGATCCATTGTGGTGCTTCCCGTTGCTCCAAGATCAAAGCAAATCTAAAGGAATTTACAAAACAGCATCTTTTTATAATATAGCTTGCCTTATTAACAATGCTACATTTATCTACACCGCCGCTTTCCGTTTTTCCCCCAATACACCAAACTCACCACATAATTAACCGCCAGCGCCAGGACAAACCCCGGCACCAGCTCGTAGAGATTCTCCTTCAAGGCCGGGACGTTGCGCCAGATGATGACGGTTAGAAAGCCGACGATCGCTCCCGCAATAGCGCCCTCCGATGTTGCCTTTTTCCAGAGGAAGCCAAGGATGAAAACGGGGCCGAAGGCGGCTCTCAGTCCCGCCCAGGCGTAAAGCACGAAGGTGAATATCACCCGGTTTTCGGTTAAGGCAAATATCACCGCCAGAAGCCCGATGATGGCCACCCATAACCGGTCGATGGTGACGGCGTGGCGTTGCGGGAGATCATCGCCCCTCCCGCGAACGTAAACGTCGTGCGACATAGCCGAGGAGGCCACGATCAACTGCGAATCGGCGGTGGAGCAGATGGCGGCCAGCACCGCGGCCAGCATCATGCCGGCAAAGACCCCGGGCAGTAATTGAATTGAGATGATCGGCAACGCCTGCTCCGCATCCGGCAGAGTGATGAAAAGAGCCCGGCATGACAGGGCCGAGGAAAACAGCGCCGGTAAACACCAATGTTCCCCAGGTGATAGCGATAGGCGCGCCTTGTTTCAGCGATTTTTCGTCCTTCGCGGCCATATATCGTATGAGAACATGGGGCTGTCCCGGATAGCCCAACCCGATTCCCAACTGCCCGATTATGAAACCCAGACCGAAAAGACCCATCTTCCCGGCGGCAGGCGTCATGAGCAGAGGCACGCCGCTTTGTACGTCGATCTCCGCGAGTTTAGCGAACATCGGGCCGAACCCGCCCAGTTTCACGATAACTATAATCGGCAAAAAGACCAGGGCAGTAACCATCAAGATGCCTTGCACAAGGTCGGTCCAGGCCACGGCCCTGAAGCCTCCGCTGATCGTATAGACTAAGACTATAAAGGCTCCGACCAGGACGCTGGTCATATATCCGGTGCCGAACACGGCCGAAAAGGCCTTCCCCGCCGCATTCAACTGCGCCGCCACGTATGTGGTCATCATAATGGCAATAACCACCACGGAGATGATTCTTATGGTATTGGCTCGATCCTTAAACCGGTCAGCCAGGATATCGGGAATGGTTAGAACATCGCGGCCGGAGGAATATTTCTGAATGCGGCGGGCCAGAAAGAACCAGTTGAAAATATATCCCGAAAGGCAGCCGGGGATGACCCAGATGGCACCCAGTCCGCTGTTAAAAGCCATACCAACGAGGCCGAGTGTCACCCACCCCGATTCGGATGATGCCGAGGCTGATATCGATGATACCCAGGCCCCCAATCCTTTCCCGGCGATCAGGTAGTCCTTCGATGAGCGCGAGGCAAACTTTGCCGACCACAGGCCGACCAGAATAATTGCCAGCGTATAAGCCGAAAACGATATCAAAACCGACCACGAAGCTTCCATCGATTCCTCCTCCGCAGGATCAAAGCAACTTTAATTTAGAATATCATCAATTGGTGGGATTTTCAAAGAATTATGGCCGTGTCAAAATAAGAATAAAAAAACCGGCGGATATCTCCACCGGCTTAAATCGTCAGGTTCGGACTTTTCAGGCGGGGCCGGTATAATAGACATCCCACTCCCAGTAATTATCGCCGGATTCGGCGCGGACATGGTAATAATCCTCGTAAAACGTGATGTCCATTGTCCAGCTAACGCTGGCCGATCCGTTCGGTGTGGTGGTGTCAACATTCATTGCCAGCGCCATCGATCCGGAAAGGGGATAAGCTTCGTTATCACCTATCAAATCGTCACGAATAAACCTTAGATCGGTCACCGTACCATCATAGTCGATATCGTAGGAAATCTGTCCATAGTCCATTCCGATATCGGCTGACCCGGATGCATTGATGACGACCAGGTCAGACTGAATCCCGGTCATCAGCATACTTTCGATGAGGACGGCATCGATCGATCCGGAATCTGCAGACGCAAAGATATTCGCATAAGCTCTGTACTCGATCTGGGTGGTCGTGGTCGAATCGGGAAACTGCTGGCATCCGGCAACATCCTGGAATTTAACCGAATCTACGAAAGTGAATCCGAAGCCGGTCGTGTCATCATAGCTGGCATAGATTTCCCACCAGCATGTTTCCAGATCGTAATTGATATTTAACGAATCTCCGACGGCACTTAAAGGCTCGCTGCCGTCGAAGGACATGTATCCGAAAACCATCTCGAAAGAGCTGAACAAGGTGTCAACATAAGCGTCGGCCAGTCCCTTTGCTTGAATGAAATCCGGATCGTCTGGATCGCCCTCGGTCAGGTCGCTGTCGGTGCTGTTATCGGAGCAGGCGATGAAAGTCACAAATGTGCCAAGCAACAACAGGATTAGTAGTTTAACGCCCTTTTTCATAAATCCTCCTGGGTTATATTCGGAACAATATGCCTATCATTATCGGGTATCGGATATAATCTGCGATATTTTAGCTTTTGTTCCGATCGTAGGCTTCTACGAATAACCGCCAAGATATTGGAGATCAACAGAAATGTTCACAAAAAAAGAGGGCGCCTGACCTGATATGTGGCGCCCTCGGGGAAAACCGGATAATCTCTCTATTTCAGATAGACCATTTTACCCGATACACTCCGCTCGTCGTCGGCTATCCGGTAGAAATAGACGGATGAGCCGGGATTGCCGAACTCCTTCAGATTAAATATGATTTCGCTTCTACCGGCGGGAAAGATCTTATCGGCCAGCAACCCGACTTCCCTTCCAAGCATATCGTAAACCGTGACTTGCAGATGCTCGGATTCCACCAGCTCGAACGAAATCACAGCAGCAGCATTGAATGGATTGGGGTAGCTTCCGACCGAAACGAAATTACCGGGAAGCTGCCTGTTCTCCAAATTTTCCACCGCCGTGGGCGCCTGCCATAGACCGGTGGTGTCTCCCGGCTCACGCCAGAACTGGCCGTTTATCTCGTAGACGATTATCACCGGCCAGTCCATGCAGCCCTCCATTAAACCGCCTACAACAACGATCGTATCGCCATCATCGGGTCTGGAAGCGCCATTTCCGGGATCATACCACGGTGCCCCGAAATTGAGATGATAGTCTTCCTGACTATCGTAGTCCTCGTCGAGGAAATACATATCCATGTGGGGCATTTCGTCAACCATGGCGAGACCACTTACCTCGACCAGATCGACCGAATCGGGATAAGGGCAATCGCCGCCGTGTCCGCCATGCCCACCATGACCATCGCCGGGCTCACGCCAGAAAAGGCCGTTGATTTCATAGATTACGACCGGCTGGGGCTGGCTGTATCCCATTATTCCGCCGATGATCCATACCGAATCGCCATCTGCCGGCCGCTCGGCGCCGCTACCGGGATCATACCAGGGCGGGCCGAAGAGCATCCGATAATCGGCCTGACTATCGTCGTTAGTATCAAGATAGTAATAGGTCATGAGGGAATCTTCCTCGACAATCGCCCAGCCGGAAAGCTCTACTATTTCGAGGCTGTCCCCATGCATACCGCCGCCGCCGTGGCCGCCCATCTCCAGAACAAATTCAACCTCGGTGTCCTGACCCGGCTCAACCGTAATCTCCTCGGAATCATGACCATACCCCATCAACGAGGCTATGGCCGCATAGTCGCCTTCGGCAACGTTGTCTATGAAGAAGGTTCCATCATCGCCGGACTCGCCGTAGTAGTTCTCCCCATGATGATGGTGACCGTGACCTCCTCCTCCATGCCAGCCGTCTTCGGTCAGGTGAATATAGGCACCGGCGACCGGATTGCTGTCTATATCGTAGACCACGCCTGAAACCGATCCGGTTCCCTGCGAGAGAGCCGATGAGGCCAGAATCATAATCGCCGCGCCAATCAAAATCGCGCTTCTCATTCTCTTACTCCTTTCCAAGTTGCTTTCTCACGGATGTTGAGTTTTTGGTATGCTTCATAGGCATTCCTTTCATTTTCACACTCATTATCTTCTATTGCTTAATGCTCGTGGCCATAGTGTTCATGAGTCCCTTATTTTTCAGCGCTTTCGAAAACCTTCGGTAGACGCCACCCCCGGATGATGGAGTAGACAGCGGGGATGATGATCAAAGTCAGTAAGGTCGACGAGATCAATCCTCCGACCATGGGTGCGGCGATCCGCCTCATGACCTCAGAGCCGGTGCCGTGACCGATCATGATCGGGAATAAGCCTATCATCGTGGTGGCCACGGTCATCAGCTTCGGGCGAACTCTCTCCACGGCGCCTTCGAGGATGGCATTATTCATATCGCCGGTCGTCCTCAACCGAGATTCAGACCTGTAGCGCTTTATCGCCCCGTCGAGATAAACCAGCATGACCACGCCGGTCTCGGCGGCCAATCCAGCCAGGGCGATAAACCCCACAAACACAGCCACTGATGTGTTATAATCGGCCAGATAAAGCCACCAGATCCCGCCGACCAATGCGAATGGCAGGGCCAGCATGACCACCAAGCTCTCAGTAATGTTCTTAAAGTGGAAGAACAGTAATATGAAAATGACGATGATAGCCAAGGGGATGACTGTCTTAAACTTCTTTGCGGCAGCCTGCATGTATTCGAATTGGCCGCTCCAGACTATTGAATATTTCGGTGGCAGGGTAATCTCCTCGCTGATCGCCTTACGAGCGTTTTTCACATAGGTGCCGACATCGATACCGCGAATGTCCACGTAGACCCAGGCGGTCTTGCGGGCATTTTCCGATTTGATTCCCGCCGGCCCTTTGTGAATCGATATATCAGCCAACTGTGAAAGGGGAACCTGCGCGCCGGTCGGAGTTGGCACCAGAACCCGCTTCAAAGCTTCTATGTTATCGCGGAATTCCCGGCTATAGCGGAGATTGACCGGGTAGCGTTCCAGACCCTCGACAGTGAAGGTCACATTCATGCCGCCCACGGCTGACATAAATATATCCTGCACATCACCGACCGTCAGCCCGTAGCGGGCTATCTCGTATCGCCTGATTTTGAAATCGACATAGTTGCCCCCCACGACTCGCTCGGAATAAACCGAGAGCGTTCCCTTCAACCTCCTTACGGTCGATTCTATTCTCTCACCAATGGCGCTCAAGCTGTCTAAGTTATCTCCCATGATCTTTATCCCGACGGGAGTCTTGATTCCGGTAGCCAGCATATCGATTCTGGTTTTTATCGGCATCGTCCAGGCGTTGGTCAGACCGGGGAACTGGATGGCCCGATCGAGTTCATCGACCAGCTTTTCACGGGTCATTCCTTCGCGCCATTGATCCTCCGGTTTGAGTACAATAGTGGTTTCGATCATGGTAAGCGGCGCCGGGTCGGTGGCTGTTTCGGCGCGCCCGATCTTTCCAAATACCGTCTCCACCTCGGGGAAAGACTTGATAATTCTGTCGGTCTGCTGGAGCAGCTCCCTGGCTTTGGTGACCGATATCCCCGGCAGAGTTGTGGGCATGTATAAGAGGTCGCCTTCGTATAAAGGAGGCATGAACTCCGAACCGAGGTTAAGCATCGGATAGAGTGTAATCAGCAGTAATCCCACGGCGACCGCAATGGTCCACCATCGGTAGCGAAGAACCAGCCTGGCGATCGGCATGTAGATGCTTATAAAAAATCTGGAGATGGGGTTGTCCTTTTCCGCCCTGATTTTGCCCTTAACAAAAATCGTCATCAGAACCGGGATGACGGTAACCGCCAGTATCGCCGAGGCGGCCATGGCGAAAGTCTTCGTATATGCCAGAGGCTTAAAGAGCCGTCCCGACTGCTCTCCTAAGACGAAAACCGGCAGAAATGATACCGTAATTATCAGGATCGAGTAAAACAGCGCCGGCCCGACCTCTTTGGCGGCATCGAGGATAATTTGTGAATGTTCTTTTTTCCCTTTATCGCGTTCGAGATGC
>CBEWDL010000169.1:0-6172 GCA_965555375.1 uncultured bacterium
ATTCGATATCTACAAGTTTATCAAAATATCCAGTCTCTCTGGGCACTCGACCGGCAAAATAAGCCTTGAGGTTTTCCCGCAGAGTTGAACTGTCGAAGGTCTCGGTCCATGAATAAGTTTTCGCCCAGGTGCAGTAGTCATCGTCATCAGTTCCGACAAGATAAGCGGATGTGCCCTTTTCAGGCCAGATATCCTTGATGGCTGATGTGCGGCCACCGCAAACGGCGTGATAGTATGCCGCTACGGGATGATTATCATAGGTCATGATCTCTCCTGCGGTCTCCAAGACGGCTCTGGAGAGGAGCACTATCTCAGAATCCTTCCCCAGATATAACTGATCGGCGATTGTCGGGAAAAGCTTCCCTCTGGATCCGTCGCTGGTCAATTTCCAGACGGCGTAGGTACGGGCCGCTACTGCCTGCGCTTTAGCCGCCTCGAATTCATCTTCCGTTCGCTCTCCTATCTCGCCGGGGAGAACGCCCATTAGATAATCCTCCAGATCGACCATGTTGAGCAAAATGATCCCCTCCGGTTTGTCGCTATATATTCCTCGTATGTAGCCCCTGTAAGTCTTGCCATCGAACGCCAAAAAGGTTGATTCATTCCGCGGTTTACATCGCACTTCGGTCAACCCCGAGGTCAGTCGTCCATTATGATCGGAGATCTCTATGCCGTTTTCTTTATACCGCAGATCTATACTCAATGAGAAATAATAAATCTCGGAAAGCTTCACCCCTCGATAACATTCCAGGGCCGCAGATCCCAGAGCCTCGATCCGGGCGAGAGAACCCTCGTACAACTGAATCGGGATTTCCCTTTCAAATCCTGCCAGAGGAGAAATCTCCGGCTTCTTGCCGGAAAAGCCGAAAGCTGCCGAGCAAAATAGCAGAAAGGCTGGTATGAGCCTTAAGAAAAGCACAGCCTACCCGGAATGTATGGTTTAGCGGCGCCGGTATGCCTTGAGGTATCGATAGGTTTTTTTATCAAGAAACAGTAAGCCAAATAGGCCCAGAGCACCGCTTCCAAATAATCCGGATCGTAGCCCAACGATGCTGTTGTTTCAATTCCGCTTCGTGGAAATAACTGTTTCAAGCGTGAGATAATATACTCGTTTTTCGCCCCTCCGCCGCAAAGATATATTTCATCGATTTTTCCCGCAAAGCGATTCAAAAAATCGGCAATTCCCCTAACAGTTATTTCAGTTATTGTGGAGACGACGTTTTCTCTTGAAACCTTTCCCAGTTTCTCAAGAATTTCATCGACAAATCTTCGCCCGAATTGCTCTCTGCCTGTTGATTTAGGGGGCGACAATCTAAAGAAATTGCGGCGCAAGACCTGCGAGATAATCCTCTTATGGGGGCTTCCCGCCAATGCTACGCTGCCGCGTCTATCAAATGCCCTGTCAAACAGCCTCTTCATTGCAAGATCTATTGCCATATTACCGGGACCGCAATCACCGGCCAATGGTGACCGGCGCAATTTCGCCGGCGGGAGGATAGTTATATTGGCAATACCGCCTATATTTACTATCGCTCTCCACCTTTTTTCGTGACGGAATAGACGTTCATGCAAGACCGGAGACAGCGGCGCACCCTGCCCGCCAACGGCCAGATCGGACCTTCTGAAATCGGCAACAACCGGAAGACTCGTGATCTGCGCGATACACGATGGATCGCCCACCTGCAGTGTTAAGGGATGCTTGAAGCCGAAAGGCAGATGCCTTATGGTCTGACCATGGGAGCCTATGAGATCTGCTCTCTTGCCGGCTTTCCTGATTCGGGAGAGGAATCTTTCTGCGTAACGCCCCATAATATTGCCGAGTTCAAAATCAAGCTCGAGCCACCTGAGGCCATCGATAAAATCGAGCTCGCCGCAAGCTGTTATATCCTCCCTGACTTTTTTTGCATATCTATAAGTTTCGCTGATCAAGACTTTCGGGGCCTTATTTTTCTCAAATCGCACCAGCGCGGCGTCAAGGCCATCGCCGCTGGTTCCAGAGTTAAGCCCGATTATATAAACGGGAGTTCCCGGGGCATTCAGACTCTTATGATCGAATCTTACTTTTAAGCTCTTCGATGATTCTCTCATTTTCAATCGCTACACGGTGAAAAGATTCATCATTTTCAAGAAGCGAGGAAACTCTTTTCATGGCCCCAAGCTGCATTTCTGTATCGCCAGAGATAATAACAAGATTATGACCGGCATAAATTGATTTTATCGACGATTGATCGAGGAGATCTTGCTCGCCGGCTCCTTTCATATATAGATCATCAGAGATAATCGGCCCCGTATGTCCTATTTCGCGGCGCAGGTAACTGATTATTTTTTTGGAATATGTCGCGCAGTTCTCACTATCGAGCGACGGGGCTAAGAGATGCGTCGTCATCACCATGTTGACGCCGAAGCTAACGGCTGCCCTGAATGGATGCCAGTGGTATTCCTCGAATCGTCGCAAGGATTCCTCGGAGATCGACATTGATTCATGAGGATCGAACCTGGCTGCCCCCAGGCCGGGGAAATGCTTGGCACAGGTTAATACCTTTTTCTTCTTATGCTCTTCTATCAAGATCCGGGCGAACTCTGTAACCTTTGCGGAATCGTCACCGAAAGACCTGCCGTTCAATACGGGAAAATCACGATCCGTCGGCATAAGATCTATTATGGGAGCAAGATTTATATTTATTCCAACCTCCGCCAGTATCGAGGCCGTATTGCCGCACCAAACCTCATACTCGTCTATAGAACTATCCCTCAGATATTCCGACGGCAGCTTCGACTCTGGAAATCCATTTTGGAATCTCTGAACCCGTCCCGGCTCCTGATCTACCGCTAATAAAATATCATCGCTTACGATTGATTTCAGATACGACACCAACGATTTCAACTGGGCCGGATCATCGTAATTCCAATTCATAAGAAGAAATCCCGACGGGGGATGACTTTCAATCAAACGCAGAAAATCATCATCCGGCCTGATGCCGTCAAAACCAAGGATGAAGAAATTTCCAGGATTGAGATTGCTATTCATTTACTGACTTCGGCGGCTCGCCTCTTCGTTTTCTCCGCCCTGCACACCCGATTTCTACCTTCGGCCTTGGCCCTATAGAGGGCTCTATCCACTTTCTCGATAAGCTGGTCTAAGTTGTGAATGCCTTCGGGATATGTGGCAACCCCGAGGGAGATGGTAATTTGAATATCCCGCTGGCCGCTGCTGTTTGGAAAATAATTCTTCTCCACCGTTTCTCTGATCCGCTCCCCTATGATAGCAGCATCCTCTTCATGAGTCTGGGGAAGAATCACCACAAATTCCTCACCGCCATACCGGGCGACCACATCGATATCGCGCACACACTCTCTTATGATGCTGGAGACCTCGCGGAGCGTGACATTTCCCGTTTGATGTCCGTATCGGTCGTTGACTTCCTTGAAATGATCTAAATCCAGCATCAGAATTGACAGCTTTTGACGGTAACGGTCGGCCCTTCGCAACTCATCGGTGAGCTTATTGCGGAAGTACCTGTAATTGTAAAGCTCTGTCAAAGCATCCGTAATTGTAAGCTCCTCGGTCTTTTTGTGCAATAGAGAATTATCTATAGCAACAGCCGCTGAGCTTGAGAAAATCATCAGCAATCGTCTTTCTCTGCTCGACGGCAGTTTTCCGGTTTCGGTTACCATCTGCATTATACCGAGCACCTTTCCGCGGGAGAGCAACGGGATATCAACCTGGTTGGAGCCATTGTCGCGATTCTTGCGGTTAAGATAGCTTATCATGGAGCCCTGATCGTGCATTTCCATAAGACCGCTTATGTCTCTCCCATAACGAAGAGGATCTTTAAATATATGGCGATTTCCATTTTCCAGAGCGGCATATAGATACAGATAATCGCCTGTGATATTGGAGAGGAAGATTCGGCATTTCTGAAATCTGAAAATCCCCTGCGCCACCCTCAGAACCTCTCCGAGAAGTCGCTCCATATCCAGGATTCCTGAGAGCGCCCTCGTGGTTTCATAGATATTGGAAAGCTGGAGCTGTGATGATTCCAATTCCCAGGTTCGCTCGTTAAGCGTATCCAGCGTTTTAAGCAGCTTCTTTTCCGAGGAGCGCATGAAGTGAGCTACCGCATGGGTGACCAGACCTACAGACCAGAGCGAGGCGAGTCGAAAAAAAGCTGTCTGCCAGCCGTCCGTCCAGAAATCGGCATTGTAAACGGCGAGAAAGTAGCAGAGGCCATACCATAAAGCGCCCACTAACGAGCGCCAGCCGTTACAGAATATTGATGCCAGAGCGACCACCGGAAAGAACGCCAGGTAAAAATCTGAATCCAGCCCTCCCGTATATCGAATCAACACCGCGATTATGGCAGCATCAAAAAACTGGCTTACAAAATATAATTTATCTGTGCTGAAATATCTTTTTGAATGCAACCAGTTAAAAGCAAGGATCAGAATAGCATAAGTCAATAAAGCGAAGAGAATTAGATCTCTCAGACCGGATGCCAGGCCACCCAAATAGCACCATAAGAAGCCTGCAGCAAGTAAGATCGCGTGCAGATATGGATAGATCCTCTTTACTTTGGTTGCAAAAAGCATATACTAATCCCTTCCAATAATATATCGACATTCAGTCTGAGAAATGAAACCTACGAGGTTTTATCGGCAAATAATAGTTTCAAAATGGGGGGAGTCACCAGAGTCGTGATCATAACCATAATAATGACAGCCGAATAGGCATCAGGGCTGACCACTCTCTCTCCATCGATATACAGCTTGGCGCCTATGCCGGCGAAGATAAGGCCGACCTCTCCTCTGGGGATCATGCCAACGCCGATGACCCATGAGTTGACCTTCTTTTCAAAAACACCCCCCAGCGAACATATCTGCTTGCCGATAATTGCCACCAGCGTAAGGACCAATGCGAAGAAAATCACCTGGTAATCTCCGAAAGTGGATAGATCGACGTTCATCCCCATATAGACGAAGAAGATAGGCACCAGAAATGCCGAGATCGGCTGAAGCAGATCTTCGAGTTTCCTCTGTTCATGCAGGAATATATCTTCGAAGTTGACGCCTGAGAGTATCATCCCGGCGGCAAACGCGCCGACTATCGAAGCTAAACCTATCCTGTCGGCGGCCAGCGCAAAGGCGAAACAGAACATCAAAGAAAAAGTGATCAGTATCGACTGGGCCCGCAATTTCGAGGCCATCTTAAACAGTTGTGGCGCCAGCGCTGTGCCGAGGGCAAGCGCACCGAAAATAAATAGAAATGCTTTTACCACTATCCAGAGAATTCTCATCGAGGATAAGCTTCCCCCGGTATTGTGGGCCCCGATAACACCAACTACGACCGCCAACACAACCAGGCCAAGTATATCATCGATAACAGCCGCGCCGAGGATGATCTTCGCCTCCCGCGACCGGATTCTATGAATATCCTTCAAAACCCTGGCGGTGATTCCCACCGACGTTGCCGTGAGAGTGGCCCCGATGAATATGTGGATGAAAATTGACCCCTCCGGGAAAAACATGGCTGAAACGCCCCAGCCCAGCAGAAAAGGAACCACAACCCCGATCAAAGCCACAAAAAACGCTGTCAGTCCGACCGAGAGCATCTCCTTTAAACTCGATTCCAACCCGACCTCGAAAAGCAAAATGATTACCCCGATTTCGGCCAAGATTTCTATTGTAATATGCTGCTTGAGCGGCTCGAATATATGTATGCCCAGGAGTGCAAGATTCCCTATGATCATCCCGAAAATCAGCTCGCCTAAGACAGCAGGCTGCTTTAATCGTTCGACCAGGTCTCCGCCGAATTTGGCGGCCAGAAGAATTATGATTAAAGAAAACAGAATCGGGGCAATCCTGCTTTCTCCTTCATCTTCCGCCAGCTCCTCGTCTTCCTCTTCATACTCCCAGGCTGTTCTCAATTCCTGAATCAAAGCAGATGCGATCCCCTCGGGATAGGCTTTTCGGGGCTCTATGGAAGGCCAGATATCTATGCCCACTTTTTCGAGATGGTCCGGATCTTTCCAGGCGTCCGGTGATTCCGATAACGCAAAACGCAGCGCCAGCGAATCTATTAAAACACTTCCGTTCTCTTCCCCGATCCCCAAACGATGACGCAGCGCGCAATAAATAGAATCTATTTCCAGATCGGTCAGGGCGGATTCTATAT
>CBEWDL010000170.1:0-6164 GCA_965555375.1 uncultured bacterium
ATTCAGAATTATTACATCTATTCGGATCTAAAAAGGCAGATTTAGAAAATTACCTTATATCTATTTGTCTCGGTCAAAATCCATAGACTAGGTATTCGTAGGGACTGAATACTATTCTGTCACTATAATACTACATACCAATATCCGCAATACCCCATTCCTGTCCGTGTCGTGTCGCTCTACGAGTCCAATGGATCTGCAGGACCGTATGGCCCTCGTCGGCATCCTGTTCGCGGCGCTACCGAATCACATAGGAATTATTTTATAAGCAGCATTTTCCTTGTTATCACGTTGTCGCTCGAGGTCAGTCTGTAGAAATAGGAACCCGATGATACGGAATGTCCGCTCTGATTTGTGCCGTTCCAGACGAACGAGTGTTCCCCGGCACCAAGCGCCCTGCTTGTAAGGATCTTCACGGCCCGCCCGCGGATATCGAAAATTTCAAGCCTCGCATTGTCGGCCCCCGGCAGGAGAATTCTTATTAGCGTGGATGAATTGAAGGGGTTTGGATAGGCCTGGTAGAGCTCGATCATAGTGGGGATAACAGGAGCATCGCCCTTCTGGTTTGGATTGGGAATTCCTCCGAGGACTTCCTCCAGAGCCGTGATGAAGTCTGTCATTTCCTGCATCGTCCCTGTGGAGACGCGCAGATGATTGGGCATTCCCCATCCTGTACGGACATAGATTCCTCTCTCGGCCAGTTGAGCCCGAACCGGATCGGCCTCGCGCCCGACATCGACCATGAAAAAGTTTGTATCCGAGGGTATATATTCAAGCCTCATCCGGTCAAAATTATCGAAACAATAAGCCTTGGTTTCACGGGCCAGAATGACCGTCTTTCTGATATGCCGCTGGTCATCCAGCGAGGCCTTGGCCGCCTCGAGAGAGGGACGGGATATGGTGGCGTATATTTGATAAGATCGCATCGGCGAGATAGCCGAGGTCGGGCCGACGGCATAACCGATACGGGCTCCGGCCAGCCCATAGGCTTTGCTGAAGGTCTTAACCACCACCACGTTCTTTCCAGAACGAACCAATTCTATCGCTGAGGGATATGTCTTGTTTACCGGCCGCCGACTCCAGCTGGATATAAACTCGTGATATGCCTCGTCAACAATAGTCACTACCTGCGAAGGCAGGTTGTCAACAAAAACCGTTAGATCCCGTGGATCAACAATAGTCGCCGTCGGATTATTGGGATTGGTGATACAGACCGCCGTCGTATTCGAATCGACGTTATTCATCAGACCCTGAAGATCTACGCCATAGTTAGCATCGAGGTCGACATATCTAACCGACGACCCGAAAAATTCAGCATCCGCCGGAAACTGCCCGTAAGAAGGATTAGGCACAACAACGTTTCCACCAGGCTGACTGAACGCCAGAGCACATAAACGAAGCATCTCTGTTGCGCCTGCACCGCAGATGATCTTGCTCGATAATAGATCGTAGCGAGATGCCAACTCTGCGTTCAACGATTCCCCATACCAGTCAGAGTATCGATGGGCCATGCTGGCATTGTTCTTTATAGCCTCAACAGCAAGGGGGGACGGGCCGAGGGGGTTCTCATTGTAGCATAATCGTCCGACATAATCCGTTATCAACTCATTTGGCGGCGAGCTTCCGGCAATAGCGCGACGGTCGAGGCCGATTAAGGCTATTGCTGCCGCCCCGGTAATGGTCTCCATGAAAGCCCGTCGTGAAAAGACATTATAACGCCCGGATTCTTCCATACCAAGCCTCCAGCGAAAGATTACATTGTCCATGCAGGGCCGGAAAAACACTGATGACGGATTCTAAAATAACCTGTAGCCCTATATATGATATGGCATAGGCCCCTGGTGTCAAGGAAAATCACCCCGGCGACGCGAGGCGGTTACCCATGAAAACGTATGTCGTCGAAATTGATTTACAGTAGTAGCAGTGACAGAACATTGTTCTGTCGCTGCCATAATATATGCCAATATCTGTAATACTCCATTATCTTCGCAATATCCTATCCAACAAAAAGATTATACCGGCACACGCCAGCCCCGGATATATCGTATCGACCCCCAGAAACCTTTCCTGCCCGGTTACATACCCTAAGGCCATCCAGATAACGACCGCCATTCCACCGGCAACAATCGCCATAAACGCGAAATTCGGACGCATAATCCATCGCTCGCTGAATGACGTGGCAAGCGGGATAAGCAATGACCCCGTTGAGATGCTCCCCAGGTCATACCATATGCCGACCACGGAGCGTTTGTATATGGCAATAAGAATCGCAATCCCCCCGGCTACCACCAGGCCCCATCTGGTCAGCGTTGTTACATCGCCGCCCCATATCTTGTATAGAAAGTCCTTGCCGAACGTCTGTCCCGCGATGAGCGTGAACGAATCTATCGTGGACATAACCGTGGCGAACAGCCCCAGCATAAATATGGCCCGCAATACGTCGGGGAGAACCTGCGTTGCCAGCATCGGATACGATTTTGCCGGATCGGCTAAATCCGGGATAAGAGCCCGCGCATACAGGCCTGTCGATGTTGTCATGAAATCGAAAAAGGCCCAGAAAGCAATCGCGATGAATATACCGCGTCGCGCCACAGCTTCAGATTTCGCAGCGAAACATCGTTGATAGAATGCCGGATCCACTAAAGTTCCCAGGGCGATAAAATACCAGACCAGGATATATGTTGTCGGCCTCCCACCCGTTAATGTCAGGTGGCCTGCAGGTACGTTCTCAGAAATAAACGATAAACCTCCAAAGTTTGTAAAAAGATATATCAACATTATCACAAAACCGGAAAACATTAAGATGAACTGGGCCCGATCCGTTATAACATCGCCGCGAAGACCTCCGGCAAATATGTAGAATACGGAAAACAGGGTGCCGCCGACTACCCCGTAGACCAGCGGCACGCCCAGGACGGTTTCCGTCAAGAAGCCCAGTTGCAAAACGTAGGCCGCCGGGACCGTGGTCACGAAAACCAGCAGGGCTCCTGCCAGCGAAGTTTTTCGGTCATAGGCTTTTTCAAGCTGATCTGGAATAGTAAGAAGCTTCGACTGGCGCGCTTTTTTCGCCAGAAACATGGCGAAAAGAAATGCCCCTATATAATACGGAAGCCCGAAGACGACCCAGTTGGAGAGGCCATGCTTGTAGGAATACTCGCCGACCCCCAATATCCCGCCGTACCAGGAGGAGACAAGGCTGGCCACAAATCCCGGCAGCGCCAGCCGCCGTCCCATGATCAGGTATTCGTCAACGCCTTTCTTGCCGCCCGCAAGATGCCGAAAACCGATAACCAGAAGAAAGACGAGATACAGCCCCAGTAGAATCAGATCTAAAGTGCCGGTCAATATCTAAAACCCTAAACCGATCGATACAAAATAGTTTCTCTCAGCGCCAACCATATAGCGAGGCTCTCCATCATCCTCCTCGATATATCCGGCGGCGGCGTATTTTGTATCAAATAAGTTGTTGATTCTCGCAGACAGAATCATCGAACCGAGGCCGAATTCATCTCCTATGTCAATGGATCCAACCAGATCGACAACGTGATAGCTTTTCAGTTTTCTCTCGTCATCCTCGGAGTTATCGAGGAACTGCTCGCCCACAAGCCGTCCATATAGCCCAAACGACGCCGGATGGTACCTGTATGTAACGCTGTAATTAGCCAGCATGGACGGGAAACTGCCTATACGATTGCCGGAGCGATCCAGCTCCACCGCTTCCCAGGCGTCCCAATCGAAACCATATTCCGTGTAATCCTCAAAATGATCGTCGTTGACAGCGACATTGCCGGAGAATATCAAATTCGCAGTGGTTACAAGTTTCGCCGAGATCTCGATTCCCTGGTGCAGCGTTTTATCAGCATTGCCGGAGATCGGATAACCGTTATCATCAACCTGACCCGCATACGGTATTATTTCGTCGGTTATTTGCATACGGTAGAGGTTCAACGATAAATCCAGATTATTTCCCGCCAGATCGGCCCTGTAGTTTCCCCCGATCTCAACATCCAGAAGCCATTCAGGGTCCAGCTCTTTCCCTGTGAAATCATACCCGCCGCCTATGGGGGTGAAATTATCCGGCTTGTAAACCGGGTTCGACCAGTAATCAGTCGCGTCGTAAATATCCTTGAACGCGGGTTGCCGCGCCGCCATCGAAACATTGCCGAAAACCGTGATTTCATCGTTAACCACCAAATTCATCCCGAAGCGAGGCGTAACAAAATCGTAACTGCGATCAAAACCGACATTGAAACGTTTATCTTTGCTCAGATCGTAACCGTAATGTTGATACTGCAGATCAACCATACCCGAGAGCCTTTCAGTAATATCGTACGCCAGATGTCCGAATACGGTGTAGGATTGCCGGGCGCCATAATAATCGTAGTAGCGCACGTTGGGCCCGAGATCCTGCGGATAAGCCGGCGCCCATAGTACCTCGCCGAAATGATGGCCTTTATGCAGCCTCATTTCTCCGCCGGCTATGATTTTCCCTCTGCCGAAATCATGGGTTACCCGCGGTATCCATCCCCAGTCGTATTCGCTGACCACCCGGCGGCGAACCAAGTCGGTCCTCTCAAGCTCGTATAAGCCTGTCACCGGATCCGGAACAGGATTGCCGCCCGCATCGACGTCGGCATAATAATTCGACGGAAACTCATCGGGCGTGCCGACCCAGATCTCGCCCAGATTGTATTCCTCTATGTAGAGGCGGCTGCGAAACTGATCATAGTAACCGTCGCCTTTGAAATAATAAAGCGTATTGGAGAGCGACGTCACTTCGTTCAGCCTGAAATCATGTATCAACTCGTAATGGGGTTGCTGGAAATGATCGATTTCATCTTTGTACTGGAGCTCGTTGTAACGCCGATCTGTATCAAGCTGCTCTTCGGTTATTCCTTTGTATGCCAGATGCGATTCCTCCGGCCCGCCGTAAAAGTTTACTTTCAATGTCGATCTCTCGTCATAGCGGGCCAGGCCGACAAAATACCCCCACATCCTCGACCATGATTTGTCACGATAACCGTCGGTATCTATTTTGGAGAATCTGCCGTAGAAAACGTAGGAATCCTTTATCAACCCGGAGTTACCCGAAAGCAGAAGTTTCCTGGTGTTGTAGCTACCGTAGCCGGATTTAAATTTCAATTCCGGCTGAGCGGAGAAATCCGATGTTATCAAGTTGACCGAGCCGCCCAGGGCCGCTGCGCCGTAGAGGGAATTGCCAACCCCGCGCTGGATCTGTATATCCTCCACGCTTTCGGCGAAATCGGGAAGATCGATCCAGAAGACCTCGCCAGAGACGGCGTCATTTAAGGGCACGCCGTTGAGCATTACTGCGATCCGCTTCTGGTCGAAACCCCGGATACGCATGTACGAATACCCCACGCCGTTGCCGGCATCGGAATAGGCGAACAGGTTGGGCGTGCCGGTTAAGAGCATGGGAATATCCTGCGCGAAATACTTATCCTCGATCTCCGCGCCCGTAACGTTGGTGAATGCCACCGGCGTCTCTCCCTGCTTGGCTCGCGTTGCCGTGACGATCACATCCTGTCCTCTGAGCAGTATCGGTGTCAGATAAAAATCAGCCATACCGGTCCGTTTTGCATCGACGGTGCGATAGGCTACGTTGTAACCGATGACGCTGGCCAGCAACGTTACCTCGGCGGATGACGTATCCGCCAGACGATAACGTCCCTCGTTATCGGTAACCGTGCCGATACCGGTGCCCTTGATTTTGACTGTTGCCCCGGCGATAGGCTCGCCGGTCTCATCGTCCCAGATCGTGCCCGTAAGCTCCGCCGCCGCGGTCGTGATCGCAAAAAAAGCGACGACGATAGCGATCATCGCCATAAGACCCACCCACTTGCGGCCGGTGATGGTTTTGGTGAACATGTTGTTCCTCCTTTTCGGTTGTTTGATCCCGCTTCGCGGGAAAAACAAAAAAGCCCTTCACGCCACCGGCGTGATTGGGCTTATCGTTGTTCCCTACGCCGGCATTACCCGGATCAGGTTCTGAGGGTTTACTCTCAGGCCCCCGTACGGGGACCACCCCTATCCTCTTTCACTTAATCCAACAGCATTATAATAGACCCGGTTCCGAAGCGCAAGCGGTTTTTGGGGGGCTTAAATAAGAAATAGGAAATATAGAGGCTTTGCCTGTTTCAGCT
>CBEWDL010000171.1:0-6137 GCA_965555375.1 uncultured bacterium
CTATGGCGGAGTTACGGCGCAGGTTATTCGGGAGAAAAACCGATACCGCCGAACAGAGAAAAACCAGGCTTCAAACAGCGGTCTGGGAATTGAGCTTCTGGAATAAATACGATTACATTGTTTTAAATGATGACCTCAAGAAAGCGACGGATGAGGTCGATACGATAATAACCGCTGAGAGAGCTAAAACGATAAGGCGGAACGATCGCCGGTTCTGGAGACCGCCGCAAGCCAGACTCCTGGGGCTATAAGGGGAACCATCGGTTGCCGCATATCGTTTAAGTTCAGCAGCGCGGGAGGAATTATGGAAGAGAAGGAAACAAAAAAGCCCAACTTAAACGATTATGAGGCGGTGCGTGTGGCCGCCAAGCTTGCGCGTAAGATCAATAGTCTCAGGCTTGCTGCCAAGGAACAGCTGGCTCCAGAAGAACTGGCCGCGATGGATCAGCGAAAGGTCACCACGGTCGCCCTCGAGGAGCTAAGAGGCGGGAAGAAGAAGAGACTTATGATCTGACCTGACGGATTTTCTCAGGGCTACTGAGTTAATATTTCCGAATTTTTTAGATTTGACCGGGGAGTGAAAATTTGGCCAAGAGCCTTGTAATAGTTGAATCGCCCACCAAGTCGAAAACCTTAAAGAAATTCCTGGGGAGACAATTCGATATACTTGCATCCGGGGGTCATATTAAAGATCTACCGGTCTCAAAGCTCGGCGTGGATATAGAAAACGATTTCAAACCGGAATATGTAACCATCCGGGGCAAGGGAAAGGTGATCAAAAATCTCAAGGATGCGGCAAAATTATCTGATAGGGTTTATCTGGCCCCGGACCCGGATCGAGAGGGCGAGGCTATCGCCTATCATATCGCCCAGGAGATATCGAAAGCGAATAAAAACCTCCTCAGGGTGGCTTTCAATGAGATTACCGAAAGAGCAGTGCTCGAGAGTTTCGAAAACGCCGGCGAGATCAATTTGAATAAGGTGAATGCCCAGCAGGCCAGAAGAATTCTCGATCGTCTTGTAGGATACCAGGTCAGTCCGCTTTTATGGAAGACAGTATTCCGAGGTCTCTCGGCGGGGCGCGTTCAGTCGGTGGCGTTGAAAATGATCTGTGACCGGGAGGAGGAAATCGAGAAATTTACTCCCAGAGAGTACTGGACATTCGAATTAGAGTTCAAAACCCGAAAAGGGGAACAATTCAGGGTCAAGTTGACGAAAATCGATGGTGAGAAGTCTGACATCGGATCGAAGGCTGAAGCCAAAAAGATAAAATCAGAGATCGAATCTGCCACCTATGCTGTCAAGAGCCATGTAAAGTCCCGGATGAAGAGGACACCTCCCGTTCCTTTTATTACCAGCAGCCTTCAACAGGAAAGTTTCAATAAACTTCGCCTTTCCAATAAGGCCACCATGATGATAGCCCAGCAGCTCTACGAGGGCGTTGAGATCGGCGATGAGGGTCTGACCGGCCTTATTACATATATGCGCACCGACTCGACCCGGATATCCGCCGAGGCGGCATCGGCTGCCAAAAAAACGATCAAAAAGCTCTTTGGCGAGGAATATATTGCCGAGAACGGTCGCAGATATAAAAAGTCGAAAAAAATTCAGGATGCCCACGAGGCGATTCGCCCTACCTCCCCGGATTTGACGCCTGATTCGATAAAGAAGTCTCTCTCCAGGGATCAATACCGGCTCTACGATCTAATATGGCGTCGCTTTATGGCGTCCCGGATGGCCTCAGCCGAGTACGATGTCGATACCATCGAAGTGGAGGGAGGCAGATTCCTGTTTAAAGCCTCCAGACAAAAGATGACTTTCGACGGTTTCACCTGCTTGTATAACGGAAATGATATGGACGACAACAACGGTTTTCCCGAGGTTAAAGCCGGTGAAAAAGTCGATCTGGAAGAGGTTTTCGCCGATCAACATTTCACCGAGCCGCCGCCGCGGTTTAACGCCGGCAGCCTGGTGAAGGAACTCGAGCAAAAGGGAATCGGCAGACCCTCAACCTATGCCCAGATTATCTCCGTGCTCCTGGATAGAAAATATGTCTCATCCGAAAAAAGACGTTTTCACCCGACCGATCTGGGAAGGACGGTTAAGAGAATTTTAATCGCCAACTTCCCCGATATATTTTCCGAGGAGTTTACGGCTCGAATGGAGGAGGAGCTGGATAAGGTGGAGGACGGTTCTTACCACTGGGTCGATGTGTTGAACGATTTTTACAATCCCTTCAAGATCGATCTCGACAGGGCAGAGGCCAACAAAGATGAGATTAAAAAACAGGTCGAAGAAAAAACCGACGAAGTTTGCGAAAAATGCGGAATGCCAATGGTCATCAAGCTTGGCAAAAACTGTAGATTTTTAGCCTGTTCAGGTTATCCGAAATGCAGGAATACCAAATCGCTCGAAAACGAGGTCCATGATATCGATGAGAAATGCCCGGCCTGCGGATCTGCCATGCAGATCCGTCGTGGCCGTTTCGGCCGATTTATCGCCTGCAGCAATTATCCCGATTGCAAAACCACCAAAAACATCCCCACCGGCGTCAAGTGCCCGGAACCAGGGTGCAAGGGCGAGCTTGTGGAAAGATCTACCAGGCGCGGCAAGCTGTTTTTCTCATGCTCCGAATATCCGGCCTGCAGTCATTCTACCTGGTATAAGCCCGTAGATGTAAAATGTAAATCCTGCAAATTCCCCTATATGGTGGAAAAATCATCGCGTGCCAAAGGTGATTACCTGGCCTGCCCGAAGTGTAAGGCTACCCAGAGTATGGAGGTTGAAGAGCCCGTCTCCGCGGGTTGAATTCTCTCTTTACAACTTGATTTAACATTTATAACTGATTATAATCCGGGCAGGTATGTCGGAGTGGTATAAATATTTATCGGGATTTGCCGGGCATATCGAATTAGCGGAAGGGCTGGCTCGCAATACGCTTATCGCCTATGAGGCGGATTGCAGGTCGTTTATCGACTTCGTAAAGGAAAAGCACCCGGATTCCTGGAATTCCGGGAGAGTTTCAGCCACCGAGGGAAGGCTTTTCTTAATCTCCCTTAAGAAAAAAGGACTGAAGCGAGTATCTCTGGCCAGAAAGCTTGACTCATTGAAAAGATTCGGTGACTATCTTACGAAAATCGGCAAATGGACATCCAATCCGTTTCGGGAATTGCCTTATCCGAGGAAGGAACATTATCGCGCTGAATACTTAACCCCTGAAGAGGCATATGGCATGCTCTCCTTAGAATTCCGAAACAACTTCATCGGTATTCGTGATTGTGCCATGCTCGAACTTTTCTACGGTTGCGGGATCAGGCTATCGGAACTGGTCGGCATCGATATTAAAGATATGCGATTCACGGAGAAAATTATCAGGATTTTCGGTAAGGGGGGCAAGTATCGGATAGTGCCTTTAGGCCCAAAAACCGCCGACGTTCTGCAACGGTATCTTGATGTGAGAAAAAAGAGGATGATCTCCGAGAATATCAATGGCGTAGCGGGGCAGGCTGTATTCCTGAACAATCGCGGCGGCCGTATATCTTCGAGGAGCGTGGGAAAAATCATCAAAGGATATCTTCTGAAATCATCGGAGAAGCAGAAGCTTTCCACCCACAGCCTGAGGCATTCATTCGCCACGCACCTGCTGGAGGCGGGCGCAAATCTCAGGGCCGTCCAGCAGATGCTGGGGCATTCGAGCCTGAAAACCACGCAGCAATATGCCCACACGACTACCGGCCGCCTGATTTCGGTTTACAAAAGAGCTCATCCCAGATGGGAGAAAGTTGGAGATGGAAGATAGACTATATAGATCGACAACCGTCCTTGCCATAGTGGACAGGAACGGTGCGGCTATGGGAGCCGATGGTCAGGTGAGCCTGGGCGAAACAATTATGAAATCGAAGGCCACCAAGGTCAGAAAGCTCTATAACGATACGGTGCTGGCCGGTTTCGCCGGGACGTCGGCGGATGCAATCACCCTGTTTGAGAAATTCGAATCGAAAATCGATGAATACTCGGGTAACCTTTCACGGGCGGCAGTGGAGTTGGCCAAGGAATGGCGTATGGATAAATACCTGCGGCGACTGGAAGCCGTCATGGCGGTGCTCGACAGGGAAAAGGTGCTCATGATATCCGGCAACGGCGATGTTATCGAACCTGATGACGGCATTATCGCAATCGGTTCCGGCGGGCCTTACGCGCTGGCCGCCGCAAGGGCCTTGAGATCGGAGGAAAAATTGCCGGTCGAAAAAATTGTGCGCAAGTCTCTTGAGATCGCGGCCACGATATGTGTCTATACTAATAGCAATATAGTTGTGGAGAAATTATGAGGGGTATTTCGAATAATCATAAGATCGATTCATTGAAGCCCAGGCAGATAGTCGCCGAATTGGATAAATATATTATTGGCCAGAATAATGCCAAGCGAATGGTGGCCATTGCCATGCGGAATCGCTGGCGTCGGCAAATGGTCGACGGGGATCTGCGCAACGAGATAATGCCCAACAACATCATCATGATAGGTTCTACCGGAGTCGGCAAGACGGAGATAGCCCGCCGGCTGGCCAACCTTGCGAACGCACCCTTTATGAAGGTGGAGGCCTCGAAATTCACCGAAGTTGGATACGTGGGCCGGGATGTCGAATCGATGGTGCGAGATCTTACCGACATGGCCGTCAGTATCATAAAGAAAGAGAAACAGGAAAAGATTGAATCGAAAGCGCATAAGATGGCCGAGGAGAAATTACTCGATCTTTTGTTGCCATCGTCATCACAAAAAAAATTCTCTCGGCAAGCGGAAGATAACGAGGCAGTAGACAAAAGCTTAGCAGCAAGGGAAAAACTCCGCAGACAACTGCGTGAGGGTAAGCTCGATGATCGGCATGTCGAAATTGATGCCGCGGTCGACCGATTCCCTATAGTCGAAATATTCTCTCCTATGGGGATGGAGGAGCTGGGGGTCAATATGCAGGAGATGTTCTCCGGCATGATACCCAAAAAATCCAAAAAGAGGCGTGTGGCAGTTCCCGAGGCGATCAAGATTCTCGAGGCGGAGGAGGCTAACAGACTCATCGATATGGAGGAGGTAATCGCTGAAGCGATAGAGCGGATGGAGAATTCCGGTATGATCTTTGTCGATGAGATCGATAAAATTGCCGGGGAGAAATCCAAAACCGGGCCCGATGTTTCCAGGGAGGGTGTTCAGCGGGATATCCTTCCGATTGTCGAAGGCACCAGCGTTATGACCAAATACGGCCTTGTTAGAACAGACCATATCCTGTTCTTAGCGGCGGGGGCATTTAATATATCCAAACCCTCGGACCTGATCCCGGAACTTCAGGGGCGATTCCCGATCAGGGTGGAGCTTGACGATCTGACCGCCGGGGATTTCATACGTATTCTTACGGAACCTGAAAACGCGCTCATCAAGCAGTACACGGCGCTTCTGAAAACGGAGGGGATACAGATCTCTTTTGATGAATCGGCGATTCAAGAGATAGCCCGCATAGCGTTCGAGGTCAATTCGCGGACGGAGAATATCGGAGCCAGGCGGCTGCAAACCGTCCTGACCAAGCTCCTGGAGAACATAATGTATGATGCTCCCGATGTTGACAAAAAGAAAATCCGGGTGACCAGGAAATTCGTGCGAGACAGCCTGGACCAGATAATTAAAGATGAAGATTTATCAAGGTATATTCTGTAATAAGAGGTTTTGGTGAGTCATTCGAGATGCGTTTGATTCCTTCACGTTTCAGGTTTGTTTTGATCAATATTATACCGGCCGGGATAAGGTTTAGAAGTGTTTTGCCGGTATCGGCTGCGATTATTATAATCTGCTCTATTGCGGTTGCTGTTCTTGGTAAGGAATCGCTCGTGGTTCTGCCCGTAATATTGCTAATATTCTTGGGTCTAAGGTACCGCAACTTTCTACTGTATTTATTCTTGGTCACAGTACCGGTGACGTCAAATATGTTCAAGCCTGTAAACGCCGTATATAGTTATTCACTTGTCTTACTCATCATGTTCCTATGGCTAAGTAGAAAAATCATTCTAGATAAAGAGAGAATTCATATTTGGCCCCCCCTTCTTGTATTTGCAGTGTCTTTTCTGTTTGTAACTTTGCTTTCATCCTTACAGGG
>CBEWDL010000172.1:0-6077 GCA_965555375.1 uncultured bacterium
GTCGGCGATATCCTCGCTAAGTCTCGATGCGGAAAAGGGCCAATATCTGGCTCTTCTCGGCCCCAACGGTTCCGGTAAGTCGACGCTGATAAAAGCGCTATGCGGGATGGTTCCTCTTAAGAGCGGATATATTAAGATATCCGGCAAGATGGTTTCTCCCGGGCGATTCGGCGAGGATCTCTTCGGTACAGTCGCTGCCGTGTTCCAGGAGCCGTCGGGGCAATTTTTGATGCCCGATGTCAGGCTGGAGATCCTATCGGTGCTTCAGAATCTCGGTCTTTCACATGAAGTCCAGACGGATAGATTCGATCGGATCATCGAGCGATTTTCTTTGCATGATCTTCTGGGAAAAAGCCCCGATTCTTTATCCGGTGGCCAGATGCAAATGGTCAATCTGGCCTGTGCTCTGGCGGTTTTGCCCGAGGTTTTGCTTTTAGACGAGCCGACCACATTCCTCGACACTCATTATCGGCGGATCCTGCTCGATCACCTCGATTCTCTCTGCGATGATGGTCTGACGATTTTGCACGTGACTCAATATCCCGACGAGGCATTACGATCCCGCAGAGTATTGATTCTCGACTCCGGGGAGCTGATCTCCGATGGAAATCCCTGGGCGGTCTTAAAAGATCACGATTTGCTTAACAGCCACAATTTGAGAATGCCTCGAAGGGTTGCCTGCAAGAGATGGCTCGGATTCGATTATGCCGAAAGCGGCGCAATCGAATCATTTTGCTCAAATATCGATAGCAGGGAAGATTTAGTGATTGGGAAAAAGCCTGATCTTTCAGAGCCGAACGATCCATATATCCACGCCGGAAATATCTATTTCGAATATGCCCCGGATTCCTTTTCCATGGAAATAGATAATTTAGAACTGTATAGAGGGCAAATAGTCGGTCTGGTCGGGCCCACCGGTTCAGGAAAATCGACTTTGGCTTTCTTGCTGGCCGGGCTTCTGAAGCCTGAGAATGGCAATATTGAGCTATTGGGGAAACCGTTATCGACTTATGAAAACAAAGCCCTCAGGCAGCGCGTCGGCATAAGCTGGCAAATGCCCGATCCCGTTCTTATAGGCCCGACTGTGGCAGATGATATCAGCTTCATCGTCAAAAACCTGAAGATGGAGAATGTCGATATCGGAGCGATCTTATCGAAGGTAGGTCTGGCGGGGTTCGAGGATAGAATCGTGGATTCCCTCTCCGGCGGCGAAAAGCGCAAATTGTCTTTGGCCTGTGTGCTGACCTCCGATCCCGATTGCGTAATCCTCGACGAACCATCGGCCTTTCTGGATCCATCGGCGCAGGAGGATCTTATCGCGATCATCAAGAAAATCGCCGATTCGGGTACCGGTGTTCTTGTGATCGGTCATGATATTCCTTTTATATCTGAACTGGCCGAGCGAATTATGGGGTTGAAGGATGGGAGAATTATATTCGATCTGCCGTCAAATGAGTTTTTCTTTGATCCGGCATATTCAGCGAAGCTGGGTCTAATGCCTGATCCTCTGGTGGAGCTTCGCAAGTGTCTTGCAGATAAAGGGATAGCGATTCCGTGGGGATCTCTGGACCCACAACGGATAGCGAATTATATAGGATCGACTGAACCATGATAGCTGAAATTCGCTTGACTTTGTGGATTGCAGAATTTAATTAATGGGAGCATTGAGGTTTCTTACCGATTGAAGCGGTATGAGAATGTCTAAAGATAAAGCAGCCGATAACATCCGCCACCGAGGCGGATTTTTTTTGCATATGAACTGTGGAAGAGACGCGATTTCATATTAGCGGAGGCTTAATGGCGAAGGTTACCCCGGTAAGAATTATGAATAGAGAATCGATAAAGCTGGCTCTAAATAGAATCTGCCACGAGATTATCGAGCGAAATAAAGGTATAGAAAAAATTGTTATCATAGGAATACGAACCAGAGGGGCGATTCTGGCCGAAAGAGTGGCGAAAATTCTGGGTAAAATCGGTAAGAAGAAGGTGCCGGTCGGGATAATGGATATCACGTTATACCGCGACGACATTCAGGACAAGCTCGATCAGCCTCTGGTCCAGAAAACCGAGATTCTCTTCGATATTGCCGATAAGGTGGTGATTTTGGTCGATGACGTCCTCTACACGGGGCGAACTGTTCGAGCCGCCCTGGATGCCATCATCGATTTCGGAAGGCCCCGTGCGATTCAGCTCGCGGTGCTTATGGATAGGGGGTTGCGTGAGCTTCCGATCAGGGCCGATTATGTCGGCCGGGATCTGCCGACTTCTTATTCGGAGCGGGTCGAGGTGCATCTGAAAGAGGAAAATGGGGTTGACGAGGTTATCATAGATAGAAGCGGCAGGGGAGGCGTATGAGCTTACAGATCCGCCATCTTCTGGGCCTCGAAGGCGTTTCAGCCGATGATATAAACCTGATTCTCGATACTACCATCTCATTTAAGGAAATTCTTGCCAGGAAAATCCCCAAGGTGCCGACTCTGCGTGGAGTGACCGTGGTCAATTTGTTTTACGAGTCCTCCACTCGCACCCGGATCTCATTCGAGCTGGCCGAAAAAAGACTGTCCGCCGATACGGTCAATTTTTCAACCTCCAGCTCGTCGGTGGCAAAGGGTGAAAGTCTCAAAGATACGGTCTGGAATATCGAGGCCATGAAGATCGATATAGTGGTTATCAGGCATCAGGCCGCCGGGGCGCCCCATTACCTTTCGACATGCTGCAAATCGACGATTATCAACGCCGGCGACGGCGCTCATGAACATCCCACGCAGGCGCTTCTGGATATGTACACCATCAGGGAGAAATATGGTCATATCGAGGGATTGAAAGTCGTCATTGTCGGAGACATAAAGCATTCTCGCGTTGCCCGTTCCAACATCTGGGGCCTCTTGACCATGGGCGCCGAAGTGGCCGTATGCGGCCCGCCAACTCTCCTGCCGGTGGAGATGGAGAAATTCGGCGTGGCGGTATATGACGATCTCGACAAGGCTCTACAAGGCGCCGATGTGGTCAATGTCCTGAGAATTCAAAAAGAAAGACAACAAGCGGGATTGCTCCCCTCGCTTCGGGAATACAGTCGCTATTACGGCATAACGCACGACCGTTTGAAAAATCTCAACGAAGATTTTACCATCATGCATCCCGGCCCCATGAATAGAGGAGTTGAAATCTCATCGGAGGTTGCGGAGGGACCGTATTCCGTTATTCTGCCGCAGGTCGCCAACGGGGTGGCGGTGAGAATGGCATTGCTCTATTTACTCTCAGGCGGAAGAGGTAAGGTAGATGAGGAATAATCTGGAGCTTTCGGGGGGGAGGATAATCGATCCGGTGACCGGTTATATGGGCACAGGCACGATTCATATTTCCGGCGGTAAGATCGCAAAAGTCGAAAAGCGGAAAAGATCTGGTGGTTCCGGCAAGAACATAATCGACCTCAAAGGCTTGCTGGTCTGCCCCGGTTTCATAGATATGCATGTACATCTGAGGGAACCGGGAAGGGAAGATGAAGAAACCATCATGTCCGGGTCGGAGGCCGCCGCCGCCGGGGGCTTCACGTCAATAGCCTGCATGCCCAATACCGAGCCCCCCATCGATAATGTAGAAGGGGTCGAATATATCAATGACCGCGCCATGATGGCGCCGGTGAAAGTTTATCCTGTCGGCGCTATAACGGTCGGGCGAAAAGGGAAAAACTTAACCGAGATGCTGGAGATGTCCGGTTGCGGAGCGGTGGCTTTTTCCGACGACGGTTCCGGCGTGCAGAATAACGATATCATGCGACGCGCCCTTGAATACGTCCGGGCCTGCGATGTCCCTCTGATATCCCATTGCGAATTTTCCGACCTGACTGCCGATGGCGTCATGCATGAGGGCTATGTATCTACGCAACTTGGACTTAGAGGGATACCGTCGGTGGCCGAGGAGCTAATGGTGGCCAGGGATATTATGCTGGCTGAATTTACGGAGAGCCGCATCCATATAGCCCATGTCTCGACAGCCGGATCGGTGGAATTGATAAAAAGGGCGAAAAAGGCCAAAATCAATGTCACCGCGGAGGCCGCACCGCATCATTTCACCCTGACTGATGATCTGGTTAAGTCGTTCGATACCAACCTGAAAGTCAGCCCGCCGCTGCGCACGCAAAAAGATGTCGATGCCATCAGGAAGGGGTTGAAGGACGGCACTATCGATGCCATTGCCACCGACCATGCGCCTCATTCGGTCGAGGAGAAGGAACTCGAGTTCGACAACGCCCCGTTCGGCATGATCGGGCTGGAAACGGCGGTCGGATTGGTTGCTACCGAGCTTGTCGGAAAAAAGGTCCTGACCTGGCCGCAGGCGGTTCACAGGCTCTCCACGGCGCCGGCGAGGATATTGAATATTCCGGGCGGCACACTTGAAGAGGGCGCCCCCGCCGATATTACAGTCATCGACCCGTCGCTTGAATGGGTGGTCGATCCCGACAAATTCAAATCCCTCTCTCGCAATACGCCTTTCGCCGGCTGGAAGCTGAAGGGCAAGCCGGTCATGACCATTGTTGACGGGAATATTGCCTATTCGTCATTGTAGTAATGCCTGCCTACAGAGATAAAATCAAAGTCAAAGCTAAAGGCTATTGCAGCATCCACGATATCACCTCCGATGTCGTCGGCATAGTCGAGAAATCCGGTCTCAGTCAGGGGATCTGCACGGTGGCTGTGGCCGGTTCCACCGCCGCAATCAGCACCGTCGAGTATGAACCGGGCCTGCTGGAAGATATCCCCAGGCTTCTGGAAAAGATAATCCCGAGCAACGTTTCCTACGAGCATGACAAGACTTGGGGCGATGCCAACGGCTTTTCGCATCTCCGTTCTTTTCTTATAAAAACATCGTTGACCGTGCCGTTCGATAGCGGCCAGCTCGATCTGGGCACCTGGCAGCAGATAATCCTGCTCGATTTCGACAATAGATCGCGCTCCCGCGAATTGATTGTTCAGCTCGTGGGGGAATAGGTGGATATCCTCTCCAGACTCGGGTTTTCATCTATAAGATGGGCAAAAGACCACCTTGTGATCCTCGATCAACGTCGGTTGCCTTTAAAAGAAGACTATCGAGAGCTGCGTTCGGTCGAAGACGTATCTGACGCCATTTCCACGCTTGCTATCCGGGGCGCCCCGCTGATCGGCATCGCCGCCGCATACGGGCTTTGCCTTTTGCCGGAGCCATCGAACGCTGAAGCATTCGAGAATGCGTGTGGCTTATTGAAGTCCACCCGACCGACCGCGGCAAACCTCTCCTGGGCTGTTGACCGGATGGCATCAAAGCAGAATGAATGTATCAGCCATGATAATTTGCTGGAGATCCTGATCGAAGAGGCGCGTAGCATTCACAGGGAAGATGAACTTATGTGTGATCGCATGGGGGCCTTCGGCAATGAAATCATCCCCGATCCATGCCGCATACTTACGCACTGCAATACGGGGGCGCTGGCCACGGGTGGAATCGGCACCGCCCTGGGGGTTATATACACCGCTTTTTTCTCCGGCAAAAGAGTAGAAGTCTGGGTCGATGAAACCCGTCCCGTCCTGCAGGGCGCCAGGCTTACCGCCTGGGAGCTGTCGAAGGCAAAAATCCCTTTCAAACTTATCACGGATAATATGGCCGGTCACCTGATGTCTGGCGGACAGGTTGACCTCGTTATGACCGGGGCCGACAGAGTTGCGAAAAATCTCGATTTTGCCAACAAAATCGGGACATATACCCTGGCAGTCCTGGCCCGTCATCATGGAATACCTTTCTATTCAGCGGCGCCGTCGACCACATTCGATTCGGACTGTCCGGATGGGCAATCCATAGCCATAGAAATGCGCGGGGATGATGAGATTAAGAAAATCGGAGGCTCTCAGATTGCCCCGCCGGATTCTCAAGCCTATAACCCGGCATTCGATATTACTCCGCACGAGCTGATAAAAGGCATTATAACCGACCAGGGCATCTTGAAACCATAGTGTTATCGCAGGGCATCGCTAACCTTATCGATCTTCATGACGATATTTATATAAATTCGCCGGTGGGGGGGAAGTACGGCGATTTGTCGATGA
>CBEWDL010000173.1:0-6045 GCA_965555375.1 uncultured bacterium
CCAATAGACCCTGATCCTATTTTTCGGATGATTTCATATCTATTGGCTATCGATCTCATCGGACAAAGAAGTGTTATAAATTTCTACAACACAATATACAGATAATTCATATTAAGGCAACAGAAATCTCTACTTGTAGCTAATACACTGATTTATAGTGGATTAAAAGGATAGTACCGCGAAAGGTCGAGGCTGCCGAAACGATATGATTATCGAAATAATTCGAAGGACGATCCTGGAAGCTAAATCAATTTATCCGCTTTCAGCTTTTGAATGACCGTATCGACGACCTCATCGGGTTCGCCCTGCAGAATCTGACCGCCTGACCTGGCGGGCGGAGGACCGATTGATTTTATATCGATTGACTGGTCACCATCAATGCCCAGATCGTCGAACGTGAATTTCTTTATTTCAGCCTTCCTGGCTTTCATCTTGCCCTTTAGCGAAGGCAGCCGAGGCTCATTGATTTCTTTAACTACGGAGCATACGACGGGCAACTCCGATTCCACTGCGTCGTGGCCGGTGTCGGTGGTTCGCCAGGCGACGAGTCTGGAATCCTCAAGCTGATCGAATTTCTTCACAAAGCCTATCTGTGGCCAGTCAAGATGGGCCGCCACTGACGCCGCCACCAATGCTGAGTCGTCGTCGCAGGCTTGTTTACCGGTAAGGACCAGATCGATGTCTCCGATTTTTCTTATGCAGGCCGCCAGAACTCTGGCATTATCCTGTGGATCGGTGGAAGAATATTGATCTGATACGACATGATAAGCTTCGTCAATGCCCAGCGCCAGGACGTCCCGCAAAGCAGATTCCGCCTCCGGGTGGCCATAGGTTATGGCGATGGCGGTTCCATTGGTTTTTTCCTTAATTCTGATGGCTTCCTCAACCGCATACTCATCGAGCGGATTGACAACCAAAGCATCGTCGGGCCAGCTCAATTCCTTACCGGTCCATGAGACCTCGGAAAGCTGGGGAGTCTGTTTTACCAACACGGCTACTTTCATATTTCTATCTCCCTTTCATCACATTTTTTCGCGTATCACCAATAAGCCCGAACCTTCTCAGGTTAATATCGCTATATTCAATCTCGTAAGCCTACTCAACCGTTGATCGTTTTTCCTTATCCTTCAATCCCTCCAGGGCCATTTTAGCCGCTTTTTGCTCGGCTTCCTTTTTAGTTGAGCCTTCTCCTTTTCCGAGTATTGCACCATCGACCGACACCGAAATTACGAAAAGCTTCTCATGATCGGGACCGATCTCTCTTAAAACCTCGTACCGAGGCGTTCCCTGGCCGGTGCCCTGCATGATTTCGAGAAGCTCTCCTTTATAATTGTAAGTTGCCTCATCGTTGAGCAAACCCTCGAAATCCCTCAAGAAAATCCCATGAATAGCTTTTTGCGCTGCCGACAAACCGCCGTCGAGATAAATGGCTCCCAGAACCGCCTCAGCGGCATCGGCGATAATCGACGGTTTATTTCGTCCCCCGGATTTTTCTTCCTCCTTGCTTAGATAAATGAATTGTCCGAGGTCCAGCTCACCGGCCACCCTTGAAAGCACAGCCTCATTCACCAGTAACGCCTTCATTTTCGTTAGGTCACCTTCATTCAAATCCGAGAATCTCTTAAACAAAAACTCTGATACAACCAATCCCAAGACGGCATCGCCGAGATACTCCAGACGTTCGTTGGAAGGGCCGTTCTCGACACTGGAGCGATGCGATAAGGCTTTTTTAAGCAGATCTTTGTTTTGAAAGCAATAACCCAGCGCCGATTCGATTTTCCCAAAAGATTTCTCCCCTCTGGAGAAAATCTTCTTGAAAAATGAAAACTCCATTAATTATTCTTCGGATGGCTGCGAAGCACGATGGAGATATTGTGACCGCCAAATCCGAATGAGTTGGAAAGAGCATAATTAATCTCGGCCTGGCGCGATCCTCCGACAACGTAGTCGAGATCGCATTCCGGGTCAGGATTATCGAGATTGATTGTGGGGTGAATTATGCCACGGGACATTTGAAGTGCGGTTGCTGCGATCTCCACTGCCCCGGCAGCGCCCAGCAAATGACCAATCATCGATTTTGTCGAGTTAACCGGAATCTCATACGAACGATCGCCGAATACGCTCTTTACGGCCATCGTCTCAGCGATATCACCCAATCCGGTTGCCGTACCGTGGGAATTGATATAGTCGATTTCGCCGGGAGTGATACCGGCGTCGTCCAGTGAAGCCTGCATGCTGCGGGCTGCGCCGTTGCCGTCGGGCGGCGGGGCGGTAATGTGATGAGCATCGGCCGACATCCCGAAACCGACAATCTCTGCGTATATTCTGGCGCCTCTATCCCTGGCAATTTCCAATTCTTCGAGTACAAGAGAAACTGCACCTTCTCCGAGAACGAATCCATCCCGATCCTTATCGAATGGCCTGCTGGCCCGCTCGGGCTCATCGTTACGCTCGGACAATGCCTTGGCGGAGCAGAAACCTGCAAGAGCTGTCAACGTAACGGAAGCCTCAGAGCCTCCGGCCACCATGATATCCGCCGAACCTCTCTGGATTATCATAACGGCGTCGGCAATGGCATGGCTTGATGAAGCGCAGGCGGAAACCGTGGCATAATTGGGCCCTTTGAAGCCGAATCGGATACTGACAAGTCCGGATGACATATCGGCGATCATCATGGGAATGAAAAAAGGCGATACTTTCAGGGGGCTCTGACGCAGCATAATCGTATGTTGCTTTTCGAATGTGGAGAGCCCGCCGATACCCGAACCTATAACAACTCCCGCCCTCTCCAGGTCGGCCGAATCAAGATCTATTCCGGAATCCGATATCGCTTTTCCCGATGCCACCACCGCATACTGCTGGGAGAGATCCATTCGTTTTAACTGTTTTTTTTCAATATACTCTAAAGGATCGAAATCCTTTACTTCGGATGCTATCCTGGTCGGCAATCCTGAGGGGTCAAATCTGGATATGGTCGATATACCCGATTTCCCGGAGATGATATTATCCCAGAATTGGTCGATTGTATGGCCCAGAGGCGTTACAAGCCCGATACCGGTTATAGCTACTCTTCGAGACACAGATCTAAACCCTACTCCTTTTGTTCGAGATGCTTGTTAATATATTCGGTCGCCTCGCCAACCGTGGTGATCTTGGAAGCCTCTTCCTCAGGGATCGTACAATCGAACTCTTCCTCTAAGGCCAGAATTAGTTCCACCTGATCCAGAGAATCAGCGTCGAGATCGTCCACGAATGACGCCTCCGGTTTTACTTTATCAGCATCAACCCCTAAGTTTTCGGAGATTATTTCTTTAACTCTTTCCTCGATTGACGCCATCTGTTCCTCCTTCGATTGAATCTCTTATTCCACTTTTCCAATTTGATTCATAGTTATGCTACATCACCATCCCGCCGTCACAATGAATAACCTGTCCGGTGACATATTCTGCGAGATCCGATGCCAGAAATGACACTACGCCGGCGACATCCGCGGGCGTACCGGATCGTTTCAAAGGTATGATCGATAAAAACGCTTCTTTTGCGGAATCAGGCAAATTCTCAGTCATCTCCGTTTGAATATACCCGGGAGCTACGGCATTAACGGTAATATTTCTGCCGGCCAGTTCTTTGGCCGCTGATTTCGTAAGGCCTATAAGACCCGCCTTGGAGGCCGAGTAATTCGCTTGCCCGGCGTTACCCACGACCCCCACCACCGATGAGATATTGATTATCCTGCCCCAGCGGTTTTTCATCATAATTCTCGAGGCCGCTTTAGTGCACAGAAAGGCACCTTTGAGGTTGACATCCATGACCTTATCCCAGTCTTTTTCATCGAGGCGCAGAAGCAAATTATCACGCGTTATCCCGGCGTTATTGACCAGAACATCAACCCTGCCGAATTCTTCGATCGAAGCCTTAAACATGGCATCAACGGATTCGGGCTTCGAGACGTCTCCTTCAATCGATATGGTTCTAGCCCCCCCCGCACTCAGCTTCGATGCGGCCTCGTTCGCCGCCTCGGCGAGGATATCGGAGATGATTACCGAATAGCCGTCGGAGGCGAGTTTCCCCGCTATGGCATATCCGATGCCACGGGCACCCCCTGTAACCATCGCCACCCTGTCAACAGCACTCACGCCAAATGCACCTTTTCGCTTAAAAGCCTATCGATTTCTTCAAGGGTATCAACGCCGGATATCTTGACTTCGGGATCTTTCAAAGACCTCTTGACCAGACCCTGAAGGACTTTTCCGGGGCCAACCTCCACGAAGCACCGGTTACCGTCTCTATATAAGTTTTGAATTGTGGGATACCAGAGCACCGGGCTGGATATCTGCTTTGTCAAAAGCTGTTTGAATTCATATCCATCTGAGACAGCCTCGGCGCCGACATTGGAATAGACGGGAAAGGCGAATTCCCCGAATTCCATCCCGTTATCGATAAATTCCGCCATTACCCTCGATGACCGATCCATCAAAGGCGAATGGTACGCTCCCCCGACCGGAATCGGTATTGCCCGTTTGGCGCCCGCCTCTTTCAGTATTTCGCAAGCCTCGTTGATGGCATCGACCTCACCGGCGATCACTACCTGGCCGGGTGAATTGAAATTCGCAGGAACCACGATACCCGACAGGCCCCTTAGAATCAATTCGACATGCTCGTATTCGAGGCCCATGACAGCGGCCATAGTTCCAGGGTGATCCTCGCAGTCTCTTTGCATGGCGGTACTTCGCCTGGCAATTGCCTGCATGGCGGCATCGAAGCTAAGCGCTCCTGCCGACACCAGAGCGGAGTATTCACCCAACGAATGACCTGCTCCGGCCTGAGCTATAGCGCCGTTTTCACGCAGTATCATATCCACGGCGCAGGAATGAACGAACACCGCCGGCTGAGTATATGCCGTCTGCTTGAGCCTTTCCTCGGGGCCGTTGAAACAAACGTCGGCGAGATCGAAACCCAGCACGCTGGAGGCTTTCCTGAATAACCTCCGCACAGATCTGAATTCATCATAAAGATCTTTTGCCATCCCGACATACTGGGATGCCTGTCCCGGGAATAAGAACGCAGTCTTTTTCACGTTACCATTCGATAAGGGCCGATCCCCACGTGAAGCCAGCACCGAAGGCCACCAGGATAACTTTATCGCCTGAGTTAATCCGCCCTTCCCTGATGGCTTCATCTAACGCTACCGGGACAGAGGCGGCTGACGTATTACCGTATTTATGTATGTTCACAAAAACCCTATCCATCGGAAGTCTTATTCTCCTGGCGGTCGCTTCTATTATCCTCATATTTGCCTGATGAGGAATCATCAAACTTACATCTTCTGATCCTATGCCGGTCCGCTTGAGAATCTTCGTGGCGGCCTCGCCCATAGCCTTAACAGCGGACTTAAATACGTCCGGACCCTCCATCTTAATGAAGCGGTCGCCATTGTTTATATTCTCTCTGGTGATGGGTATCCGACCGCCTCCCGCGGGAACCTGCAGCAGATGGCTCAAAGAACCATCACCCTTGAGGTATGTATCGATTATGCCTCCTGGCTTATCCGATCCGGCCACTACAGCCGCGCCGGCGCCGTCGCCGAAGAGGACACATGTATTCCTGTCTTCCCAGTTGACAAGGCGTGAGAGGGTTTCAACCCCGATAACCAGAACCTTATCCATCTGGTCGGTCAGGATCATGGATCTGGCGAACGCCAGCCCGTAAATGAAGCCTGTGCAGGCGGCAACGATGTCAACCACCGCCGCGTTTTTGGCTCTGAGTTTTTGCTGAAGTATGCAGGCGGTCGACGGCAGGGGCGCATCCGGCGTTACCGTCCCCACAATTATCATATCCAACTCGTCTGCGGAAACCCGCGCCGCCTCCATAGCCTTAAGAGATGCATCGTAGGCATAGTCTGACGATGCCATGCCCGGCGGAGCTATTCTCCGCTCCTTTACGCCGGTCCTGGCGGTAATCCATTCATCCGAGGTATCAACCATTTTCTCCAGATCCAGATTTGTTAACACCTCTGTCGGCATTGCGGAGCCGGTGCCTATTAAG
>CBEWDL010000174.1:0-6037 GCA_965555375.1 uncultured bacterium
GAAGAGATCATCGGCAGATGCCACTGCCAGCGGGGCCGACTTAACCAAATCTTCCAGTAAGTCCTGCGCTTCCAGGGCAGACATCACTGCGGCTGTGGCCAAAGGCAAGCAGTCAGATATGGACAATTTGAAAACGTCGAGCCCGTCTGCGACAAAAGCTGAGAAGGCAACAGTCAAGAACGCGGACGAGAAGAGCGCTTTCTGTCCGGCATCCCTTTCCCGCCCTACGCCGTGTGTGAAGCAGGCAGGAGAAGCTGAGATCAAGAAGTCCTCGGTTTCCACGGATTCTAAAGCCGATCTGAATAAGATGGCGTCAACATCGGATAAGGTTGTGCCGGAGGCAAACACCCTCAAAGAATAAGGTTTTGAGGGGACCAAGATTGCAGAGACAATTGACCTGAAATCGAAGTAGTTTTGAAACGTATGAAGAATCAATTACAAAGGAGACGATGATGAAAATTTCTGCCTTTATACTTTCAGCATTATTCTTGGTCGCTGGATCGCAGGCGGCGGATGAGGAAGCCTGGTTCGACATGGAAAACTGCGCTATTTGTAAACCGCTTCTGGAGCAGGATCCCCATCTCATGCATCACATGACCTGGAAGCATCACAACATCTCGGACGGCCTGGTATCGGTTACCGTGATCGATCCGGAGTACCTATCTTCGTATGAGAAGGCCAGCGAGAAGATGAACGCCGTCATCGAACGGATGCAGGCAGGCGAGGAGACCTATACCTGTAATATGTGCACTGAGTTGGGCGCTATTTTCCAGACGGGTGTCACTATGGAATCGGTAAAGTCGGATAATGTGAGGGTGGGGATCACGACCTCCGACAATCCGGCAATGGTCAAAAGAATGCAAGCCTGGGGAGCTCGCACCAACAAGGAGATGCTGGCCACGATGGAGATGGAAAAGGCAAGCAAATAATTTCATATTAGAGATTATTGGCTTTTCACAGACGTGCCCTCCGCCAGAAAGGTGGAGGGCATTTTGGTGCGAGTAGTAGGCCTTTCAGTGAAAAATGGCGTCCGGAGGTGTGTAGCAACAGATAGATTACTTCCGAGCCATTCAAATTTGAGTTGTAATAAGAGGAGATATATAATAAACAGCCTCGGTGGCAGGCTACAGATACAACCTGGCGCTCGTACTGGGAGGGGGAGGCGCCAGGGCATTGGCTCATATCGGGGTTATTCGTATTTTGCAAAGGGAGGGTATCAGGCCCGATCTGATCGTGGGAACGTCGATGGGCGCTGTAGTCGGCGGCATGTATGCCCAGATCGGGGATATAGACAAAGTCGAGAGAAAAATCCTGTCATTCATCGATACTTTCGGTGTCAAGGCTAAATGGTTGAATTTTCTGGGGGAGTTCGACGATAAAGACAGGCACGATATGTTTCGCGATATCGCCTACTATATCAAAAAACGGTTTGCCGGTTTGAAGACTCTGACCAGAATTTCCCTTGAAGATAAAAAGATCCTCTATGATCCGTTAAGCAGATTTTTTTCAGACGATCTCATTGAAAACTGCAAGATTCCGTTTGCGGCTGTGGCTCTCGATATCAAAAATGGGTCTATGGAAGTGCTCAACAAGGGCTCGATCATAGAATCTGTATATGCCTCCGCTGCTGTTCAAGGGGTTTTTCCTCCTGTTAATTATCGGGATATGTTGTTATGCGATGGCGGCCCCATAGCGATGGTTCCCGTGGAAGCGGCCAAAATTCTCGGGGCCAGGCATATTATTGCGGTGGATGTTTCTCCCGATATAAAGGAGAAAACCGAATTCTCTTCAGGCCTGGAGATCATCCTCAGAGCCGATAGCATCAGTCAGGATCGCCTTCGTAGAATCGATCAGAGGATGGCCGACGCAGTTATCGCCCCCCGGGTTCATACGGTTCATTGGGCTAATTTCACCAGGATGAAGTACTGCATAAAACGCGGTGAATCGGCCGCGGAGCAATCTTTAAGTATGATTAGAGATTTAACTACCGTAAGGCCCTGGTGGAAAAAGTTTAAGTTTTTCGGGAAACGATCTATTTGAACTGAAGGGAATAGCGTTGCCGCCTTTTGTTTCTGTTCGGCTGTTCCGTTCGCGGCAGAGATAAGAGGCCAGATAATCTATTCTAACGATGCCTCGGTAGGTTATATAATATTTGCCGGTCCCGTTGAGAGCGCCGGGTATTAAGATATATATAAGCTGTTTGCTATCGGTTAAAATTCCTCCTCGAATTCCTCGTCGAAGTTATCCTCGTTTTCCATATCGTCGGCGCTATAGGTTTCCTCGGTGTGGGCGTCAGCACAATCCCTGCTGCAATAAATTCTCCCATCGCGACGATATGGTTTGCCGTTGAACTCAATGCTGCAGAAGGCGCATTCCATAGAATCCTCCTAAAGGACTTCTCGTTTAAACCGAATCTCAGGAAACCACCGGACGATTCCGAGATATCCCGACAACTTATCATAATGGTTTTCGTCATAAGATGATAATGATTTACTTTTTGAGACGATAAATTTCATGCTATTGAGCCGGTGGCCATATCGTTTCATACGCATAATATAGTCCTGCCCGGTGAAATATTTCTAATATCAGGAGAATCATACGCCGTCAGGCCAGGCGGCCGGTTAATGAATCGAGAGCCCAAAATCCTGGTATCCATAAAATCCCGGTTTTCAATGGCGGGAATTAGCCGGACAGATGGAAAATGTCAATATTTTTTTGCAGGATTTCGCATTTTTTAAATCCATGTGATTATCTTTATAATGACACTTTTAGAGATCTATAATCCTCCATCGGTTGATAGAATACCGCCTGGATGGGCAGTAAAGCCCTGTTAAGAATTACCGGGGTTCGCCGAATAATTTATAAGAAGCGGCTTATTGAAGAAAGGATAGTCGATTGAACCCGTATGAAATTGTCCTGAAACTGATTCCCGATGAGGAAGAGGTATATGATCTGGGCGAGATCCGCGGACGGTGCGGCGGCAGAAGGTCGGTCCTGGTCCCGACCACAAGAAGGTTGATGGTTTGCAGGGTCGGTCTATTCGGTTTCAAAAAAGAGATCGACGATTATTCCTGGGGGAAATTCAATCATATCAGGATCAGCGAAGGCTGGGGTTCCACCACCCTGGAACTGAAATTCCGCAGGAAAGAGGTAACTCTGAAATTTGAGGGAACGGGCAAAGACGATTTCCGCAGGCTCTATAAGCGCATACGCGAACGGATTACCAAATATGACGATAAATATCAGATTTCTTTCAGGATCTGCCGCCAATGCGGTGAGACCGTCAACTATGTCGCAAAAAAATGCCCCCATTGCGGGCAGGAATTTAAACTGCCAGAAAATTAGCTCTTTTTTGATCTGGCAGCCAGGTTTACTATATCAAATCGAAATATCAGCATCATGGCCTCCCCATTTGGGAGTAACAGGAAAAACCTATGACACCTCATTGGATCTGTAATATATAAGGTACCCGGAGTCACACAGACAATCCATTGTTGACGCCCTTTAAGGCTGAAGATATAATTTTAGCTTATGAAAAAGCGTCTTAATCCGTCGGTTTTCGATTTGCCGGTGCAGGAGATCAGGCGGGGATATCGCTCGGCGGTTTATTTCTGGCGGGCCAAGCGGATCCTCGAAAAGGATAACAAGCATCCCCATATTACCCATCAGATATTCCAGAAGAGGGATAATGTCGTTATATGCGGCACCGACGAGGCAATTGCAATCCTCAAATGCGCCACCGGACATTACTCTGACAACGAAAAAGCTTATAAGCTGTTCGATAACTATATAGAGCTTAAACAGAAGATCCGGCGGGTTCATTATGAGCAAGATTATGATTCCTGTCTGAAGATGACCGCCGAGAAGATGGATATATCGCGAAAGCTCGATGACCTCTGGGTGAACAAATTTCGCGAGATTGAGGTTTATTCCCTGTATGACGGCGATCCTGTGTCCGCCTGGGAGACGACCATGCTGATTGAAGGCGATTATTCGCTTTTCGCTCACTTGGAATCGCTCTACCTGGGTGTGCTGGCCCGGCGGACGAAAATCGCTACCAACACTCACGATGTCGTGCAGGCGTCGGGAGGCAAGCAGGTCCTATTCTTCGCCGACCGTTTCGATCACTTCGCTGCCCAGGGGGGCGACGGTTACGCCTCGCATATCGGGGGAGCCAGGGGGGTTGCCACCGATGCCATGGCGGCCTGGTTTGGAGAGAGAGGGCTGGGAACCATCCCGCACGCCCTGATGGTCGCCTATGGCGGCGATACGGCCCTGGCCACGGAGAAATTTCACCAGCATATACCCGGGGTAAATACGATTGCCCTGGTCGATTTCGATAATGACTGTGTGAACACATCGCTGGAGGCGGCCAGACGCTTAGGAGACAGGCTCTGGGGAGTACGGCTCGATACGGCCGAACGGCTGATCGATAAATCGCTCCAGGACGATACCGATCTGCCAGCCGATGAGAAGTACGGCGTGGTTCCGAGGTTGGTCGAGAAGGTCCGGATGGCGCTCGATTCGGAGGGGTTCGGCCATGTCAGGATAATCGTCTCCGGCGGCTTCAACCCCGAACGGATCGCCCGCTTCGAGAAGATGGGGGTGCCGGTGGATATATATGCCGTGGGAAGCTGGATTCTCTCCGGCCGGTTCGACTACACCGCCGACGCCGTCCGCCTAGATGGAAAACCGCTGGCCAAAGTGGGCCGGGAATACCGGCCAAATCCGACGCTGCAGAGAGTGGAGGGATAGATATTAATGGCAACATCGATCCTTAAAGAAAATTGTGGCAATTGTGAAAGGAGAATATATATAATGTAAGGGGATTGGAATATATGGAGGAACAATATATGACATCGATAAGAACTGAAGACCTAATTTTCTGCATTGCCAAACAGGACCTGCAAGACTTTGCCATCAACATACTTGACAGGAGGCTCAGTAGCGATGAAATAGAGCTAATGGAATGGGCAATCTCCCGAGAATTCCGTCATTGTCCGAGCTGGTTAGAGGAACGCATATTTGAGGAGTTTGGGACTGAAAATGCCGGCTGATTATATAACGGTCAAAGTCACGCCGGGTAGGATTTCGAAGGGACTGCTTAGCATTCCAGTGTCCTTGCGCGATATTTTCCCGAGGAAAAGGCAAAATATATCTGTCCTGTTTGACAGTTCCACTCGGATATTTGAGAAGCCGTTTTCTCCATATGAAAGCAGCACAAGAGAATGCAGAATATACGGTCTGTCCAGGTGGTATCAAAGGCATAGGGCAATGGGAGGAGAGAGGGTCGTTATAACTGTCGTGGACAGAGCGAGCTTTGTATACCGCTTATGTTTTGAAGATTTCTATTTATTGAGGGCGTCTGGCCTTGAAGAAAGCTTCCTTTCCTCCAAGAGTGAAAAACAAGCTGATGCAGGTCTTCGGAAAATCTCTGAATGGACAGGTTTTCGCAAAATACAGGTAGCCTTGCGGGAATTCGAGGAAATCGCGAAGGATAAAGGATATGAATCGCGTAGAAGAATTCTGGAAAGGGCAGGATTAACCCGAGAGAAAATACCGCATAGCGTTAAAACGCTGATCGGGGAGGTCTATAAAGGCCATTGCCAGGTTTGCGACTTCACGTTCCTAAAGAAAGACCGGCGACCGTATTTTGAAATACATCATTTGGAGCGAGAAAGAGGGCACCGCCTCAAAAACCTGTTGTCGGTCTGCCCAAATTGTCATCGCCAGTTTGAATACGCAGATGTAAGACTTTGGCACAATTCCCAGCAATGGCTGGTCCGTGTTAAGTTCAACGATAGAGTACATGAGGTCAATCAGATCCTATGCAAAAAGTTGTAGGCCAGATCCTCTATAGGTTTGACAATTGAATAGTCAGGACCGCGGGGGTCCTGACCTACCCGTTTAAGAGATACGTAGTTAGCCTTCAGTGAAACAAAATCTTTGGCGATTCCGTTATTATTACTGTAAATAGGAATTATTAAGGAAATGAGGGCGGTCAACTGAAAAATCCAATCGTTTTAGGAAGGATAGA
>CBEWDL010000175.1:0-5998 GCA_965555375.1 uncultured bacterium
GCCGGGGCCTCGTGCCTCGGCCTTTCGTTTTTATGTAAACAAGTTATCAACGAAACATTCCGCCATACTTCTCGTAATCAATATTGGGAAACAAAGTTTTAGAATAAGCGGGGGAGGTTGATATGAATACCCGAAAAATAATAGCGGCAGCGGCCATGATTCTAGCGGGTGTGGCCGCGTGCGCTCTTGCGGGCGACCCCATAGTAAAGCTTGATAATATAAGAACGGACCGGGTCGAATCGGCCGGGTTCGAGCTTAAAAAAGGCGGCGAATTCAAAATTGAGGCCGTGGGGCTGTCTGCTCGCAACAATGATGATCTCAACGCCTACGGCTGGCTGCTGGACGGCCATACCAGGGAGCCGGTCTGGGTAATGGAAAGGGGCGACTCCGACCGCAAGGGGCGGAAAGGATTGCGCGAAGCAGAAAAAACCGTTTTTCTCGAACCGGGGAGATACGAGCTTTACTATTATGCGGCCGGGCGGTGGAGCGGTAAGATATATATCAACGGCAAGAATATATTCGAGTTCCTGGGAGATCTGTTCGAAGGGGACTGGGACGAGGATACTGAAGATTACGTCGATGAGTTCTATATCGCCGTCTATCCCACGGATGAAGGTTTTAAAGATTATACGCTGTTCGATCCCGACGGTACGATTCCGGGCGCCCTTCTTCAGCTCAACAGGGTCGGAGATTCCGAATATCTGCAGAGAGGTTTTTCCCTCGATAAGTCGGTGAAAATCCGCATCTACGCGTTATGTGAATATCCATCGGGCGATAAAGCGCCTGTCGATCAGGCCTGGATAGTGGATGCCGAAAGCGCGGATAAAATCTGGGAGATGGATCGCTGGAATACCGATCCGGCCGGCGGCGGCAGAAAAAACAGATATTGTAATGAGGAAGTGGAGTTCGAAAAAGGCGATTACATACTCTATTATGTTACCGATGATTCCCATTCGTACGATGATTTCAACGTCTTGCCGCCGTATGATCCTTTCAACTGGGGTGTGGCTCTACTGGCGGAAAAGGAATCGGATAAAAAAGCGTTTCAAACCTTCACTCCCGAGGGACGGGGAGATGCGCTTATCGATATGACGAGAGTTGGCGACGATGAATTTATCTCCCAGGCATTTCAGCTCGAAAAAGACCAATCGTTGAGAATCTACTCCATCGGCGAGTACAGCAGCTCGGGCCGCTATTTCGTCGACTACGGCTGGATCGAGGATGCATCGACGGGCAAGATTGCATGGGAGATGACTCACCGCAATACCGAGCATGCAGGAGGCGCTTCCAAGAATAGACAGTTCGATGGCCTCACTAACCTTCCGAAAGGCTATTATATTGCGCATTATATCACCGATGATTCGCATTCCTACCGTGATTGGAATGCATCCCCGCCATATGAGCCCGGTGCCTGGGGAATATCGATATACCCCGGCAGGGATTTCGATAAATCCAGGTTTAAGCTTCTCGATGAATCTGAAATAAAGACGGGCGCTGATATTCTGGTCAAGATGACGGGCTTGCGGGATAACGAACGCCGGCACGGGAAATTCAAACTTGAGAAGAGAACAAAAATTCGAATTTATGCAATCGGCGAGGGTGACAGCGACGAGATGTATGACTATGGATGGATAGTCGACGACAAAACCGGCAAATCGGTCTGGGAGATGACCTGGCGGAATACCGAGCCGGCCGGCGGGGCCAGAAAAAACAGGTTATTTGATGATACCATTATTCTGGAATCCGGCAAATATGAGGTCATCTTCGTAACCGACGGTTCTCACTCCTTCAACGATTGGAATGCTGCCAGGCCACGCGATCCGGCCAGCTGGGGCATAACGGTCAGCCTGGTCGAGAACTTTTAAGCGGAAAGACTCTCCCTTATACTTGGATCAACAACCCGGGGCGGTTTTTAACCGCCCCTCAGCGTAGTCTTATGATTAATTGTGTCAGAGAGGAATCGGCCGCCGATTCGGTTCCGAACCCTTTATAGATTTCGATTCCCGGTGGCATACAGATATAGTCGCGTCGACGAGCGAAATCGGCCATTTCTTTCCAGTAGGTATCGAGACTGTCATACGGACGATAACAGTCATATACCAGCGCTTCTCCTCCGGGTACAGTCCCTCTATTAATACCCGGGGGTGGTTCCCAGCTTGCGTTTGCAAGAGTCAGCACTGTCTGCCGACCGGCAGGAGAGAAGCATAACGAATCTGAAAATGCGGTTATGATTCCTAAGGGATCTCCGAAAACCTGGGGATCCAACGCATAAAGCTCCATTATTCGGGCGATAGACTCGTCGATACCAAGTGTAGCACTGTCGAAATCCACATATGCGTAATGTAGATCAGGCATCGTTATTCTTTTTATTCCCTCGTGGTCGTTCGCATGGCCGCAGAATACCAATGATATTGCGGCTAAACATGCAAATAATCCGGGCATTCTAACAAATCGCGTCGTCCGTTTTTTCGTGGATGAACGCATGGTAGATTATGCCGGGAATTCCACCTTTTCAAACCACGTTGGGTCTAAATCGGGGAATATATCGTCTCTCTGTTCAAGATCGATGAGATAAGACAATTCTCCGGCGGATAGATTATCTGCCCTATCGGCCATCTGTGCCAGACGCTGAAAAGCCTCATGATGAGCGGCGATTCTGGTTTCGGCGTAATCCCTGGCGGCCCAGGTGGAGATCAGAAATTGCCAGTCGGAGGCGGACAGCAGCATAAGTTCTCGCGCTGCCTGGGTTATGATACGTTTTTCGAGTTCTCTGGCGTTTTTGTACCGGCCGGCGAGTTCTTTCATCTTCAATTCATCTTCGTATACATGTTTCCAGGTCCAGTCGGTCCACTCATTAAGCCAGATATAATGAAATCCGCCTTCACCCCAGGAGCCTTCCGGAAGAGTGATGATATTTGATGGTTTGTTCATGTCAAAATATTCGCCGGCGGTGCAGAGACCTATTTCGCCCGATGCCGCCATTTTTTCTATAACCTTTTGAAGAAATACGGGGCCCTCGAACCACCAATGACCGAACAACTCGGAATCGAAAGGAGAGACGATGATCCCCGGTTCTCCGGTGCCCTCGAAATGATTCAGGAGCTGTTCCTTCACCAAGTTTGCGAAGTGCGAGGAGTTCCCCTCCAGCCGATCTGGAATCGGATCGGGATCGTAGATCAATTTATCGGCCAGATCGGATTTCGATGAAGTCACCCTCCAGTAACGATGCCCTCCGGGAAATCTCTTCTTGTGAAAATCGAGGTAGCTGCCATCACCGGGATATCCCCATTCGCCGGACCAGACCTGCAGGCTGGTTTCCGGATGGCGTGTAAATACCCCCACCGGTTGCTGGCCATCTTTGCTGCCGACCAGATACACAGACAGCGGAGTTTTCTCCTGTTCTTCGGAGCGTGGTTTATACTGTTTTTCGAACTTTCCCCAGAGTGTTTTCAGGGCCTCAAACCTATCCACATATACACCGATAGCTTTGCCCCCCCGGAGGGTGGAGCTGTCTATAAAAAAATATTCAATCCCGTTTTCCGAGAGAAACTCCTCGATACCCTTTCTCTTATAGCTTTCCGGCAGGCCTTCAACTTTAACGGGTGCGCTCCAGTCATAGGAAGGCCTGTAAGCGCATTCGGGAAGCCAGAGGCCTCGCGGATCTTTTCCAAAATATCGACGGTACGATGCAATAGCCTGCTTTATCTGCGCCTGGCATGATACATCTTGCGAAAGCAATGGCAGATAGCCGTGGGTGGCCGCACAGGTTATAATCTCGATATGCCCGCCGTCCTGGAGCTGGCGAAATCGGGAGATTATATCCTGGTTGTAAGCATCCGTAAAGGCGCTCAGCGCCTGTTTGTAAAAAGCCTCCCAGTTATGGGCGAGCTTCAGAAAATCGTTCTGACCCGTGCGATAAAATTCCTCGGCATCGCTACCGGCGGCTTCAATCCGATGCTTTACATAATCTATGAAATTCGTTTTGAAAGCATCATGCGCTAACTGCTCGCAGAGAACCGGAGAGACTCCTATAGTAAATTTGGGGGATATGCCTTGTTCCACCAGGTTGTCGCAGGCCTGAAGCAGGGGGATATAAGTCTCCGCCGTCGCCTCGTTTAGCCAATCTGTCCCGTGGGGCCACCTCCCGTGTCCCAGCACGTACGGAAGATGAGAATGCAATACGAAAGTAAAATATCCCTTCTTCATTTTTTGGGGCCTTCCTTGTCGACGACCTGAAAACCTATGCTCTTGTCGGTTTGGCCCTGAATCTTTATCTGGCCGAATTGGCCCTCGTATTTTTTAATATTTTCCTCCAGGGCTTTGTGCAGCATCTTGGCATGGGCCGGCGTCATTATTATCCGCGCCAGAACCTTTGTTTTTTGGGCTCCAGGCATCACCCTGGCAAAATCAATGATCATCTCCTGTGGGGAGTGGACGATCAAAGCCAGGTTGGAATAGATCCCCTCCGATTCTTTTTCGCCCAATTCTATGTTCAATTGTCTCGGCTTCTGTTGCATCTTGTCTCCTTTATCCGATGGCGTTATTAAATAACGCCAATACTTATTGCCTAAGCTTATAGATTGTAATATAATTCGCCCCTGTGTCAAGGCATTTAGACCCAGGCTGGCTATGAAAAAAGCGACGATTGAGAGAATAACAAACGGTTTTCAGGGCGTCAATGTCCTGGTGCTGGGGGATCTGATGCTGGATCGCTACCTCTGGGGAAATGTCGATCGCATATCCCCGGAGGCGCCGGTGCCGGTAGTTCAGGTGCATAAAGAAACATCGAATCCCGGCGGCGCGGCCAACGTTGCCGCTAACGTCAGCGCTCTCGGCGCTAAAGCCGTTCTGATAGGCGTAGTCGGCGATGACTCATTTGCTGAACTGTTCAGAAGGAGCCTGTCTTCATTTAAGATTCGGTCATCGCATCTTGTGATTGATTCAAATCGTTCGACGACCGTCAAAACCCGCATTGTAGCTCACAGCCAGCAGGTGGTCCGGATAGACCGGGAGGTTACCGATGAAATCGGCGATAGAGTCATCGAAGAGATACTGGAAAAGGCTAAAAAACAGATGGCGAAAATCGATGGGGTTATCATCTCGGATTATGGGAAGGGAGTGATAACCTGTGGGTTGCTCTCTGAGCTGATATCCCTGGCCAACAGAGCTGGTAAATTCATCGCAGTGGATCCCAAGGAGGTCCATTTCAAAAATTACCGGGATGTTTCGGTGATCACCCCCAACCATCATGAGGCCGGTTTCGTTTCCGGGAGGCGGATTACCAGCGATAAGATATTGGAGGAGGTCGGCTGGGACCTGATGGATTCGCTCAACTTAGAATCCCTTCTGATCACGCTGGGAGAGAGGGGCATGACGCTGTTCGAAAAGGATCGTATCAGAACCGATATCCCCGTGGAGGCAAAGACCGTCTACGATGTCACCGGGGCTGGGGATACCGTTGTTGCCACGCTGACTGTAGCACGGTTGGCCGGAGCAACCATGCAAGAGGCGGCCTTTATATCGAATGTCGCCGCCGGACTGGCTGTTGCCAGGTTTGGAACCGCCAGGATAACGCAAGAGGAATTGAGAAAGGCGATGTTGGAGAGGGGATGAATTCCAAAATCGTAACCCAGGCCAATGCGGCTAAGATCCGTGAAGGGCTAAGGCGCCAGGGGAAAAAGGTCGTCTTCACCAACGGCTGTTTTGATCTGATCCATGCCGGCCATGCGGTTTATCTGGATGCCGCACGCAAGCTTGGCGATTATCTCATAGTCGGCGTTAATCTCGATGATTCTGTACGACGCTTGAAAGGGAAAGGTCGCCCCGTACTGAAATTCAGAGAAAGGGCGCTTTTGCTTTCCTATTTGATACCGATCGACCTGGTGGTTGGCTTCAGCGATGATACGCCTCTAAGATTGATAAAGAAAATTCGCCCCGATATTCTCGTTAAGGGTGCCGATTATAAGATATCTGAGATTGTCGGTGCAAAAGAGGTTCA
>CBEWDL010000176.1:0-5916 GCA_965555375.1 uncultured bacterium
GCGGCGCCGTTGACGCGTGCGATTGTGGGCAACGGACAGCTGAACATCAGATGAAACATGTCGGCCAGATTTTTAGAATCCTCCAAGTTTTCTTCATATGTGTAATCAAGAACGTCCTTCATCCAGTGGAGATCGGCGCCGGCGCAGAATGATGTCCCATCGCCAGTCAATACCACCACTCTCAGATCATCCCGGGAGTTTATGTCCCTGAATACGTCCGCCAGCTCCGATATCATGACATTATTAAAAGCATTTCTCACGTCGGGCCGGCTCAAGGTTATCCAAGCTACCCGCTTCCGGATTTCAACCCTCAAGGTCTTATGCTTGCTGGATGAAGTCATAATCGGTAATCAGCATCAAATCTACATCCTGAATATACCATAACGCTGATCGGGGATAGGCGCGTTTAACGATATGGAAATGGCAAGACCCAGAACGGCACGAGTATCGAGAGGATCTATGATGCCGTCATCCCAGACTCGGGCCGTGCTGAAATAGGGGGAACCTTCCGTTTCATATTTTTCCAGAATTGGAGCCAGAAACTCCTTTTCTTCATCCTCCGTCATCGATTTACCCTCAGCTTCAAGACCCCTCTTTTTCACCGTCAGAAGGACATTGGCTGCCTGCTCGCCGCCCATGACGCTTATTCTGGAGCCCGGCCACATCCAGAGGAAACGTGGCTCGTATCCCCGGCCACACATGGCATAATTCCCGGCGCCATATGAACCGCCTACTATGATAGTGAATTTCGGGACATCGGCATTGGCTACGGCATGCACCATCTTGGCGCCATTGCGGGCAATGCCGCCATGCTCATAATCCTTGCCGACGATAAATCCTGTGATATTCTGCAGGAATAACAGAGGGATTTTTCTCATCGTGCATAGTTCGATAAAGTGAGCGCCTTTAACGGAGCTCTCGGAGAATAAAACACCGTTGTTGCCGAGTATGCCGACCGGATAGCCCATGATGCGCGCAAAACCACAGACCAATGTCTGACCGTAAAGCTCCTTGAACTCCTGAAACTCGCTGTTATCGACTATGCGGGCAATGATCTCCCTGATTTCAAACGGTTTTCTGATATCCCTGGGAGCGATCCCGTAGAGTTCAGCCGGATCATATTTCGGTTCGGCAGGCTCGCTTCTTCCGAGGTCGAACTTTCGAGGCCTATCGAGACACTGCATGATATTTCTGGTTATCTGCAGGGCGTGCTTGTCGTTTAACGCATAATGATCGGCCACGCCGGAAATGCGACAATGGACATCGGCCCCTCCAAGCTCCTCATCGGTGACATCGACACCGGTTGCGGCCTTGACCAGGGGAGGGCCGCCGATAAAAATCGTTCCCTGCTTGCGCACGATAACCGCTTCATCGCTCATAGCCGGGACATACGCGCCCCCGGCTGTGCAGGAACCCATTACGACCGCTATTTGCGGGATGCCCAGCGCTGATAGTCTGGCTTGATTGTAAAATATGCTCCCGAAATGCCCTTTGTCGGGGAAAACATCCTTCTGATGAGGCAAGAATATGCCTCCGGAATCCACCAGGTAAACACATGGCAGCCGATTCCGCAAAGCTATCTCCTGAGCCCGGTTGTGCTTTTTAATGGTCATCGGAAGGTAGGTTCCACCCTTGACCGTGGCATCGTTGGCCACTACCAGAACCTCCCTGCCATGAACCACTCCCACGCCGGTTATAACGCCGGCGGAGGGGGCCTCATTGTTATACAGATCGAAAGCGGCCAGTCCGGAGAATTCCAAAAAAGGCGTATTTTTATCCAAGAGGTTCTTTATTCTATCTCGGGTTAGGAGCTTGCCTCTCTTGAGATGTTTCTGGCGCGCCCGCTCGGGCCCGCCTTTATAAACCTCGGCCAGCCGTTCCTTGAGCAGGGCTACGCCTTTTTCCGCATGCTCGCTATTTTTCCGAAACTCTTCGCTCTTGGTGTCGACCCTCGACTCTATTTGAAACACAAACCATCCATATTACACGATATGATTATTTATGCCGGAACACATTTATATCCATAATTGAGAATGCCGCCATGCCCCTCCTTCTGTATCAGGCGGAATTCGATCTTAACCGGCATCCCGATTTTCAAATCCTCCGGTTCGCAATCTGCGACCTGGCAGAGGACTTTTACGCCATCCCCGACATTCACTATGGCAACAGGATAGGGAGACTGATCTGTGAACTGGCTGGGGGGAACCCTGATGATCGTGAATGCCTCGACCTTACCTTTATCGTTTATCTTTGTTTCCTCGAAGTCCCGCGATTTGCAGGCAGGACAAATCTGCCTCGGAGGAAACAGCACCTTTCCACATTTCTTGCATTTTACAGCCTCGAGGCGATACCTCTGAGGCATCTCTCTCCAGTATCTCGGCCCGGACATATTTATGCTCCCTCCAGAATATGAACTACGCTGCTGGCGCCGCTTCCGCCCATGTTTTGTGCCAGTCCGATATCGGCCTTTTTCAATTGCCGGCCCTCGTCGGCCTCCCCGCGAATCTGCTTGGTAAGCTCGACTATCTGGGCCACGCCCGTAGCGCCTACCGGATGTCCTTTCGATTTCAACCCGCCGCTGGCATTAATCGGAATTTCACCGTCCAACGCTGTTTTACCGTCAGTAGTGGCCGGGCCGCCCTTGCCCTTGTCTGCAAACCCGAGAGCTTCTATCACCATAATCTCGGCGATAGTGAAACAATCATGGACCTCAGCAAAATCCATATCCGATGGTTTCCTGCCGGCCATTTTGAAAGCTTCATCGGCCGCCACTGCTGTAGATTTTAAAAAGGATAGGTCATCACGTTGGGCAAGCTGGATTGTATCTGATGCGTGCCCGGAACCGGTGACTTTAACCAGACGCTTTTTGCTGAGTTCTTTGGCCTTATCCATCGAGCAAAGAATAACCGCAGCCGAACCGTCGGTGATGGGGGAGCAATCCAGTAGTGTAAGCGGGTCTGAAACCATAACGGCGTTCTTGACTTGATCGGCCGTAACCTTCATCCTGAATTGAGCCAGCGGATTCATTGAACCGTTGTGATGGTTCTTAACTGCCACTTGTGCCAGTTGATCTCGCGTGGTGCCGTATTTATTCATATGGTGATTGGCCATCATTGCATATAGCCCGGGAAACGTAACCCCGTTGTAAACTTCGTATTCCTGCTCGGCAGCCGTGGCCAGGGCAAACGTTGCTTTGCCGCCATCGACATCGGTCATCTTCTCCACGCCGGCAGCCATCACCATATCGGCCATGCCGGATGCCACGTGCATATATCCGGTTCTGAATGCCAGCCCGCCGGAAGCGCAGGCCGATTCGATCCTGATGCCCGGAGTAGGGCAGAGGCCGGCCATATCCGGCCCGATAGAGCCAAGATGCTCCTGGTCGCAGAAAAGCCCTGATGACATACAGCCTATATACATGGCGTCGACCTTGTCCACTCCTGCATCATCTAAAGCCATAAGAGCGCTCTGGACCAAAAGATCGCGGATAGAATATTCCCAGATCTCACCCCATCTTTTCATGCCGATGCCGATTACCGCTACTTCTCTCATCTATATTCCTCCGAAAAGCCCATTCATCAAATTCATCAAGTATCCTTACTCACCCTTCATTTTGATCTTGCCCCGGTACTTGGAATAGGTGCCGTAATCGAGATATTTCCTGTTGTCAGATTCCAGCATATCTCTGGTTTTCGGCGCTTTATCCTGCACTTCTCCAATCAGATCTGTCACTTTCCAGATAAAACCATCGCTGCCTGCGCCGGAGCCGTAGGAGACCATAAAGATCCAATCTCCCGGTTTGGCGACATCCAGAATCGCCGTCAAACCCATCGGCGACGAGCCCGAATAAGTGTTACCCAGAAGCGGACATAGCCAGCCGGTCTCGATCTGCTCTTTTGTGAACCCCAGCCTCTTGCCGACCGTCATCGGGAACTTGCCGTTGGGCTGATGGAAAACCGCATGGGCGAAATCCTGAGGTTTCATTCCCGATTTATCCATTATCGCCCTGGCGCAACCTATGATATGCTTAAAATAGGCCGGTTCGCCCGTGAATCGAGAGGCATGGCTCGGGTAAAACTGATGTTCGCGTCTCCAGAAATCGGGCGTATCGGTCATGAATGAATGAGTATAATGACATTCGGCGACTACATTCTCTTTACCGAATATAAATGATGCCGCCCCGGCCGATGCCGAGTATTCCAGGGCATCACCGGGCGCCCCCTGCGAGGTGTCGGCGCCGACACCGACTCCATACTCTATCTCGCCGGCCTTGACCAGGCTCATAGCCACGAACATACCCTCGGTGCCCGCCTTGCAGGCAAATTCATAATCGGCGCAATGGCAGTCCGGAACCGCACCGATAGCCTCCGCTAAAGTCGTCCCGCTCGGCTTGACGGCGTACGGATGGGATTCCGAGCCGATATATATCGCCCCGATCTTCTCAGGATTGATTCCAGCGCGTTTAATGGCGTTCCTGGTGGCCTCCACGGACATCGTGATGGTGTCCTGATCTGGACCCGGAACAGATTTTTCCTGGAGCATCAGGCCCCTTTTGTAGCTGGGAGCATCGGCCCCCCAGACCTTGGCTATCTCCTCTACTTTTATCCTGTTTCTCGGTATGTATGCACCGTAACCGATGATTCCTACCATAAAAAATCCTCACTCATTGAGTCTATTCAGTTAGCTGTTTGTATCCCGTCCTCATAGTCCGACTAATCTAAGATTTAGGCATCTTATTGTCAACTTATTTGCCTTGAAATCAAGTGGATTGGTGGCATGCTCCCTCGTCCCGGGTCGCTTTTATATTGCTCAGGATGGAAGCGCCGCGACATCCTGAGGATAGATTTTTACAGCATGCAGCTGCGTAACTTCCTGGGATTCTTTAGAATATCATATCCACTCGGTCGTTAAACGCAAAAATGATGGCGGTTATAAAAGGCTAAAATCGAATTGATTAATGCCCTGCCGAACCATATATTTGCCAAAAGGGACCGAGGAAAGAAGGCTTTTTTTTGGATGAGATAATGAAAAAAATCACAAGATCGTATCTGCTGTTGGCGCTGCCATCGGTCCTTGTTGTTTCTATTTCATGCGGATCATTTGCTCCCTCCGAGGATGCCTATTTGAAAAACTATACTAAGGCTCATGAGTATATGGTCCAGAATCAACCGCATAAAGCGATTCCCCTTTATAAAAAGGTGTTAAAGCAGAAGGAGGATTTTGCCCCGGTCTATCAGGAGATTGCCGTATGTCTGCAGATGATAGGGGAGAACGACAGCGCCATAGTCTATTATCAGGGAGCCATCGTCTATAACCCCCGTAATGTCGACGCCTACCAATCCATCGGCAATATCTACTACATACAGGGCAACTATGACGAGGCCCTCATCTGGTATGACCGCGCCACCGAGGTCGATGATCTCTACCCCCGCTCATACAACAATATGGCCACCATCTGGCTTTCACGTGGAAACTACGAGAATGCTAAAGATTATTATGAACTCGCCATTACGGTCGATGCCACCTATCCCCGCGCCTATTACGGGCTGGGAATCATCGCCTGGAAGCAGGGAGATATAGAGGATGCGGAAACCAGGTTCTTAGACGCCGTTAAGGTCGGCTCCATGCCCGAGGCGATCTTTATGCTGGGCCAGTTGAATTTCGAAATGAAGAATTATGATAAGGCCGAAGCGTGGTTCGAGAGGTATCTCGAAAAAGAACCGATTGGGGAATGGGCCGAGAAAGCTAAGGATATGCTAATTATAATTTCGCAAAATGGAGAGCGTATTGATTAAAGAAGTAGGTCGGGAGCCTTGCACTCCCGACAAAAAAGCATAGCCTGCGTGTCACCTTTATTGTGACCGCATAAAAGAGCTGAAATAAATACGATGTTCTTGACAAATGGAATTGGTGTAA
>CBEWDL010000177.1:0-5914 GCA_965555375.1 uncultured bacterium
TACGATCAAGAGGATGCCCGGTATGGCAAGGGCAATCGTCAGAATATGGGCTCCCGTTGCGAGCCCTATCAGGGCAAAAAAGGCATAATATCGCCATGGTGAGATATGGTCCGCCGATGCCATCTTAAGAGCTATCAGAATCAGGACGGCGAAGCAGGCAAAGTTCAAAGAGTAGACCTCGAAACGAGCGGCCTGAATACCGTAGGTAAGCGATATTCCCATCACCAAAGCTGGAATCAATGAGAATAGAAAGATTATGCTTTGACCGGTATGAACCATCGATTCTTTCAAGACCCTGGCTATGACGGCAAACCATATAGACATCCCCAGCGCCGCGAAAAACGATGAGAATAGATTTAAGCTGCCACTGGCATCAAACGGGATGACGGTGATCCAGATCCTGGCAAGAATCAAAAGCAATGGAAAGCCCGGTGGATGCGGCACGCCGCTTGCGAGCACTGCAGCGGTGAGCTCCGCTGAGTCCCAGTAGTAAAAGGTTGGACAGGCCTGGAGGCCGAAATAGACGCCCGAGGCCAGAAAGACCAGCGCCGGCAGAAAAAGCTTTTTCATATCATATATTGTATCGGTATAATGGTATATTTATCAATAGAATAGCAGCAGGAGTGAAAGAAATATGCGGTTATAGACGGGCGAGATAGATCAGGCCATCTCCTTATACACGAAAACGGCGGAACCGTAGATAAAAAGGTTTATAAATATTCCGATCCCTATTTGCAATCCAAGCAATGCTATTATCAGCTCGGGATTCAGAAGCTGGATTATGCGAGGCGAGAATTCAGACAAAATGAGATTCAAGATCGCTTTCGGCAAACCCGGGATAAAGACGATAAAAAAGGTTAGAAAGAAATTCTTCCAGCAGAGACGAAGGCTTTTGGAAATCGCCGATCCCAGCCCTCTGCCTCCGACCATAATACCGGGGATGGTATATATCAGAAAGGCCGAGACTCCAAATCCTACCACCTGTAGGCCGAAATCAAGGGCGATTTTGCGATTCGGCGAACCTTTTACGAAATCGGCCAACAACAAAGACGGCACCAGAAAAACGATGAGTACAAGGACGGTTTCAATAGCCCAGAAAATCAACAGGGGCAAATACGCCCGAAACGCCGATCTTAATCCCTCGCCGAGGCGGGAATTCCCACCCGCATGATAGCCGCCAAGCTTATAAACCGCCGCCGCCGAGAGCACCACCCAGACCGTTGGGCCGAGAATAAAATTATCAAATCCGGAATAGACCGACGGCAATGCGAGATAGTATTGTGGATAATGCAACACCTGCGGAGGCAAAAAACTGGATAGAATGGGAAAGATGATGTTATGCCAACCTGGCAGATAGAATCTGGCAAGACTCAAAAGAACCACAACCTGAAATAAAGCCAGTATGAAAAAGGCGAACCATATCCCGGGCCTGATAATCGCTGCAAACATTCTTCCGTATATTGCCGCGAAGAGATTGATTTTTTGCAGAGCCGTATATTTCATATTACCAGGACCCGCTCCCCAACAATGACAGGGAGCTGTTATTGCGAACATCGTAGATATCGAGCCAGTAATAGTATATCTGGTCATCCGCTGTGGATTCATCGGTATAAGTTGTTATTTCCTGGTCTGTGGTCACGAAAATAGCGAGGGCGCCTGAAGTATCGGGATCGGTATCTCTGAGCAGGCGATAGCTGGCGAAATCGGGAATATCGGAAGGCGACCAGGCGATAATCAAGGAACTATCCGAGGGTGTCACAGAGCCGGATACCAAAGGCGGGTCGTTATCTACGAGATGCACGCGAACGCTGTCCGAGGCAGCGCTGTTGCCGCCCTCGTCAAACAGATGCAATATATACCAGAAATTTACGGTGTCTTCCACCGTATTAAACGGCGGGTGATCCATAAAGGAGGTGATATCGATGTCGGTCGTCAGGAATATAAGTGTACTATCAACTCTCCCGATATCCTCCTGCCATCGGAACAACCTGTATGATTCGAAATCATCATCATCGGATCGGCTCCATTCAAGGGCAACATCCTGATATCGATCCGGTTCGACCGCCACCGGCAACAGAGTGACTTGCGAAGGAGGATCATCGGCGTTGGTCCTGCCGCTGACGATACCTGACCACGAAACATTGCCGGCCATATCGCGCGTTAAAACACCATAATAGTAAATCGAATCGGCAGCCAGACCGGTATCGATGAAAGTCCTCTGCGAATCCGATATGAGCAACAGGATATCCAGAGAATCCACTGCGGGGTCATAGGAACGATAAAGCTCGTATCTTAAGAAGTCATTATCATTCGATTCGGACCATGATAGCTCCAGCCTATCATGTCTTCCGGGCGTGGCCACCGGTGGGTAAAGCTCCACCGGATCAGGGGGCAGATTCTGCCAGGTTAAACCGTCCGCCTCGTTAGAACCGGTCCACAAACCGGTATTGTCCATAACGTAAACTCTATAATAATAGCGGGTATTTTCGGTCAATCCCGTATCGATAGTCGTGACGGTGCCCGATGAAGTTATGGTTCTCACCAGAAAATCGCTTGAATCCACACCCGCGGAAGTATCCCTGTAAATTCTATACTGGGCGAAATCAGGAGCGCTGGAAGCGCTCCAGGCAATCTGCAGGCGATCGAAAAATCCGTCCGGGGCGTTGATGCTGTATATTGTTACCGCATCGGGGGGTCTCCTGACGGTCATGGTTACGTTCGCCTGCACGCGGGCTGCGGTGTTTCCGGCAGGATCGATGAAATCTCCATATACGATTTGATTTTCAAAATCGAGACTCGTATCTATAGTATAATCGAGCTCGTAGATACCATCGCCCGCCAGGGCATCTCCCCGCTCGCCGTTATCGAGCAATATCAGGATCAGGATATTATCCCCGATGGTAACGGCCCCTTCGCCACCCGTCTCGCCGACGTAAAGGCGAAAATGCACGGCCGCGCCGGGCGACAACGGCACACCTGCCGGCGTAAATCTCAACGAATCGATAAAGCTCTGAGTATCGAGTGTAATTGTATCGTTGAAATGGCCGGATGTTCTCATATCGGAGGCGTCACGGAAGCGACAATAGACCACCTTGATGCCATCACCGCTGGTCAGATGGAAGGCTCTCGAAGGAGAGAAGCTTTCCCACTGCGATCCCGGAAAAGTGGAATCGTCGGATATCTGCATCAGGCTGGTATTATCCGGGGCTGTCAGGGTCAGCGTGACATCTCTTCGGTCGGTAAAATTATCTCCATTATTGATAATGATTCCATAGAGATTGGGAACTGCGGATACAGAATTGCTCTTGTAGCCCTCGAAACCATCGCCGTTGACGGATGACACTTTGAAAAAATAAATATGGCCATTCCGGAGATTTCCAACTGTGTATGAAAGCTCAATCGTTTCGCGCACCAGAGAGTACTCGGTCGCCGTGGAATCAGACACATATATGCGATAAATCAGCTCCGAGAGAGGATCAGCGATAGACCATGATAAGGCAACCGTGCCATCACCTATGGTAACGGCCAAGTCGAATGGCGTTTCCGGCACGACGTCAGTTATTGGAGGCGAAACCGGGTCAGGTATATTCCGGGAACATCCGAAATTTACAGCCAGCGCCCCCAGCACAATGATCGACAGTAGTTTTTTAGAAATCATGATCGCCTCCCTAAAATCTGGCAGTAACTGAAATCGCTACACCGTCTCCCAGCGACGTAACCGCGGGATAGAAAACGTCCTTTTCCGGGAAGAAAACCAGCGCATCGATAACGTTAAAAGCCCAAACCGCAGCACCAATGGCGAAAGCCGTCCTGCGATCCGTCTCAGCATCGTAGGCCGCTTTTTGCTTTTCGTTCAGATCGGCCTTGAGACAAACACGATCTTCGATAGATTCAGCCGCATAATATTCACTTAAAGCGATATCGTAATCAGAACGTTTTTTCTGGTAACGTCTGTCAGCTATATAAACAGCAGCGGCCGAAACGACAATCCCCCCCGTAAACAGGCTCCCTCGAAGTGAATTTCCGGAATACATTTGTCCCCAGCCGGGAATAAAGAGAGATCGCAACGAAGCCTTTATGCGAGTCTTTTTGCTCAACTTGATATCGATATCGTTGACGCTTCCCGACACGAAAGTCAATTCGCCTTTCCAGATTTCGTATCCGGGCCTGGTTATTTTCGCCTTATAACGCCCTGAAAGGTCGGAGGGCAACCGGGCGGGAGTGTTTGCCACCAGATCGTAGGCTCCATACAGATATACGGTGGCTCCGGGCGGTCTGGTGGAAATTAATATCTCCCCGTTATCCTGCGCCCATGATGCCGACCACAAAAAGGCCAGAGCTCCGGCGAATGCAAGAGCCGATTTTCTAATCCCCATCTTAAATCTCCCAATTAAAAATTAGATGGACCGGATCAATTCCGGACCGAGGTTCAGGCAATTGTCAAACGGACGAAAGCCACGTTTGAGTTTTAATAAATTTGACATGCGAAAAATCAATATATGATTCATTGCTGTATGAATTTTGCGGCCCCCTCCTTGATTCCCCCTCTATTCACGCTTCCAGGTCAAATCTGATACAACGGATGCCTATCCTAACTCGTTTCAAATTATTAACATACTTAATATCGGCATCGGGCGCAAGCAGTTTATAGATATAAAAAAAGGGGAGCCATCTCCCCTTGCAGTAGCTTCTTTCATTATGACTTACATGCCCCGTGCGGTCAAAACCACTACAATAGTCTTAAGCAGGATTTTAATGTCCTGCGTAAGGTTCCAGTTTCCGATATAGGTCAAATCGTATCTAACCTTGGAATTGACATCCTCAAGGTTCTCATCGTATTTATGCTCCACTTGGGCCAGGCCGGTAATGCCGGGTTTAACCTCAAAACGATTCCGATAGTTCTCAACTGTGCCATCTAATCTTTCTACGAAGTAGGGACGCTCCGGCCGCGGGCCGACGAGACTCATATTGCCAACTAAAACATTCAAGAGCTGCGGGACCTCGTCTAGTCGAGTTTTTCGCAGAATGCGTCCGATGCGAGTTATTCTGGGATCGTCATGCGTCGCCCAAACGGGACCGGATTGCTTCTCGGCGTCCTTGCGCATGGTTCTGAATTTGACAATTCCAAAGGGTCTTCCGTGGCTGCTCCGCTCACGGCGGTCGCCGTTAGTTCGTCTCTCCATGCTATCGATCAAGACACCGCGTCGATTCCTCCGGCGACGGTTTTGCCCGATACGCACCTGGAAATACAAAACAGGGCCTTTGCTGTCCAGCTTTATGGTCAGAGGGATTATGATCCACAGCGGTGCGCTGATCGCCAGGCCGGCTATGGCACCCACAATATCGATTGCTCTCTTGGTTATCGCCCTAGAATTTATTCGGGTAACGATGTTCGCCAGCCTGGATCGTAAAAGGATAAACGAGGTCTGGCTGGCAACCAGTTCTGAGATCATATATAAATTGGCAAGGATTACTTCACCCAGCAAGCTGCCGAAAAGCCGCCTGCTCCTCTCCCGTAGCCTCAGCCATATACCCCAGAAACCTGTGAGTTCTTCCTCCCAGTAGTGGGCTAAGGGATTTGAAACCGGATTTAAGTATCTCATCGTATCAATTTAGAAGATCGTGTAAACCTTTTCGTGAGTGCTTGAATTGCAAATTCATTGCCATTAAGGGGGTGACAGGAAGAGAATTATCGCTTTATGGGAAAGAACCAATATAGGACGATATAACTTCCTTGCGGATTATAACTTAAGCAAGCCTTGCGGGAAGCCTAAAACTATGACGGCAGGCTGTGAAACCAGCGGGATATCTCTTTTCGTGGATTATTGCGATCCATTATGCAATATTTTGCAAAAATGATGCACATCGATAAATTTCCAGTGGCATCTATTTTGATTTCAGAGGCGAATATTTG
>CBEWDL010000178.1:0-5600 GCA_965555375.1 uncultured bacterium
GCGGAAGGGAAGCGATCAAGAAACTTCGCGAAATCGATCCCGATGCAAAAGCGATCGTCTCCAGCGGATATTCCAACGATCCAATTATGGCTGATTATACTAAATATGGCTTCAATGGGTGTTTAGCCAAGCCATACAGGGCCAGTGAATTGAACAAAGTTTTATCTGAAGTCTTGAATGAGCAGAAAGTGCCGGCTTAGAATAAAAATCCACTCTCAGTTGAGAAAATATTAATTCCCGAATCTTGCCATATCGGTTCAGATTCGTATTGAACCCTACTTGACAAACGGCGGTCTTTACCCCGAAATATCTATCGTGCTGAAAAAACGTGTAGAATACCCGGGGTTGATAATCGCCAATAGCGACGCCGAAAAGCATTTCGACTTCTATGATATTCGGATGCGCGGCCATTACCTCGATGCTATAAAGAGGCTCCTGGAAATGAAAAATATAGAGGGTAAGGTGCTCGATATCGGCGGCGGGCCGGGAGTTTTCGGGATGATGCTTTGCGATAAAACGGAGTTTACGACAGTAGTGGAGCTTGAGCAATCGGGGTTGCTGGTGAGGATCGGGGAAGCCATATCCTCGCGTAACGGTTACGGTAACCGGATCTCGTTCAAAACATGGGACGACAATAGACTTCCCTTTGCGGATAACACATTCGACGCCGTGGTCAGCCTTCTTTCGCTCCATCGCTGGAAAAATCCACAGGCAATCTTCCCTGAGATCGAGCGGGTTCGCAAAAAAGACAGCCTGGCGCTTATCTGTGATTTCCGTCGCGATCAGGCTCTCCTGCCGTTTTACACGTTCGTTCAGCAAATCAGATTCGCCATGGGCAAAGAGATTGCGATTAGTCTTCTGAATTCGTTCAGGGCATCGTATACTATCGAAGAAATCGGAGAGGTTATAAAAAAGGCGGGACTCTCGAACTGGCGATTGGAGAAAAACGGGCGGCTGCTGACGGTAACATCTCCATCGGTCGGCTGTAACCATTGAGGGAGTTTTAACTATCGTGAACACCGTCGAGTGGTTCTGGATGATGGTGTTGCAGCAAAGAGGTAGGGTATGAAGGTTCAACGGCCGCCGCGTTTTTCGCTGGCACAGTTGCCGACGCCATTGGAGATTTTGCCGCTTTCGCCCGATCCCGATTCACGAATCGAGATTTTTATAAAAAGGGACGATATGACCGGCTCGATCCTGTCGGGGAATAAGATCCGGAAGTTGGAGTTCCTTTTTTATGACCTCATTTCTAAAAAAACGAACGTGGTCATAACCTGCGGCGGAGTGCAATCCAACCACTGCCGCGCTGTGGCCGCGCTTTGTGCCGCATCCGGTATCGAATGTCGCCTCGTGCTGAAAGGCAGAGAACCCAGGACGCCGGACGGCAACTATTTTCTCTCCAGACTCTTTAGCGCGAAAGCTAAATTCATCACCTCCGGGGAATACGAAGAAAGCGTGGATGAAATCATGCGAAATCTGGCTCGTCGCTGCAAGGCCAGAGGCAAGAGACCGTATGTTATATCCGAAGGTGGCTCGGACCCGCTCGGCGTCTGGGGGTATATCAAGGCGCTGGCGGAGATCAAAAGGCAGGTCGAAAAAGCGAAAATAAAAATCGATACCATCGCCTGTGCCGTGGGATCCGGAGGCACCTATGCAGGGTTATATCTCGGAAACAAAATCACCGGCTGGGATATCAAGATCCTGGGTTTTGCGGTTTCGCGCAACTCGATATACTTTCAGAAACGGATTTTCGATATCTGCCTCGCCGTCGAGAAAGATCTCGGTAGGAATTTGAATATAAACCCTGAAGAGTTTGAAATAGACGACCGATTCATCGGGCCGGGTTATGCCAGAATCGGCCCGGTGGAGACCGATTTCATTAGCAATGTGGCCAGGAATTCAGGCATAGTCCTGGATCCGGCCTATACCTCCAAAGCGCTGCTGGGATTATTTAGCAGCATCACCGAGGGCAGATTTCGCAAAGGCTCCAATATTATTTTCATTCACACCGGCGGCCAGTGGGGCTTGCTTCCATTTCGGGCCAGATTTCCCGAAAAGAGATAACCACCAAGTGGGCTGATAATAGAGCCATAATTACTTTGTCAACTGCAACAAATAGGCAATTCCATTCCTAATATTGCAGTTTTGGCTTGCACTGAAGGCCATAGAGCAGTATATTGATTTAAAGACTGTAGTAAACCTCGATGTGAGGGATTAATCGCATGTGGTGCAATGAATTACATTCCTTGAGAAACTGCCCGGCGAGCCAAAGAGGTTGGCTGAGGCATGAGGTTTGCTGTATGCTGGGTGGAAGCGAAAAGGCAAATTCGGGGGGTCAATGTTAACCAATGGTCTTGAAAGAGGTTTTACAGAGAGAAATCTTCCTCTATTAAAAAATCCCAAGGTCAGCCGGGATAAACTTGGATGGTACATCTATACTACCAGCGAAAACGTCAAAGTCTATTTCGATGTTTTCTACCGTTTCCTCGAGATTACCGAGGTGACATGCTTAAAGGAGCTCAAACAGCTTAATGCCAAGATTGAATCGACTCCCGAAGAGCAAGAGGAAAGCCTGGCCTTCTATCGCGCTAAGAAGATCATAATCGAGCGTCTCTTTAAACATCTTTATCTCTGCTACACCGACTCAAAGAATCTATCATCGGTTATGACTCCCTGGTGTTTCGGCACCGTGGTTTTGGAGAAGATCGAGATATACCGCGACCGGATATCCAAGGGCCTGGTGCAGGATGCGAACATACCGGAGTATCCGTTCTATGTCCTGCAGTATATCGACGAGATTTACAAGAAGACTTTGCTTGAACTGCTCAAGTTCCCGGAAAAGGCGCTTTCCATGCGCTGGCAGTATTCGGAGCTTTTGAAACGCTACAGCAAGGTGCTCTCGAACGTAACAAATTCTCTGCAGAGCGTCTTGACCATGATAAAAAGCTACGGACGATAAATTTTTTCCCCTTCTGGTTTTTGGGTCGCCCCGTTGCATGATGCGGCGGGGCTTTTTTTCTTATACTCTCTTATTAGATATTCCCGGCGCCTGCAGGAAACAAAGAATACACAACAATAGTAAACCATGAAAAATATGAAAAATCCCCTTGCTCTTTTAATCTATTTGGCTATTTTACCAAATAGACGAAAACTTCAACAGGGGGTTGATTGTGGATCGGAAAAAACAGGCTCTGTTCGAGGCCCGGGCCAGGATAATCAAGGCCATGGCCCATCCCACCCGGCTTTTTATAGTCGATGAGCTCTCCCGCGGGCAAAGATGCGTCTACGAGTTAACGGAAATGATCGGCGCTGATACGTCAACCGTATCCAAACATCTTTCCGTGCTCAAAAATGTCGGCATCATCGCAGACGAAAAACGCGGGCTTGAGGTTTATTACCGCCTGAGGGTGCCATGCGTCTTGAATTTCTTCGGTTGCGTGGAATCGGTTATCCGGACAACGGCTAAAGAACAGATGGCCTTAATAAAAAAATCTTAGGGCCTCGAACCCGTGTGATGGCTGATCGATAGGCGTATAGGTGAAGGATATTTATGAAATGGAATGAGGAATGGAAACCGTTGGCCTGGATTCTGGCGGTTTTCCTTATTTTCTTTTACCTTCCGCTGGGGATCTCGCGGTTTGATAATGCCTTAATGGAAAGCCTGCACCTCGTCAAGTGGTATGCCCGTGAGCATGTTATCCTCTGTCTGGTGCCGGCCTTTTTTATTGCCGGCGCCATTGCAGTATTCGTCAGCAAGGCCTCGGTGATGAAATATCTCGGCGTCGGAGCCAAAAAGGTTCAGGCCTACGGGGTGGCATCGGTTTCCGGTTCCATCCTGGCGGTCTGCTCCTGCACGATTTTGCCTCTTTTTGCCGGCATCTATCGCATGGGTGCCGGTCTCGGCCCGGCAACCGCCTTTCTCTACTCGGGTCCGGCCATCAATGTGCTGGCCATAATACTCACGGCCAGAATATTGGGACTCGAACTCGGCGTCGCCCGTGCTGTGGGGGCAATTTTTTTCAGCGTCATAATCGGCCTTTTGATGCATCTTATTTTCCGGCACGAGGAGATTGAAAAGGCGAATACCCCGATGGTCCTGCCGGAAAGCGAGGTAATCCGCCCTCTCTGGAAGAACAGCTTATATTTCGCCGCCATGGTGGCGATACTGGTGTTCGCCAACTGGGGAAAAGCCTCTGAAGCAGTAGGATTCTGGCATGCCGTCTATTCGGCCAAATGGATAGTCACAGGTGCGGTTTCGGTTTTGTTAGCCGTTATTCTGATAGCCTGGTTTGGCTTGATCTGGTGGAAGGTTTTTTCGACCGTTTTTGTGACCGCAGTTTTAGTATTTATTTTTCCTCAGGAACCGATGATCCCCTTCGCCGCAGCCGTAATCGGGCTATCGGTTATTACAAGCACGAGTAAGGGAGAAACCGGAGAGTGGTTCGATCAATCCTGGGGATTCGCTAAACAGATATTACCGCTTTTGTTTCTTGGAGTGCTGGTTGCGGGAGTGTTGCTCGGTCGGCCCGGCCATGGCGGTCTCATTCCGTCAGAATGGATCAGCGGTTTTGTCGGCGGTAATTCTTTGGGTGCCAATCTGTTCGCCTCGGTAGCCGGGGCTTTCATGTATTTCGCGACTCTTACCGAGGTGCCGATACTGCAGGGACTCATAGGCAGCGGGATGGGCAAAGGTCCGGCGCTGGCTTTGCTTCTGGCCGGCCCGGCGTTATCTCTCCCCAATATGCTGGTCATTCGCAGCGTGATGGGGACGAGAAAGACGATAGCTTATATCGCGCTGGTCGTCATAATGGCGACGATCAGCGGTTTGATTTACGGAACATTCTTCTAAGTGGAGGAAAACTATGAAGAGAATTCAGGTCTTGGGCCCGGGTTGCCCCAATTGCGAGAAGTTGAGCAAACAGGCACAGCAGGCGGCCATAGAGCTGGGTATCGAATTCTCAATCGAAAAGGTTACCGATATTCAGGAGATCACCGGCTTCGGGGTGATGACGACGCCCGCACTGGTAGTCGACGGGGCGGTTAAGGTGGCCGGGAAAGTACCGTCGGTTGAAGAGCTCAAGAAGATGCTGGTGTAATCAGGGATCGTTATTGATTAACGTAACAATTTCGTTAATACGGGAGTTTTAAAATGAGCACGATGATTAAGATTCTCGCGATCTTGCTTTTGTTTATCCTTAGTGGTGCCGCTTTTGGTGATATAAAGGCATCTGAAACGCAATCGGCTGAGTCCGATTCGACCGAATCGAAGATCGATTCAACGAAAGCGGAGGCGCCGCCGGAAATATCGCATAAGGTAATTGCATATTATTTTCACGGCACCAGACGATGCTTTTCATGCAAGAAAATAGAGGCCTACTCTCAGGAGGCCATTGAAACGGGATTTGCCGAGGCGTTGGAATCGGGGGAGTTGGAATGGCTGATTGTCAATACCGATAGACTCAAGAATAAGCATTTTCTGGATGATTATCAGCTTTATACCAGGTCGCTGGTCATATCGAAGATAGAGGACGGCAAAGAGACGGAGTGGAAAAATCTCGAAAAGGTATGGCAGCTTCTCGGCGACAAAGACGGTTTCATAC
>CBEWDL010000179.1:0-5572 GCA_965555375.1 uncultured bacterium
GATAGAAACAAGGCATTATTATCGTTAAAGAGGATCAAAAAATCCACCAATTCCCTATGGTTGTTCATATCCTGCCAATGACCTTTGATCGATACTGCATTCAGCATAAATCTGCACCACTTTTGAGAGAATTCCATTATAAAACCTCGAATAACCGGTGCATGTAACCTCATTTCAAGCCCTGTACATTCACCGATCGGCCACGTTCATTCATGTTCAATATGGCCGCAAATCTACCGATAATCCTAAAGAGTACAACCTCAACCGGAGGGATATTGATGTATTGTGAGAAATGCGGCACGGAGAACCAATTCGAAGGCGCGGCTTTCTGCAAAAACTGCCATCATCCTCTTCAGCCCAAACCCGTCGCCTCTTCAAAAGAGCATTCCGGCATCGCTGATTCCACCGATTTAAACCTGAAAGGGCAAACGATGGCGGAGGTGCAACACGATGATGCCGAGGACGACCGGATTGATATGGCCGATCCCATAGACTTTATCATGGGCGATGGCAGCTACGATAACAGCGCCGTTTCCAATAAAGATCCCGAGGATGTGATCGAACCGGAGCCCATAGAAAACGATCTGACAGTTTACAGAGACGATGAAATAAAACTTACCATATCGGGAGCCGAATCGGGACCCAACCTAACTCTGGAGACGCTTGGCAGCAAGAAGGGCGATGAGATCGAAACCGCGGAAGATCGCGCATCTGCCATCGAGAAAGATGACAAAATCTCCGGAGAAGATCACCAGGAAGACTTGCCAGACGGCGAGGAGTTGATGGCCACCCAAAAAATACGGCTGCAAAACATGAAAGACGAATTAGCGCCGGGGATTGAAAAAAAACCGGATGAACCCCGGGAACCGAAGCTTCCACCTCTGGATCTGCCGCGGGTGGCCCGCTCCAAAGGCATTATATTTCTATCAGGCGAAACCCTGACATTGACGGGCGGCACGAGAGTTTTCCCCGGCGATGAGGTGCAAATCGGCGATCAGCTTTATGAGGTCAGGATGAAACCAAAAGATAATAGATGGCTCATCGGGGCGATTGTCGGAGGAGCCGCGCTGATTCTGGCGCTATTGGTTTTTCCGGGCTGGTTTTCCGGAGGGCAGAATGGACAGATCGTTGGTTTGGCCTTCGACGATGCCGGCGGAAGCCCTCTTTCGAAGCAGAGTATTACTATCGTCGAGCTTAACAGGACTGTTCAGACCAATCAGGCCGGATTTTTCGTATTCAACGATCTGCCATCAGGACTATTTACAATTCAATATCTGAGAGATGATGTTCCGATCGCCGAGGAACGAGTCGCCGTTCTGGAAAACGATATCACCACCATAACCCTCTACGAAGGTGAATCGATAACATCAACGCCGATAAAATCGACGCCGTCCAAAAGGGGAAATCAATCAACTGCAGAATCAAACTCAAAAACCGAATCGGGCACTCTGAAGCTGACGCTCAATCCTGAGGGCGCGGCTGCTTATCTTGATGACAAACCGCTGGGAGTGGGATCCAACTCGTACAAGGTGAGACCGGGACGATATATCCTGTCGGTTAAAAAGATGGGGTATGAGACGAAATCACGGCAGATAACGATGAAATCCGGTAAGAGTCTATCCTATAAATATACACTTTCCAAGCAGAAGTCATCCACGACGAAAAGGAAATCCGACGGTGAGCTGGCTTATGAAAACGAGATAGCCGGCAATTATCATGAGGCCTTAAGGTATTACGATAAGATCCTGCAAAAAAGCCCGCAGGATTTAGGGGCTATGCTCGGTAAGGCTCGCAGCTTTCAGGCTCAGGGTCAACTGGATCAGGCCACCACCTATTTCATGCAGGCCGCAAGGATCGCCGGTAATAAAGGCGACGTAGCTACTCAGATAGAGGCGTTAACCGGCCTGATCGATGCCAGGCCCAATACGTTTACGGCGTATTACAGCCGTGGAGACCTCTATTTCTCTCAAGGAGACTATGACCGCGCCGCCCAAGATTATGAAAAAGTAATCCAGATAGATCGCAGAAACCTCGGAGCCTATTACAAGCTCGGCAACTCGTATTATCAGACCCAGGATTACAATGATGCTCTGGCTGCTTTCAAAGGGGCTGAAGAACTCAATTTTGCCGATCCGAAAGCACATGTTTATCTGGCCAAAACGTATCTCGCTCTGGACGACCGGAAAAACATGAAGAAATCCTACGAGAAATTCACAGAGCTGGCCAGCTACTCTGTGCGCCTCGAATTTAAAAACGATCCGGAATGGCAACAGGTCTTGAGCGCCGTGGGGATCGAGAACTGAGGCTTTCCTCATAGCGGAATAAATGATTTCCCTTTGAAAAAACCCACCGCGCTTTATATTCGGAAACATGGAAAGTTATGAGCCGGGATTTTCCGGCGCGACGGGAAAACAGGTTCCGCCGCCCGTTCAGATTTACTTCCTGTTGATTTTGCTTTTAGGCTACCCGTCGCTAAGCATTGTTCTCAATATGCTGGGCTCGACCTCTCCCGAGGCGATAACATCGAAAATAAAACAGGTATATCTGCCGGTATTATTCATGCAAGGGGTTATATTTGCCGCAGTATGGGTTGTGCTTAGACGCAGCGGGGAGCAATTTACCGGTATCGGTCTCGGTCGCAAGGATGTCAATTGGTCGAATACGATCGCAGGATTGATCTTCTTTGTGGGCGCCTGGTCGCTGATGATTATTATAAAGGGTTCGATGGCAAGATCGGGATATTTGCCCGAAAAGGAATTCCTCCATCTTCTTCCAGCCACTGCAACCGAGGGAACGATCTGGATCTTGCTTTCCGCCGGTGCCGCCCTGTCTGAGGAGATAGCTTTCAGAGGATATGTAATAACCCGGCTGAGAATTCTTTCAGGATCATACTGGATAGGAGCCATACTCGGCTCGGCCGCCTTCTCTCTGGGGCACCTCTATCAGGGTTTTGCAGGAGTGCTTTTAACCTTCATATATGGAATGCTTTTCTCAGGGTTATTCATTGCCAGAAAAAGCGTCTTCCCGTGCATAATCGCCCATTTTCTTCAAGACTCCATGATTCTTATCGCCATACTGGCGACATCTTAGATAAATCTTTAGCAAGCCGGACAGGATGGCCTGCCCATTTTGATTTATCCCTTAAGAGGAAGGTTCACCGGCTTTGCTGTAATCATGACAGATGATGGTAGGAGATATGCAGTTCTTTGAGCAAAAAATAATCGGCCTGGGAAAGCCGATTATTAGTCTAAAGAAAACTCATGCGGAAAAATCCGCCGCCGGTTAAAAATTTTCGCCCCGGTTATTTCACGGATATATACCCCGGCATGTATTCACAATCTGCCTCGACCGCCAGCGGAGTGGTGAACTCATAGCTGTAGTCGACATGTTCATGCGGGAAAAAAGCGTTGGGGCCGCTTTCCAATTCCACTTTACCGGCCTTTATATCTTTGGGAGCCGTGAACCAGAGCTCGGCTACCATGCCTTCGCCGGGTTCAAGCGGCGGGATTACATCTTCGGGATCGGTGACCCACAAAAACGCAAAGAATACAACTTTGACTACAGGTTCGATCTTGAAAAAGCTCAGCGAAAAATACTCGGCACGGGACCCGTGGAACGTAACCGAATCGCATTGCAGATTCACAGTATCGGACCTGTAATAAATCGGCACCGAAAAGGCGGCCAGCGAGTCCACGTTATTCACGAATACCTTGACAGGGAACGAGGTGCCTCTTTCAACCTCCACGCTCTCAGTATAGCAGGTATTCCCCTTGATCTCTTTCTGCTCTTCCTGGGCCAGAACAAGACCCGGCAGAGACATCAAAAGAATTAAGACTAACGCTTTTTTCAACCTTCCTCCTTTATTTAAGTCATTATCCTTCAATACTCGCTCAGAAAGATCGACGCCGCGCCTCCAACATAAGGCCGCAGCGAAAACGGGCGCTTGATTATAACTTATTCAGCCGCTATTTCAAAGTAATATTTCCCGGCCTATAACTGCATTTCACCTGAACTGCGGCTGGGGTCCAGAACAGATAACCGTAATTGATCTTATCATGCGGGAAATAAGCGTCAGGGCCGCTTTCCAGGACCACCTTGCCTGAGCGGCTATCCTCAGGCGCGGTGAACCACAGTCTGGCCACCAGACCGTCACCGGGATTCAGCGCCGGTATCCCCTTTTCGGGATCGCTTATGTTCAATAATGCGAAAAATACGACCTTCTCTTCAGGCTCGATTTTGAAAAAACTCATTGAAAAGCCCTGGCAGCGGGAGGCGTCGAAGGTCACCGAATCGCAACGCAAATTCACATCGTCGGAACGGTAATAAATCGGAACCTGCATGCCCACCAGGGTATCCAGGTTGTTAACATATACCTTTACGGCGAAAGAAGCGCCACTCTCAGCCTCGATGCTCTCGGTATAGCAGATATTTTCTTTAACCGCCCCGTGTTCGTTCTGTGGCAGGGCAGATCCCGCCAGAACGAGAACGAGTGCATAAGTAAATTCTTTAGTCAATTCTCCGCCTTCAAATCAGAATATTCTTACCTTATCCAGTAACGGGCGGCGATCCCGGCGACAAATTATAAAATATCTGATTAGTTGCGTCAAGTTTACTCACCCCCCCGTGGTGATTACAATAACGGGGAAACGGTGAACGACTCAACTGGATGTCGCCATTACTCCTGCCCTGAGATTTATAGCCAATCATATATAGATTTGTTCCTGAGAGGATAAGGGATCGATCGGCTATCGGTTCCGTTTTTTCAATCACAATCGCCGACCAGCGGAGCGGGACCTCCCTTAAAATAGTCCAGGAAATAGATCGCATCTTCAGCATCGACAGCGCAATTGCCGTCCACGTCCGCCGCCAGCAGCGGCTCAGGAGCTCGACCGCCTTTCAGATAGTTTACCAGAAAAACCAGATCCAGACCATCCACACCGCCGGAGGCGTTAACATCCCCCGGCATAAAACCTGGATTCGTATTGTAAAATATAAAGGTTTCCCTGTCCCAGTTTGAAACAGCCATGTCCTTTGAAATCGAATGACGGTAAAAGACTTCCACCGAGTCCAGGATCGGCGTTCCGAGCGAAACCCAGCCGTCCCACAGGCTCAGGCAGTATTCTTCAGGGCGGAGGACGAAGCCATCCAGCCTGACCGAGTCAACCGCTGCCAGTTGGCGATATGGAAGCATAATTAGACGATTGGCCGGGCTATAGAATACATCATGGTATCTTCTCTCCGCACCGGTGTTAAAATCGCCGAATACTATATTTTCGACAACGCTGGTGTAGGAGCCGGAACTGTTCCAGTCCGGGTTCCGATTGAAGCTGCCGTCATTATTGAGATAGATATAGACCAGACCCCACCAGCGGCCGCAGATCAAATCGTAATCCCCGTCGCTATCCACGTCCGAAAATGCCGCTTCGGACCCAAACCCGGTGCTGGCGGACGTCCAGAAAGGGACCGTTTCAAGGGTGCCGTTATCATTGAGAAAGATTTTGAAGCGCCCCGACCCGCCCGACTGCGTATTGGCCGCCACCCCCAGCCCGCCGATAAGCGCCGCTGCTTCGTC
>CBEWDL010000180.1:0-5556 GCA_965555375.1 uncultured bacterium
GGCTTAATAGGAGTAAATTATGAAAAATTCAAAAGAACAAAAACCGATTTTCCTTTACAACTACTTCGGTCACCATGACGTTTGCGGCAAAGATTGTGAGAAGATTGTAGAATTGATAAAACCAGCAAACGCCGTAGTTACAGATGGCGAATTCGAATTCCTTGATATCGAATTATATGATCGCTTCATATTGTCACATCTCGAAAAACTCAAAAAAGAAGCTGAAAACGAGAGCACTTATGCTAAGGCATATGAATATGTATGCGCGGCAGACAACTATATCGATGATAGACGCCGTTTTGTCAGCCTGGTAACCTTGAGTTACGCCGATTGTTGCCCTAACAAGAGAAAGACATTTAAACGAGAATTTGGATTCGCTTCTGCCAATTTAAGTGCCCTTTTCGAACATTTCATTCATGCCCACAACCTTCTATTCGAATCTACGCCAACACCCGCCGATTATCACAATCCAAAGGATTCGACGATAGAAAGTACAGATACGGATTAAAGTAGTGTCAAATCCCTCCCGGTCGCTGCTTCCGCGGTGACCGGGCAAATTAAATGTGAAAAGATGGAGGAAATCATGAAAAACATTTTGGACTACAGAATTCCATTGAACGATTATCTCAAGGCAGTCGGACTTACTGGAGATAAGCGTCGATCCAGGCGAAAAGTGATGAAAGGCTTTGGCTCGATTATTAGCGATGGCAATAAACAGTACCTTTCTCTTACCAAGTACACTTCCGGTAGAATGGAACACCTGGATCGCGTAGGGAAAAACGCCAGAACCTCGGATGATTTTTATGTCTTGGAATTCTATTCGAATACCTCGAGGGATATGCTTTTTGAATGGATATTTCTAACTAAATTGTTCATTGATTCTATTCCCGATTCACAGAATAGTTTGTCTATTGCTGATTGTCAGCAGGTGTTTGATAAAATTCTGGAGCAACATATTGCCATATCCAGGCATAACGCTTCTGCCAACAAACTTCTATTCAAGCTTGTCTATTTGACTCCCAGAGAATCAGGTTCACCAAAAAACACAAAGGCTGATAAGTAGTCATCAGCCAATCCTCCCGGTCGTTTTTCTCCATAGCGGCTGGGAGGTGAAAAATAATTGAAACCTAAGAAAGAGGTAGTTGAAATGAAAGATGAAGGCGATTTCCACGTATCGGTAGAGCAGCATTTTGAAGCCCTCAGCCTGAACGATAACCAGCGCAGTGCCGCGATGGACATCCTTGCTGACGCGGATGCCCTGGAGGATAAAAATGGCGATACGTACATCTCGGTTCGAGCATATACTGATTACATCCTCCCCAGGCTGGATCAACTCGCATCTTCAGCCAGAGAATTCCAATCCTTGGATGATCTGAGAAATTATGAAGCTCTCACTCGAGGATTCTTGCATGAGTGGGCGATCATCATTGGGAATTCATCTCATCATATAGCTAAGGAGCATAGGTTCGAATCGATCGACGAAACCGCAAAAACGCTTGAGAGATTGATTGGCGATATGCGGAACATTTTTGAGCACCTGACCGAGGCTGACAGATTATTCATCGAATTCGGTCGGGCTCCAAAGGATAGTCCAACAGACAGTAATACGTAGGGACGTCTGTAGGCGTTCCGAAGCCTCCCGGTGGTTTTTTTGGTTAAATTTTCCACCGGGAGGTGATTTTATGATGAATTTCGGGTAAAAGAATAATGGAATGTAAACATGCCACGCCTTCGTCGTAAAACCCCCGACGAATTAATGGAAGAGGCATTCTGGAGCAGACGGGATATAATCCGTCTGTTCCGGAAGGCTCCGGCCACAATCGATCAGTACATTAATCATCCTGACCCCAGGAAACGTCTGCCTGGATATATGATCAATGGGGAGTTTATGGCTGAGAAGACAGCGGTCTTGAAGTTCTTCAGATATAACCCGATGCGAGATTAATTCAATAAGGGGCAAACACATGGCTAAGTTGTATGATAGAAACGGAATCTGGTATGTAACATATGCCGTAAATGGACGTAGATTTAAGGTGTCGACCGGAACCTCTGATAAAAAGCTGGCACAAATAAAGCTGAGCGACATCGAACTGAAACTGTTTAAAGGCGAACTCGGCGTTCCAGAAAAAAAACCTAAACAGGTGACAGTTGCCGAGTTCTTTAGACGTTACATTGATTTTGCCCATAATAATTATGCAGTCGGAAGTTTCGCTGGTGATCTTTCGCGCATTCGGATCATGCAGGAGTTCTTCGCGCGTAAGGGCGTTAAATATATCGGCGCTATCACCCCAGGTATTTATGAAGAGTTTGATTCAACTGTATTGAAGGGGCGTAAGCCAAAAACCAGGAGCAATTATCTGGGTCGCCTTAAGACGATGTTAAACTATGCTGTTTCCTGGGGATTATTGGAAAGCAATCCGCTCGCCAAGGTAAAGAAGCCGAAGGTGCCCGAAACATATCATTTTTTCAAGAAGGAAGAGGTCGAGACCCTAATTAAAAATGCAGGAGAGCCCCTGAGGTTTGGAATCATTATTCTCGTATACACGGGATTAAGGAGGTCCGAGTTGTATAATGTCCGCTGGCGCGATGTGGATTTTAAAGACAAATCAATTCGGGTCTGGCCCTATGACGAATTTGTCCCCAAAGGAAAAAGAATCAGGACAATTCCACTAAATCCCAAGGTCTTCGAAGCGTTGAAGTCGCTGAAAGAAAGAAGCGATGGTTCCGAGCCGGTCTATAGACCCTACGAAAATATCCATACGCTTAGAAAGAACTTCAAGAAACTCGTTAAAGGACTCGGTATGCGTGGTACGCTTCATGATCTCCGGCATACTTTCGCTTCTCACCTGGCAATGGCCGGAGTTCCGATTCCGGTGATCCAAAACTTACTCGGGCATACAGACATTAGGACCACGATGAAATATGCTCACTTATCACCCGACCAAAACCATATTGCCATAAATAAACTGCCTTATTAGTGGGACTAATTTGGGACATTTTGGGCCCAAAGTGGGACTTATTTGGGACTAAAATGGTTGTAAGTTATGGATATTTATTCAAGGTTATAGCCAACCCCCTAACAACGTAAACCCATGAAAAACAAAGGCTTCCGCTTGTCTTTCAACGATTTGCGGAAGCCTAGATCAAAGCGGGGCCGAAGAGACTCGAACTCTCGACCTCCTGCGTGACAGGCAGGCGTTCTAACCAAACTGAACTACGACCCCATTTATTTATTAAAGAACTCTCGATCTTCTCCCGGCACTATGTGGCGGGGGACGTTCTAACCAAACTGAACTACGACCCCATTTATTTATTAAAGAACTCTCGACCTTCTCCCGGCACTATGTGGCAGGGGGCGTTCTAACCAAACTGAACTACGACCCCGTGCAAAAAGCTATTCTACTTTCAATCTGGGCAGTGCTGGAGTCGAACCAGCGACCTTCTGCGTGTAAGGCAGACGCTCTAACCAAGCTGAGCTAACTGCCCTGCTTGTCACCCTTTCTATCGGCAGCGCCACCGCCACCGGCAAGCGATTCTTTTTTCTTTTTCCGATCCGGCAGGAGAATCCCCAGGGGAATCGCAACACAGTATCCTAAGACCAGCAGGATCGGAGATATGGTGATATCGCCGGCGCCCAGGAAGATAAAACCCACAATCACCAGAAACAGGCCGATCCCCAGGACGATGTAGTTTGTCCGGCCGAAATCGATTCCCACCTTGGCTGGGCTTTTAGTTTTCGCCGATGGTGCCAAAATCTCTTATACTCCCCGGGCAAAAAAATGCGCCCGCCTCATGCCGGTTTCCCGCAATGCCTCCCGGCTCAACAACCAATTAAGTTAAATCAAAACACCTTAAAGTCAAGAACAATCTAAAGGAGACAATCATTAGCCGCTCTAACGCTAATAGGCGTTTGGGCTTTTGAGAATGTCCCGGATGGTTAGAAGCATTATCTTTATATCGAACACCAAAGACCAATTCTCGACATAATAAAGGTCATATCTTGTCCTTTCGGTAATCGAGGTATCACCGCGGAAGCCATTGACCTGGGCCCAGCCGGTTACACCCGATTTAACCTTATGTCGCTGAAAATACCGGGGGATATCGTCTTTGAACCTCTCCACATATCCCGGCTGTTCCGGCCTCGGCCCCACCAGCGACATCTGGCCGATGAATACGTTGAAAAGTTGCGGTAACTCATCAAGGCTGTATTTGCGTATGAATTCCCCGACCCTTGTCCGGCGGGGATCGTCCTTTACAGTCCAGCCTGTGCCGCTGGCATTGTTCTGGTCGTGCGCCATGGAGCGGAATTTCAGCATGTTGAATTCCAGCCCGTTGCGGCCGACCCGGCGCTGTTTGAAGAGGATAGGACCTCTCGAATCAAACTTAACCGCTATTCCGATTGCAGCTAACAGAGGAGAAAAAAGAACGATCGCCAGGCCGGAAAAGACGAAGTCAAACAACCGTTTTACCAGACGCGCATAACCCTCTATGGGGGTTCGTCCCCAACGTACAACCGGAATCCCCTCGATCTGGCCCGCCTCAGAATTGAATGTCATGATACCCATGATATCGGGCGAGGTCATATATTCGGTTTTCAGATTCTCGCTTTTCATCACGAACTCGGCTATGAAATCGCGGCGATCCGGAGGAAGGTTGAATATGATCAGATCAATCGGTTGTGATCTTATGATATCCTCCAATTCATTGATTTTCCCCAGACAGGGGAACTCCATTTCCGTATCGGAAACGAAACCGATCGGTGCGATACCCCAGGCTGGCTGAGCTTTGAGTTTCTCAAACAACAAGAGTCCATTTCTGTCATCGCCGACAAATACCGCCCTTTTTACGCCGAGACCGTGTCGAAGCATATAAAGCTCGAAACGATAAATGATTTCTCGAAACAGATATAGAATTACGATCCCCAGGATCCAGGCGAATCCCATTACCAGGCGAGAGAAGCTCTCGCCACGATAGAAAAAGGTGGTGGCGATTATAATTATGGCCCCCGAACTTACGCCTCGCATTGTTTCCCAGAAGCGATCGAAAGACGATGGCGGGCGACTCCGGTAATGTCCCATTAGACCGAATATAAAAATCCAGACAATGCCCACGAAAATAAGCGCCTGCAGATACGGGCTTAGCTCCGGTATGCCCTTGGTGATCGGGAAGACTCTATTGGCGGCGGAGTAAAACCTGATTTCATAGGCTAAATAGAAACCGACCAGGATACCCAGTGTATCACCGAGTATGTAGATTACCGGCAAAATATATCGAACCTTCGTCCTCAATTTGCCAGGCGCTCCTCAAGCTTGAGTTTTCCCTGCTTCCTGAAAAGACCCACGCCCTCGGTTAGCAATTCATTCATCTGGGCAAAAAAATTCCCCTTCGAGAATCTGGCGGCGTGCTTGTGAATCTCCCGGGAATCAAAACTTAGAGTTGGAAACACTTTTAATGCCTTCCTGATGTCCTCGACTGTTTGATTCTTAAAGAAAAGGCCGGACTTAAATCCGCCGAACCGGTCAATCTCATCTACGAATGGCCCGATGACCGTATCGT
>CBEWDL010000181.1:0-5436 GCA_965555375.1 uncultured bacterium
TCGACCGGATTCTGATCCTCGATGTATCGAGCCGATTTTATGATCATCTTTCCGAAACGCGTAAACAGTGTGCCGTTGCGGGCGTTCCGGGTCGGCATGACGCAATCAAACATATCGAACCCGAACTCCACCGCCTCGATTATATCCTCCGGGGTGCCGACACCCATCAGGTAGCGCGGTAGATTTTCTGGGAGATGCGGCATGATGGTCTCCAGCACTCTCCTTCTGTCCTCCTTCGGCTCACCGACAGAAAGCCCGCCTATTGATATGCCGGGAGGATCGAGCTTCAAAAGCGATTCCAGACATGATAGCCTCTGATCGGTATAAACCGACCCCTGCATGATGGCGAACAGCGATTGGCTATCCCCCGGGCCGTTATTTTCTCTAAAGTGCCTGAACGATTGCTCAGCCCAGGCGACGGTGCGTTTCATATCGGTAAGCGCTGTCTTCTCATCGGCCGGATACGGCGTGCAGATATCGAGCGGCATAACAAAATCTGCCCCCAACCTTAGCTGAATATCGATTACACCGGCCGACGTAAATCGATGTCTCGAACCGTCGATATGCGACTGAAAACTGACTCCCCCATCGTCTATTTTATTGAGCGTTTTAAGCGAGAATACCTGGTAACCGCCGGAATCGGTCAGAAACGAGCGGTCCCATCCGGTAAATTTATGGAGGCCGCCGAGTCGCCCGATTACCTCATGGCCCGGTCTGAGATACAGATGATACGTATTGCCCAGAATTAATTGCGCCCCAAAAGATTCCAGATCCTCGTTGGAGACAGCTTTAACCGTGCCCCGGGTGCCAACAGGCATGAAAACGGGGGTTGGAATTGTGGAATGTTCTGTGGTTAATACGCCTGAACGAGCCTTATCGGCTCGCGACCGGATCTCGAATTTCAACTTTTCTTCCGCAGCTTGGGATCTCCACCGGTGAAACCGTACTTACCCTCCATCCGCGACAGCCCCGACCAGTACTGCTGCGCTTTGGTGCAATATATTAATGGATCGAGAAGTTCGACATCAATCCGCCCGTCGCTACCGATAATGCTCTCATCGATATGAGTGGCCACGATTTCCGCTATGAAAATATCATGAGAGCCAAGCTCGATTACCGTCCTGGTCTGGCATTCGAGGTTTATCGGGCATTCGGCGATCATCGGGACCCGCACCTTCGAGGCTGGCTCGGCGGTCAACCCTGCAAGTTTGAATTTGTCATGGTCATGTCCCGTTAACACACCGCAGATGTCCGCAGCCGCTGCCAGTTTATGATTGGTTATATTGACGACGAATTCCCCGGTGCTTTTTATGATATCGTGAGAATACCTGGTTTTTCTGATGCTTATCGATATCATAGGCGGCTCGCTGCAAACTATTCCGGTCCATGATACTGTTATGATGTTGGGTTTTCCATCCGGCTTCTGACACGAAACCATGACTGCTGGAAGAGGGATAAGCGCCGTTATGGGATCATAAATTTTCTTACTCATCCTCTGCTCCGCTGTTGCCGAAATAAATATGCCTGTCTAACAGTCTGACGTAATTTGACCATTTAACCCCCGATCGCTGTTCCTTATTCTTTATTCGACGCATAGCTGCCAGCTTGGAATCTAAAAGATCTGCTATATAAAGCGCCATCCCCTCCGGAGTCATGGGCGGCACCGGCGATGCCTGTTCAGGTGAACCCTGATGAGATAAAATTAAATGCCGGATCTTAATAGTTTTTTCCCGGGGGAAATCCGGTATGCCGGCAATGGCATCCTTGACCATCTGGTCGCCGATTACTATATGCCCGAGAAGCCTTCCAGAATCCGTATATTCGATGGCGCTGTTTAGCGAATAGCTTTCCACCTTGCCGATATCGTGCAGAAGAGCGCCCGTAAGGAGGAGATCTTTGTCGAGTTCTTCGTAATGCGATGCAAAATTCGAGCAAAGTTCGAAGATTGACAATGAATGCTCCGCCAACCCTCCAACATAATTATGATGCCAGAGTTTACCGCCAACACCCTGAAGAAATCCCCGGCGAAACTCCTCGTCCGAGAAGATGCCCTTAAGAAGCTCTCTGTAATGGCTATTGGATATCCTATCGATGGCACCCGTTAGCTTGTTGTTGAGTTCATCAAATGTAAACGGGCCGCGCGGCAGGAAATCTTCCGGATCATACTCGGTAACGGGCTCAACTTTCTCGATAGTAACTTGATTTTCGCCTTTGTATGTCGAGACTGTACCTTTTACACGGCAGACCTCCCCGGGCAGAAGACTTTTCATTATCTCCGATGATCCATTCCAGATCACACCGTTCAAACGCCCGGAGCGGTCAACCAGTTCAAGAATTATCATCTTGCCGCCGGAGTATTCTCTCAGATCCACCTTGCGAATCGCAAAGAGATCATTAACATCATCACCCGGCGAAAGTTCGGCGATAAACGAAGATTTCATAGGCTTTCAATAACCGAACATCGGCCTTTTATGTCAAGCAGAATTTGCTTGTGAATGTCGCTTAAGGCCGATATAATCAATTGATTATGAGAACTCTGTCCAGATACCTGGTGAAGGAATCAGTGGGGCCGTTTTTCTTCGGGTTGGCCATAATCACCCTGGTTCTGATTATGGATTTCCTGGTTGACATCATGAATCTCATAATAGATAGAGGAATCAATGCGCCTCTGGTCATTGAACTATTTGCTTTAAACCTGGCATGGATGCTGGCCCTGTCGGTTCCCATGGCGGTTCTGGTGGCGGTGCTTATGGTTTTCGGACGGATGGCGGCCGACAATGAAATCACCGCCTGCAAATCCTGCGGCATACCATTCTATCGACTTATCTTGCCTGTATTGGGAATTGCATTATTTTTGACTATCGTAATGGTCTGGTTCAACGACAGAGTTCTCCCTGAATCCAATCATAAGGCCCGGATGCTGCTTACGGATATTACACGCAAAAAACCGACCTGGTCATTGGAAGAAAATATCTTTCTCGACTATTTCGAGGGCTACAGTATCAGGGTCAGAACCATCGCCAGAAAGACCTCGGAAATTTCGGATATAATCATAATCCAGACGAAAAACAGCGAGAGGATCATAACTGCCAGGCGCGGCAAGATGTATTTCAGTTCCGACGGATCCACTCTCATGATGGAATTAGAGAACGGTGAAATATTGGAGGTGGATGCCAAAAACCATGCCGGGATCACCAGGACCGATTTCGCACGTCAAACCATAGCGATTCCGGGAGCATCGTCGGATCTGGAGCGCACAGCCCAGAGCACCCGTGGCGACCGTGAGATGACAGTGGCCATGATGCTGGAACGTAATCAGGACAGGCTGGAAAAATTAACCGAAGCTATCGGTCAGTCAGACAGCCTTACAAATTCTGCAGTTTCGGAAATCTTAAGCATCCCCTTAGAAGACAATAAGGCAGCTAAATTAAAACTTACAAAAAGCGCCGCCAAAAAGGCCTATGGCAAAAACAAAGATGTTCGAGCCAGACTTGCCTTTTTCCAGAAGAGCGCAGCTTCTTACAAACGTGAAATAAACTCCATGGAGGTCGAGATACACAAGAAGTTTTCGATTCCGGCGGCCTGCATATCATTCGCCCTGATCGGCGCCCCGCTTGGCGCTCTTGCAAGACGTGGGGGATTTGCAACCGGGATTGCGCTCTCGCTCTTCTTCTTCATCGTCTACTGGGCTTTCCTAATCGGGGGCGAACAGCTTGCGGATTCAAATACGCTGCCAGCCTTCTGGGCCATGTGGCTGCCTAACATCATTGTGGGAGGGGCCGGAATCATATTGAATATAATGTATATCAGGCAATCGACCGTGGTTTCCATTATGGATAGAATTCAATCGATCTTCGTTCCTTCCTGGCGCCGGTCTATGCGGCCTCGAACATGAAAACTCTCGATAGATATATCTTAAAGAAGTTCTCAAGCGGTCTTATCGGGACCATTATAGCCTTCAGCGTTATCGTATTCGTGGTGGATTTCGTCGAGCGCGGCTGGCGCATGATCGAGAAGTATGACGTCGGATTTGACGTTATGGCCTGGTATTACGTCAACTATATGCCGTTTTACATCATACTCGCATTTCCGGTCGCCATGCTGGTATCGACGCTATTCTCCATGGGCTCGCTGGCAAAAAACCATGAACTCGACGTAATGAAAGCCTCGGGATTGAGCCTTTATAGAATTTCAACCCCCATCCTGACCGCAGCCTTCGTATTATCCATCGGGGTAACGCTATTCGGGGAATTCGTCCTGACAGGCTGCGAAAAGCGCAAGGATGAAATTAAATCAACCCTGATAGAAAAGCGCTCGAGACCGTCGAAGCTCACCCGCAGCAACGTCAAGCTGCCCGGCCGCGACGGCTGGATGCTATTAAGCAAAACCTACAATATCAATACCAAAAAGGGATTGGGCGTCAAAGTCCACAGGATCAAAAGTAACAAAATTGTGAAAACATATATCGCGGATGAAATAATCTCCACGGATTCCGGCTGGGTGCTCATTAATGGAAGCGCCCAGGAGTTCGCTAACGAGACGACCGGTCTGCCCGATCACTATGTCAAATTTGATACCTTATGGGCGCCCTTTCTAACCCAGACGCCGGAGATGCTGGCCGAGCTTCCGGTCCCGCCGCGCCAGATAAACTTTTTCGACCTGAAAAGAAGAATCGACCAGAAAAAAACGATTGGCGAACCGACGAAAAAAGACGAGGTGGAGCTCTACCTGAAAATAACCTTTCCGTTTGCCAATTTTATACTGGTTTTGATCGGCCTGCCGCTGGCGGCCAACCCCCGGCGATCCGGGCCGTCGGTTGGTTTCGGCATATCCATAATAACGTCGTTTATATTCTTCGTTTTGATCCGAACCGGCCAGAGCCTCGGCAACAACGGCAAGCTGCCGCCGCTTCTTGCCGCCTCCCTCGGCGACCTGTTATTCCTGGCAATCGGGATCGGGATGATGGTCAAGGCAAAGAAGTAGAGCATTATAATTCTTGAATCTCAATAGGATGTATTCAGATTAACCCGGCATCAATTTGAATACAATCTAACAGAACCTCGGAAGGACGCTCCTGCAACAAAAAATCCCGGCCAAGAACCGGGATTTAAATTTTCGGATTGTATGCTTTAACTATAACTTTATGACCTCCGTCGCCTGCCGCCCTCGCGGGCCATCTGTAAAATCATACTCAACTGCCTGCCCCGCCGTCAAAGTCCTAAACCCATCGTCCTTGATGGCCGAGTAATGCACGAAGATATCGTTACCTTCGTCGGGAGGTTTGATGAATCCAAACCCTTTTTTTTCGTTGAACCATTTGACAACTCCGGTGGGCATTAAAACCTCCTTATAAAAATTACCCGTATCTACTTTTGATTTCGGCAGAGGCTAAGAGAAATTGAATAAAAAGCACCACTCTGTTGCAGGTGTTTCAAG
>CBEWDL010000182.1:0-5433 GCA_965555375.1 uncultured bacterium
GGAACAAGATATCCACGATCATAGTTAATGGATATCGTCGAAACCAAACACCAGTTAGAAGGAGGATCTCGATGAATTTCCTGAAAGGCGTTTCTCCCCACATCCACTGGTTACCGAGAATTGCTCTGGCCAGTGTTTTCCTTTACCATGGATTGGGAAAATTCCCCGTCGCCGCAGGCATGGCGCAGATGATGGGAATGCCTGTTTTCCTTATCTACATGCTCGCTTTAGTTGAGGTTGCCGGTTCTCTGCTAATTCTGATCGGAGGCTTCGGGCCGGATTGGGCCACCAGGCTAGGCGGACTATTTTTCACCCCCGTTATGCTCGGCGCAATTTTCATGGTCCATATAAAGAATGGCTGGAACTCAATCAATATAGGCACCGGCAATTTGGGTATGGGCATGGAATTTCAATTCACCCTATTGTGCATCTCCCTGTTCTTCCTGTTCAGGGGTAACGATGTTAAAACCGTAGCCTGAGCCCAACCGATTATATTATCGTAAATATTAGATCCGTTGCAGCGAAGCAGATTTCCTTTTTGCAACGGATCTTCTGGTATCGGGCCATAACCTAATCGCGGTCTTGACTTATTATTCGAAAATCCTATATACGGTCCGGCAAACGGAATATTGAGGAGATTGATTATGACTAAGAAAGATTCGTCATACTTTATCGACACTGGCAGCGCACCGCGTATAGCGCATGCCCCGGGTGTGGAGACGACTATCCTGAGCGGCCGCCACATGCTGGATATTTCATCCTATCAGGGAAGATTTTATTGAAAAAATTAAAGACTGAGCGGGAAAGGGAGCGGATCGTTCGCTATTCGCCTGCAGCTTTCCGGTGCCGTTGACGGACCTTGCTATCGCGCGTGGGCTCAATCAACTCAATTGAGTCGACTATGCCTTCTATGACCGCTTCCTCGCGGTTGCGGTCTTCCAGCGGACAACTGTAGCTTATATCCAGGCTTATTTTCCCGCCGATAACGACATATATCCGCCAGTAAACAATCTCGCCCTCGGGTTCATCGGAGACGAATTCGGCTGAGGCTATCAACAGGTCGCGGGTGCGTTTGAATATGGAGACCTCGCAGGCGTCCAGCAAGCCGAGTTCCTCCGCCCAGTCGGACATCATGTTCGAGGCTTTTTGCTTTTTGCTATTCCGGCCCACGTTGGTGAACAGGTTGATGCTCATCTCGCCGAAACCGGAGGGATCGAATACGATAACCTCCTCGTCATCCTCCACCTCCCAATTGGGGGGGATGAGAGCCTTAAACCAGCCGTCGATATGTATCTCGTCCCAGGAGCTTCTATCTATCTTGTATTGGTCAACTTTCATTTGTCAAAACCCTCCCGATGCCGTTGCCGGAGGTCCCTCCTTTTTAAAAGTAACCTATCGCTTGCTCTGCGGCAAGTGAATTCTCAAATCCTTAAGGACAATTATCGAACCGCTTCAGCCGTCCAAAACTATCTGCAGCCCTTTAAGGGTCAGGGTGGTATCGACCGTCTCTATGGATTGGGCTTCCTCCAAAAATATGTCTGAATAACCTCCCGTAGCGATAACCCTGCATTCGGCAAATCCCATTTCCTTCTTGATCCGGTTTACGATATACTCCATCTGACCGATGAAACCGTGGTATATGCCGGATTTTATCGAATTGGCCGTATCAGTGCCGATGAATCTATCCGGTTTTTCAAGTTTTACCGGAAATAGCCGCGATGCCCTTTTAAACAGATTGGCAGCCGATGTCCAGACGCCCGGCGCAATCAACCCGCCGGCGTAGTTGCCATCGGAATCAATAATATCGTATGTGGTGGCGGTTCCCAGATCCACTATAATGGCCGGGTAACCATAGAGGCTCCTTACGGCGGCGGCATTGGCCAGCCGATCGGTGCCCACCTGACGACGATCTTCATACAGGATCTTAAAATCGAGATCGGTCCTGTGAGTAAGAACCATCGGCTCCATACCGAAATATTTCCTGGCCATGGATAGATATATCTGAGTCAAAGTTGGCACCACGGAACAGAGGCCTACCTTTCTTACGGTTTTATCCTTGCCGGCATGGAATTGCAGCAGCTGGTAGATCCGTATACCGCTTTCATCGGCTGTGACCGCGTGGGATGATGCTACCCTGAATGATCCCTTAAGCTCGTTGCCCTCGAAAAAGCCTATCATGGTGGTAGTGTTACCGATATCTATAGCCAGAAACATGCGCTAAACCTGCCTTTAAGCCACCTTAATGCTGTAAACATCGAAGAGAGTAAAGTCTTTGCCACAGCCTGTTGTTTCCATAGCCGCACGCGCTAAAAATACCCGACCTGCACCCGAAAGCAAGCTAAAAGCGGTTCATCCTGATTTCTATCGAGCTCTACAAGCGCTCTCTCGATAAAGGGACGGCCGTTCTTGCGACATTCTCATCCCGTCGAGTATGATAATCCCATGGCCGCCGGAGTGACCCGATATCGACGGCCTTTGAATTCTTATATTCTCTTGAGAAAATTCTGATGGTTTACGTATCGACTCGCCAAGGGGCGTTAATCAAGCAATCTCAGCGGCATAACCAGGAAGAAGTATTCTTCGTTTTCCTCTTTTTTAGCTGACTTAACGATGGCCGCAGTGGTCGGGGTGTTTAGCTCGAATATGACCTCCTCGCCGTCCGCATGCTTGAGGATCTCCAAAACGTAGTTAGCGTTGTAGCCGATTTCCATATCCTCAAACTTATAGCCGACCGCTAGCTTTTCCCTGGCTTCCCCGCCGAAATCGAAATTTGTGGCCAGAAGCTCCAGCTCATCGGTCTTCAACGAGAACTTGATCTGATGCGTGAGGGAGTTCGATAGAATAGCCACGCGCCTGACCGCTGCATTTAGAATATCTCTATCCACGGTCAGGATCTTATTGTTGTCGCGGGGAATTACCTGATCATAGTTCGGGTACGGGCCCTCGAGGAGCCTCGATGTCAGAATCTCATTTTCCAGAACGAAGACAATAGAGCTTTCATTGATGATAATTCCCACGTCGCCAGGTTCGTCCCCCATCAACTTTACGAGATTGTCAAGCGCTTTTGGCGGCACAATTATATCTTTCGAATAACCGCCGATTTTGAGGTCCGAGCGAACGACCTTGGATAGTCGATGACCATCCGTGGCCACCAGATTAAGCCCATCTTCCGATTGGTGCCATAAAACACCGTTCAAAGCAGGCCTGGTCTCATCGCGGGATACGGCAAAGAGAGCTTTTCTTATCATGCGGGCCAGTATAGCTCCATTCATCTTTACCTGCCGGGCTATGTGAATATCCGGGAGCTTGGGGAAATCGTCAGACGGAAAACCGGACATTTTATAAATACCAGAGCCACATTTTATTTCCATTCTGTTTTCAAAACTGGAGACTTCAATCTCAAAATCCGGCAATTCCCTGACTATCTCGAAGAAAACCTTGGCCGGCACAGTGATAGACCCCGATTTCTGGGATTCCACGGCAATGGTGGCCGTCATGGAAACGTCCAGGTCAGTTACCTTGAGCGAGAGTTTATCTTTGTCTAACTCAAAGAGTATATTCGAAAGGATGGGTAAGGTGGTTTTCGGTGGAACGACGCTGAGAAGTTTCGAAGTCGCCTGGTGTAGATTTGCCCTATGCGTCTTGAATTTCATCACACCCTCCTCTAAAAAGCAATCATCACAACGAAGATGGGGTGCTCGGAGTACTGAATGTCATTCTCACGCACTGTCTCATTGCTTAGTCGCTTTTTACTATTTAATTTAAATATATTACTCATACTAAAGGGCGTTGAAATGTTAATAATTCTCTAACACCACCCCTTAACATACCGCCGCATAGCAGGGTCTGCCGCTCTACGGCAGGTGGAAAAGTATTATCAACCGGCAATTCTGTCAACAAAAATAAAAATCTCACGAGAAGAGCTTAAGGCAATCCTAGGTGGAAACGGCAACTCGGGGAATAACCAACATATAGGCGGGTATGTTTAACAAGTTGTGTACAGGACGAGGAGACGCTCAGGGACGGATTTATAGCAATGAATATAATAGGTATGAGACAAAGGTATTCCGATCACTATTTCCTTGTCAAGTTTAGGTGACGTTGCTTGGAAGGAAAGCAGCCCTAATGTGATTTTAGAAAACCCTCGATTTTGTCGATGTCGGATTTAATACTTAAGTCGATTTTCATACCCTCCTCGATGCAGGTAAGAGCATGAATGACGGTAGAGTGATCCCGGCCGCCAAATTTCTCGCCGATGGCTTTGAGCGAAGTAGGGATGTATTTGCGGCATAAAAACATCGCCATCTGCCTTGCCCTGACGAGATCAGCAGTCTTCCTTTTCGATCTCAGTTGATCCGGTTGCAGGTTGAAGTAATCGCAGACTGCGCTTGTAATCGAATCAACGTTTATCGTTTGATCATTGGTAAATGCATTTTTCAAGACCTCATAGGCCAGGTTGGCGTCAATTTCCTTGCGCGTTAGGGAACCATAAGCTAAAAGCCTGATTATGGATCCCTCGAGTTCCCTGATATTTTTAGTGATGTTGTCGGCGATATAGGTTATGACATCATAAGGAACGGATAGTTTTTCCGATTCCACCATCTGGTTTAAAATCGCGATTCTGGTCTCCAGATCGGGTGGCTGGATATCCGTTACCAGGCCGCATTGAAAACGGGACAAAAGCCGCTCCTCAAGGCCCTTAATCTCTCGCGGGGTGCGATCGGAGGTCAGCACTATCTGCTTGCCTGCCTGGTATAAGGCATTGAAAGTATGGAAGAACTGCTCCTGCGTCGCTTCCTTTCCGGTCAAAAACTGGATATCGTCCAGCAGCAACAGATCGACTCCTCTGTAAAATCTGGCGAAATCAGACGTTCTGGCGCGAGCTATGGCCTCGATGAAATCATTGGTGAACTTTTCCGAGGTTACGTATAAAACCTTGAGGGTTGAGTATTTTTCTCTGGCGAAGTTCCCGATGGCCTGCAAGAGATGGGTTTTCCCGAGCCCGACTCCTCCGTAGATGTATAGAGGGTTGTACTTAGTCTGCATGGGAGCCTCGGCCACAGCCTCGGCAGCGGCCCGGGCGAACCTGTTCGATTCGCCGACCACGAAGCTGTCAAAAACATAGCGAGAATTGAGATGAGTTTCGGGGGAAGCCGCTTTCGGGGGAGCTGATTTCTGAACGGGTCTCGCATCAGAGTTGTCCCCGGGATTGTCGTCGTTAAAACCTAGAATAAACTCTACTTCCCTGGTTGACCCAAGGCGGGTTTCCACAGCTGCGGCGACAACGCCGCTGAATTTTTCCTCGATCCAATTGGAGGCAAATCTGTTCGGGACCGAGACCCTTAAGGTATCATCGTCTAAGGAAGTTCCCGCTGTTGACTTAAACCAGGTGTTGAAGTTTTGTAATGAGATTTCGGATTTTATAATTTCTAA
>CBEWDL010000183.1:0-5382 GCA_965555375.1 uncultured bacterium
CAATATGTTGAAATAACTGTTGGACGGATTAGGATAAACGAGGATACGGTCAAAAGCATATTTTTCGACATTCTCATTTATTGATGTAGGTTTTTCAACATACCAGATATCATATCCACCTTCGCCGCCCATGTCCCCGCTTGAAAAATAGATCCGGCTACCATCAGCATTGACTCTTGGGTAGACGGGTGTTCCGTAGTCATTGATTTGATCGAATCGTTCGGGTTGCGTCCAGTTTCCGCTTTCGTCCTTTTCTGAGAAAAAGACGGCCCAAATCTCATTAGGAATCGCTTTACCGAAATATAAAGTTCTTTCGTCCATGGTTAATGATGCATCTTCTGCCGGCCCGAAGTAGTTGTGCACCCATTCGGGATAGGACCATTGATCATCGATTCTGTGAGAGACTACAAGGCCATTGGGAAATCGGAAGGAACTATCGATGAAGTACAACTTCCGCCCGTCATAGGATAAAAACGGCGATGTTTGTCCGCCCCAATCATTCACATTTGGCCCGGCATTTATGGGATCAGACCAGGTACCCGAAATGCTGTCATACACCACCTTCCAGATGTCATAATCCCCAAAGCCGCCGCAATAGCAGGAAAAATAAATCTCATTTCCGTCAGGAGATAAAGCGGGGTTAATCCAAGAATCAGGATTCCCTATCGAGTGAATATACTCAAGCTCAGCCCATTGCCCGCTTACGTAATGAGTCGTGAATAAGCCGCTTGAGTCTCCTCTTCCCGTTGCAAGAACCATCATGTTGCTAAAAGGAGTCAAAGACGGCATTAGTTCCTGTGTCGCAGAATTCACCGGTGGCCCCACATTGATCGGCTCGCTCCAGTTTTCATCCTGAGGCTGAGCGACCGCCGGTATCGCAAGCACTAAAGCCGCATATATTATGGCTTTTTTCATACGCTCCCCTACAAGGGCTGACTATAATTCCGATTTTAATATAATTCAATCCCATTTATTGTCAACGGGAATTTAACGCAATAGCTAAGGCGGAACATTCTCTTGCCGAAAGGGAGATTCAATATGTTGTCTTCTGCGCAGGAAAAGGTCTTTTCGTGGCGGCAGAAGTTACTTCTGCCGCAGTGTCATGGGATGTCGGAAGTAACTTCCGACATCACCAGTATTGCATCCAATCCCGAAAGGTCACTGTGGCTGAAAAGAGAGGTTTCCGCCTCAATCCCTGAACAGATGTTTTAATATAAACAGAACATTCTCTTTCCGCTCGCGGAGGCGGCGGAAGTAGTAGGGGAACCAATGAGTCCCGAACGGGACATAGACCAGCATGCCGTAACCCTCCGATACCAGCTCAATCTGGGCCGTCCGGTTAATTCCGTAAAGCATCTGGAATTCAAACTTTTCTTTGCCGATATTTTTCTCATCGGCATACTTTTTCGTGGCCGAGATCATGGCGTCATCGTGGGTGGCGATTGAATGGAAAAGGCCGCTGTCGAGCAGAATTTTCATCAGGGCGATGAAATTCGAATTGACCTGCTCCTTTTTCGGGTAAGCGACACTGGCCGGCTCCTTGTATGCCCCTTTGCATAAACGGACTTTAATACCACGTTCGTTAAGTTCCCTGATATCATTTTCCGAACGATATAACATGGATTGGATAACCGTCCCCACGTTATCGAACTCTTCCGCCCAGCGGTAAACCAGTTGCAGGGTTCTCTCAGTATAATCGGAGCCTTCCATATCGATTCGCACGAAATTGCCGTGCTCTTTTGCAGCCTGTATGATTCGGCCGACGTTTTCAAAGCAAAACTCATCGGAAATATCCAGCCCCATCTGCGTCAATTTCAGTGAAACGTTGGCGGTGACTTTCGCCGACGATATTGTGTCGAGAACATCGATATAACGGTCTGCAAGATCCCGGGCCATCTCCCTGGAGGTGACATTTTCGCCCAGGATATCCAGGGTGGTTTTCATGCCGATTTGGTTGAGTTTGCGGACGGCGGCCATGGCCTTCTGTTTCGTTTCGCCTGCTATAAACCGTTTTGCCAGAATCGTAAGAATTCCCAATTGACCCTCTCCTAAATCCAGCCCCCAAAGATCGCCCGGTCAATTTATACGGAAAGGCACGATTGAGCAAGTGAAATAATTCTCAATGAAATGATGCTATGGATTTGTGATAGGATGATTCTATCAGGACTTTTTCTTTTTGCTTTTTTCGATATCGATCATGTTCAGGCCGGAAGCGTAGGAGGATTTGACGGGTTCGATAATGGACATAAGCTTGCTGGTGGTCTCGCGTATCTGGATGGCCGATTTCTCGATAGTCTGAAGTTTGGCGACCGCATCTTCAGGCAGAGTATCCTTGGCCATCAACAGAAGCTGGGTATTGCCAAGAATAGCGGTGAGAGGATTGTTGATCTCGTGGTTGACTGTAACCGCCGTTTCGCTGATGGCCGCCACCCGCTCGGATTTGACGAGCTTTCTGAAGTCCGCCTTGAGCTTTTCAAACGATTTGATAATATAATCGGTATCGGCGACTGCAAGGTTTTCGACCTGCTTTTCGATAGTGCCTCTGGTCTGTTTGGTGATATCCTTTTTGTCGGCGAAACCAACGGCTACGAAGTAACCTGGCAGATCCGTCACCCAGATTCCGGCGTTGATTTCCGGCTCCGGCCAGATTACGTCTAAGGTATCCTGATTTATTTCCTCGCCGTTTTTCAACGATTCGATATCGTCGGCGATGAGCGGATCGGCCTCCCGGCAGGATATATTCCTGTCTATTTCAAGAACGGAAATCCAGAAATCGCCGCCATCGGCAATCTGCGCGCCAACCGCCTTAACCGAGGTGTCGCGGATACTTCTTAGAAGACGTCGACATAGCACCTCCACAGCGCTGGGGCTGCCGGGTGACAATATTGCGTGGATACGGGCATTGAGTTGGGAGACGCACAGATAAAGGCTTTCGTCAAGAGGCAGAGCACCAAGATCAGAAGGCTCGGAGATGGCGGCGGCCACCCCAATCGGAATCCCGAGATGCTTTACTGTTGCCAGGCAGAGAATCTTGCCGTTATCAGTTGAGATATTTATGAAATCAGGAAGACGCTGTTCCTGGTCGAGATCCGTTAATTTGTAATCTTTCAGCGCCCTATTAATTCTCGAAAGGTGCCTGTAGCTACCCTTTTCGAATGTTTCCGGCGCTAAGCCTTGCAATTGGATTGATATTTCGACTGCCAGAGGCCTGGCGATGGATATTAACGTCTTTCCGCAGGATTCTGCTAAGTCGCCTATACGACTCCGGCCGATACCCTTGAGCAGGGACATCGCATAGTGGATTTCAGGATCGGGCAATTTCAAAAAAACCTCATTATTCTAAGCGCACAACAATATACTTGACAGAACCGTATGCGGTCAATATGATTTGAAATTCGCGCCAGCAGACGGCCCCTGATGGGATTATCGGCTGGTTGAGCGAGTGATTTTACTCTGTCCTCAGATTCGGATTCTGACGGAGTGGTGATTGCGTGATCAAAGATAAATGCGGCGTTTTCGCCGTTTATGGAGCCAGAAACGCCGCCAATCTTACCTATCTCGGACTCTATGCTCTTCAGCACCGGGGGCAGGAATCATGCGGCATCATCACCGCCGACAACGCCAGCTTTCATTCCAGCCTGGGTATGGGGTTGGTCAACGAGGTCTTTTCTTCTCCACAAGATCTTAAAGGACTCAAAGGATATTCAGCCATCGGGCATAACAGGTATTCGACCACCGGCACGTCATCCGAGATAAATACCCAGCCGTTGGTCATCAACTACAGTCGCGGCCATCTGGCGCTGGCCCACAATGGTAACCTGACCAATTATCGCCGGGTAAAAAAGGAACTGGAGAAGCGCGGCTCTATATTTCGCACCTCATCCGATACCGAGGCGATTCTGCATCTTCTGGCCAGATCGAAGAAACGTCGAATCGAATTAGCCCTGGCGGAGGCGCTCGGCAAGGTCGTCGGGGCTTACAGCATGGTGCTTTTGACACCGAAACATCTTGTTGCCGCACGCGATCCTGCCGGCGTCCGGCCTCTGGCTCTGGGGAAAAGGAGGTCGGCCTGGGTTGTGGCCTCGGAGACCTGCGCTTTCGATATGATCGGCGCCAGATATATTCGCGATGTCAACCCCGGTGAGATAATCGTCATCAATGGCCATGGGATTCGGAGCTACGATATTCTGAAGAAAAGCAGACACGCTTTCTGTATTTTCGAGTTCATCTATTTTTCACGTCCCGATTCCATGATCTACGGTATGAACGTGGATAAGGTCAGGAGGCGGCTGGGGCGGCTTCTGGCCGAGGAGCATCCGGTCGAGGCCGACATCATCATATCGGTTCCGGACAGTTCCAACACCGCCGCGCTGGGTTTTTCGGAAGAGTCTGAAATCAGGTATGATATCGGATTTATCCGCAATCATTATGTCGGCAGGACGTTTATTCGCCCCGAGCAGAAAATACGCGACCTCGATGTCAGGAAGAAATTTAATGTTGTGCGCGGAGTAATCAATAAGAAGCGTGTCGTGATTGTGGATGATTCGCTCGTCCGCGGGACAACATCCAGAAAGCTCGTCGTTATGTTGCGCGAAGCAGGCGCCAGAGAAGTCCATTTGAGATTGTCATCGCCACCGATAGTGAGCCCCTGTTTTTACGGTATCGACATGCCGACCAAAAAAGAGCTTTTAGCCTCGAGAAAGTCCGTGGAGTCAGTAAGGCGCTTTTTAGGAGCGGATACGGTGGGTTATCTCTCCATAGAGGGAATGATAAACCTTCCGGCGCTCCCCCCCGATGAGTTCTGCACCGCCTGTTTTTCCGGCAGATATCCGATAAATATCTTTCATAAATTTAAGTAATTGGAAATCCGATATCCACCTTTTGCCCTCAGGATGCCGCTTTGCTTCCACGCTGAGAGTTTGAGCAGATGCCGGATCTGTCATGCGACTCGTATGAGAGGATCCGACACGACATAATGAAAGTTTAAATAAACCTGCCCTAAAGGCCATCGCTTTTCATACCGATTTCCATAATGGGCCGTTAAAAGGTCGTTAACTGACAGGTTAATATATGGCTACGACAACAGCAGTTTCTAAAACCAGGATTCTGGTCATAGATGATGAAGTCAGCATGGGCGAGTTTATGCAGATAATGCTGGGCAGGGAGGGATACGAGGTTACCGCCGAGGCATCCGCCCAAAACGCCCTGCGAGACCTCAAGCGATCGCAGAGAAATCCCGAAAACCGATACGATCTTCTTATTACCGATCTTATGATGCCGGAGATGTCCGGGTTGGAAATCTTAACGGAGGTCAAAAAAATCGATCCGGAGCTGGAAGTCATAGTCATGACTGCATTCGGCTCAATCGACACGGCCGTGGAG
>CBEWDL010000184.1:0-5358 GCA_965555375.1 uncultured bacterium
AGGTAAAACCTCCAGATGGCGCGTCGGCTTGATACCTTTCAGACCGGTTAGATGACCGAAACGGGATACGAAACCGCCCTCCGTTGATGGAGAAAAAGCCCACCAGGGGGATTCTACCCTTCGACTGATATAACGGGTAACGTTCATCCCCCATACATGTTCGTCTTTCTCCGTGAAACGCAGGCAATGATACGGAATACGAATCTCAGCTGACCACCCCCACGGCTGGAGTTTAACAGCCGATTCCCATACGCCGTCCCAGGAGAGATCGCTATAGGTATCATTATACAACCGATAATCCTGCTGGACGCCGGCGGCGCTAACATCGAATCTATAACCGGTTTGATGGTCGTGATACGGGTCCAGTCGGACAGTTACAACATCCGAATCGCCCCAGCGGTCGCGTCTTACCAGCTGCCTGTCGATTTTATCCGGTTCTGAATCAAAACACCAGAATGCGAAATATAGAGCATCATCGTCATAGGCCACCACCACCAGGGTGGATTCGGAGGCGGGTTTGCCTTCATCGGGTTCCCTCTGGATAAAATCCCTGGCGAACTCAATGTCGTCCCTTTTCCAGATTTCATCGTCAAGTTTACCATCGATCAGGGGCGGATAGGGGTTGACCCGAACCGCTTTTAACTCCGGTACAACTGTTTCAATCGATGATGTTTCCTCGGCAAGCCCTAAGCTACTGCAGAAAAATATCAATGATATGATCGATAGACTGGATATTTGGTTTTTATATTTCATTTTAATATCTCCCCACTGAAATACGACGGCCATCCAATCTCCACTAATTTGGATACGTAAATCAACGTTAATAGTTGCGCTTATAGATGCTGAGTTACCTATTTGAGCGGCGGAGCGAAAATTTACCGGGGGGTATTTTCCCTCAAACTACCCAGAGCTGCAAAAGCCTCGTCGAGTTCAAAAGCCGGAACGATTCTCCGGCGTAACCGATGGTGTCTAAAAAAATGTTCGTCCTTTCAGAGAAACGTCAAATTATTTAAAATAAGCTTCCATCCTATCAAAGGCTTTGTTTATCTCATCTTCAGAAACACAGAATGACAATCTTAAATGGTTCTGGCCTGTCGGGCCAAAAGCGATTCCGGGGGTTGTCGATACTCCGCCCTTTTGCAGAAGCTTTTTGCAAAAAGTCATCGAGTCCTTTCCCTCCTCCAGGAGTATCTTTGGAAACATGAGATAAGAACCTTCAGGTTTGTGATATTGGAATACGGAATCCAAACCGTCAAGGCGATCGCACATCAGATTGCGCGTAATGAAATAATGTTCTCTAAATTCGGCCACACAATCCTGGGATGCCTGCATTGCGGCAAGCACTGCATATTGAGAAGCTACCGGTGCACATATCGCTAATGGGATATGCACCTTGGCGATTTGAGGAATCAACTCTTTATCCGCATGCAAATATCCAATACGCCACCCCGTCATAGCGTAGGTCTTCGTAAACGTAAAACAGCTCACCACATTCTTTTTCATTTCCGGAATGGAAGCTATGCTGAAATGCCTGTGACCGTCATAGGTAAAGTATTCATATGCTTCATCAGTTATAATCCTCAAATTGTTCTCCAGCGAAATCTCAGCTAATTGACGAAGCTGTAACTCGGTAAATACAGTTCCGGTTGGATTGCTCGGGGAACAATATAGAATAGCTTTTGTCTTCGGGGTTATGGCCTTCTTTATCCCCTCAATATCCAGAATGAATCCCTTCTCCTCTATTGTGGGAACTAAAACCGGCTTCCCCGAAGCAATAATAACCTGGCGAATGTACGTAGAATAGGTTGGTGAAGGTAAAATAATTTCGTCGCCCGGATCAATTGAAGCCATTACGGCGGCCATTAATCCCTCGATCGCGCCCACTGTAACCAATATCTCAGAAACATCAGCATCTATTTTATTGTCTTTTCCCAGTTTCTTGACGATTTCTTCACGCAGTATCAGCAAGCCGGAATTTTCCGAATAGCCGGCTGCATACCCATCCTTTATCGCGGCAATCGCAGCTTCCTTAATATGTTCCGGCGTATCAGATGTTGGTTTCGCCCATGACAAAAAGGCTACATCCTCAACATATTTAGACATCCTCGTCATTTCATGGATGGCGGACTTCTCTATCTGTGAAACCCTATCCGATATCATAATTTTATTTTTCATGCCGTTACCTTCCTTTCTCCATAAACATCATGAGTACGCCTGCTAATCGAACCAGGTCTTTTATAACTCAATTATTGTCCCTGCTCCCCCCTGAACATATCTGTCGGGATAAAGCGATTTAATTTCTGATATATGCTTGGTGCAATGGCAGGGGCAAATAAGCTGCAAATCCTTAATGAATTCAAATTCCCTGAATCCATGTAAGCCGCCCAAAATCGCATACGGCTTCCCGAATTGAGTTGCCGCATCCAGGATAACGTCGACGCCCGGATGAGAACACCCGACAATCACTACCAACCCTCTCTCAATCCTAACCACGAGGGACTGTTCAATATTTTCCAGTTCACCTGTTGAAAAGATATTCTCATGTATCTCCCGGGATTCCTTCACCTCAATTGCCGTATCGGCAACGAATATTTTTCGGTAGGATGAGGGAATATAGACTGTCACAGGATTAAATTTAAGAAAATCAGCAAGCCCACCCGTGTGATCCCAGTGTTCATGGGAAATAAAGATCTCATCAATCGTCGTACAATCAATATCCAGTTTTTTCATATTATCCAGAAGTATGGCTCCACTTGCGCCTGTATCAAAAAGGATTATTTTGCCATAAGCCTCTAAAAGACACGAGAATCCCCAATCCGCTTTCACCCCTTTTTTCAGTGACCTATTGTCGTAAATAATTGTAAATCTCACCTTGCCACCCGCCTGACCGTCGGATTCCTCAAAATAAAATCCAGATTGCCTATTCCCTATTGAATTGAAGAGTTCTTTCCTCTACCTTAAACGTTCGCACCCTTTAGCACAATATCATCCTTTCTTACTCCAAGATGGTCGCCGATAACCTGACATTTGACTTTTAACAGGAAGAATATCCTGAGATCGATATTGGAAAGGGCTTCATAATTACCCTGTCCTTTAGCCAATATGAATTCGGATTGATTCAAAAGCTCCACGAATTCATTGCTGCAGGTATGTAAAATCGTGCCCGGAGCACTCGTTCCGGAAGAAATGATAGTTGCCACTTTATCAATGCCGGCTTCGATTGCATCTTCACGAGTTGCGTCATTTATAACGGGTATTTTACGAACCAAATATATCACCGATTTCTTCAGTTGTTCAATCAGGAGTTTATCAAATACAGTTTCGCCAGCGTTATCACCGATATAAACGACCGATTCGCACTTTCTTAAATGACTCTTGAACGCCATATAATCGAAAATTGCAAATCGCTTTTGTAATACTCCGGCAATTTCCTTTTCGATATCGAAGGTGCCACTCGGGCCGAGGTCAATCACATTGCCGGCAACCGCAAACCTGATTGCGCTTAGAAGGCTGTCATCAGATTCGTGGACCATTCTTTTTAGAGACGGATATATTTTCAGGGCTGCCCGGGTGCTCCGCTGCTTTACTTCCTTGAATGGATCGGTATTCCCGATGATTTCCCTGACCTTCTCGTAGATCATCATCCCCGTTTCCGGCGGCGTGCTCTCGGGAGCAATATCCTTTAGCATCATGCCTATTTCATCCAGTAGCTTTTTTATTGCTGCTTCATCATCCGTGGCGATCCTTCCTGCGCGCAAGGCCTGCTGAAAAAAGCAGGGAATACAATCATTATATGTTCTCATTTAACTTCCCATTTTCAGTAATAACCTCGGGAAAATGAACACCAGATACTTACAGCGGTGCGCAGGCCGGTGATTTTCATGGCTACGATAATGCATTCCTGTTTTTTCCCGTATGCGCTTCGGTTTCGATCAACCCAGGATTCGAGAAATGTCTCTCCCCTCGCTATCCCAATCGCAGCCATGTTCATCATTTCTCAAGCCTGTCCGATATGATTTGAATTGATAAACAAGATAGTCGCGCTAAAAAGGATGTCCATAGCATCAATGCCCGATTCTATAATCCTCCTTAAGGCGAATGTAAATCAGGATCATTATTTTATCCGTTCTATTTTCAACGCAACCATTTCATCACCAGGCAGCCAGCAAAATATCCATTCTTATGCTTGAGCATTCGTAATTGCATTCACAACATCGGTTATATTCTTACGCTCTCATCCATGAATAACTTATTCTCCCTATACCGGTCAATTATACTCTACGCGTATCCTTTCATCGGCCAGTGTCAATCTAATAATTTCCTGCCATTCAGGATTATCCAGGGTTCTTAATTTCATGTGCGTTTCATAGTACTTTTGAGGAATAGGGTGCGTCCCGAATATAACCTTCATTCCATATTCTTCCCTGATGAAATCGCGAAAGACGGTTATGTAAGGACAGGGCGGGTATCCCACGATTAGCCCTGTAGCCAGATGAATTATTTGTGCTCCATTCTTTATCATTTCCCCGGGAGCGTATTCTATATTGCCACCCGGGCAACCGCCACAGGTTGTATAGCCAACCAGTTCCACCTCATCCTCACCATAAATGGTAAATGCTCCCTCTCTATTATGTAATGCTCTCAGGCATTTGCCTCCGGCGCAGGTATGATAACGGTCGCAGATTATAATTCCGATCTTTATTTTGCTTTTCGACATGCCTTCTCCTATCTTTTCCCGTGAAACCTACTTTTCCCGGTTGTATCTCAATCCCCGTTGCCGGATTCAACCTCCTCTATCATTCGCGCACGCATGGTTGTAATCTTATAACACATGGCGCTATTCATATATTCAATACCTGATTGCCCCTTGCCAATAGTCCGGCCAGGGTTTCTGCAAACTCTTCTGTTGCCTCAGGTCCGCGCGCAGTAACTATATTCCCCGAAATCTCAACCGAATTGCCGGTATATTCAACCCCCCTCGATGTTAAAAAGCTTTTCGCCGAATTATGCGCTGTAGCCTTCTTGCCTCTTAACAGATCTGCATTTGCCAGAGTCACCGGCGCCAGACAAAGCGCCCCAATCAGTTTTCCGCCATCATTGGCATCCTTTACAAGCTGATGGACTATCCTGTCATGCCAGTATTCATTGGAACCGATTCCGCCGACCAATAAGATGGCATCGAAATCTCCGGCCGCTACATCCGCTATCAAAACATCTGCAGCGACCATGACACCGGACATTCCCTCAGCCGGTTCATGAGATGACGAGGCCACAATGACCTTACCACCACAATTATCCAAAAACGCTTTCAATTCAAAATACTCTCGTTCCTTAAATTTTCTATGAGGGAGTATAACC
>CBEWDL010000185.1:0-5336 GCA_965555375.1 uncultured bacterium
CCAGCATACCCATTGTAAAGATCGCCGCCGTTGCAATAATCCACCTCTTCATGATTAAGCCCTCCTTTTTAAAAGTCAAGTATTATTTGATTATTTTTTCTTCCTGTTCCCCTTATCCGGAGTGTCGATAATATCCTGCAACCAGCTCGGTCTAAAAGCCCTTTTCATCCTTTCGATTCGCTCCTTACTGACCTCCCTGGTCTTTTCCTGTTGCTCGACATCTTCAGCGCTGCCGGATGAATATTCGGTTTCCTTTTGCTCGAGCTGGACTTGATTCGCCACTTCAACCGCCTCCTTCAATCCCTTCAACAATATTGTTTTAGCTTCAACATCTTTTGCCTTATGCTCTTGCCGGGGTAGCTCAATCTATAGAAATATTCCCCGGAGCTGGCTTCTCTCCTCTTAAAAGTAAAGTCCCATGCCGACCGCTACTCTTGCTCCTTTTGTGTGCGATGGCAGCGGCGAGCCGGAATTAGCCAGACCCAGGTCGAAATTAAACGGCTTGAAATGAAGTCCGAAACCGAATGAATAAACAGCGCCCTGGTCCCCGCCGAATCCAAATCCGGTTCTGAGCGGCAGAAAGCTTAGAGGTTTATATTCGAATCCGGCGGAAATCCTCGGATTTACTCCCTGTCCGGGGCGATTCGCAAAACCCTGCATCCAGTCCACCGACCATATCATATTGTGATATTTCTTGGCCAGTCCCAGCTTGATGACCGATGGAAGATCCGAACCGAATGCATCCACAGAATAGGTTGTGTCATTGGAGGTCACCAGGGAGTCGCTTTCGACACTGTCAGCCATAGCGTCAATCGTAATCGGCTGCATATCGAATGTGAACAACATCTCTTCGGTTTCGTTATTCCAGATGAGCTTGCTGTAAGCATTCTGCCAGGTTGCCGAGAAATACCAGCTTTCCTCGAATCGAACCGAGAGCCCGAGATCCGATGCAAACCCGGAGCCTCCCATTGCGGTGCGCATCAAAAGGCTTCCACTACCGACAAATCCGGTATCGGTAGTTGCAACCCCCCCATCCGATTCTAAGATCTTCTGGTATGCGATGCCTCTCAGATAATGGATACTCGCTCCGACGGCCAGCTCACCGCCCTGCCATTCCTGTATGGCCTTGCCGTATGACAACGAGGCGTCAGCTATGCCGTAGCCCTCGCTTCGGCTATTCGAAAGCGATACCTCACGCATCACCGCGTTTCCATAGAGCAGCAATTCGACCGGGTCGCGATCGAGATTTATGCTGGAGGCGGCATAGCCTTTATAAGTAACCGCGAAATTACCCATCGAGAAGTTCAATGCCGAAACCTCTGCCAAGAGATCGAGCGAAAGGCCATCGGCGGGGATCGAGTTTAAGATCTCCTCCTTATCGCCGTCGGTGAGAAACTTGCCGTTGTATTTATTGTATTCCGAAAGCGAGAAACTATTGTTTTTCACGCCGACCCCAACATTGAACAGGTTGATCGAGAAACTGTTGCCGTCAGAGAGGCCCAGATTGGCCGGGTTCCAGTAGGGAGCCTCGATGTTTCTGGCCAGGGCGGTGTAGGCGCCTCCCATCGCTACCGCTCTCGGGCTGGACTCGCCCCATCCCAGAGCGACGCCGAAAGCGAGCAGCCATATCAGAATGCTCCCCGATAATATTTTTGGTGATTTCCTGATGATCTCCATTTTCCCCTCCTAATTGTTATCCCAGATATTGTCGCCGACCTGAATCTGCATTCTGGCGTTAGACTTTATGCCTATGTAATCTGTTCCTAACACCTGGACGCCTGCAGGATCAGTGGGCAATAGATTTATCATCTGGCCGAAATAAACTGTATCGTTATCAAAAATACTTAACTGATCGCTATCCAAGGATTCGGAGATGTTCGAAATCACAGATTCAATCACATGTCCGTTCTCATCGGTGATGCCAGGTTCAAGCGCGTACGGCCCCAGAATAAGCGTGGCCGGATGGTCATACAGTGTGGAATCCGGAACGACGCCTATATAGAGTGTCAATGACAGCCCCAGGGGGAGGTGGCTGTCGAATTCAACATCGATGGCGCCATATCTGAAAGTTTCATTGAAATTATCGGGTCGCGAATCTTCATCGATCTCGGTATCTGAAATATCCATATCGATCGATATCGTATCCGAAATAGCGAGTGCGAACGGCGAGTAAATTTCCATTTCGCCGTAGAAACTATCGTCGGCGGTGATGGTGGATATCGCATAGTCCGGGTTCAATATAGCCTGGCCGGAAATCGTAATCTGGTCCGGCGGCGGATTGAGGAAATCCGAGATTTCCTGTGAATCAACAGAAAGTATCGTCAGCTCCGCCGGATCTCCCGGAGAGCTCTTACCGGATATGCGATCGTTGACGGCTATAGAATTGCCTCCCCCCTGTATTAGCAGATCGATATCAGCATCGACGGTGCTATTATTGTATAGATTCAGACGCAGTTCCGCCTGGGTCAAGTGGGCTTGATCGAGACCCTCGGGAATTTCGACATCCTGTTGAACTGGATCTATGGTAACCGAGGTAGGCTTGATCTGACCGGTAATAGAGGCAAAGGTTATGCTGGAAAGATCCACATGTATTCCCAGGCTATCGGATGCGCTGACTGTATACTGTTGCGGAGCGGAGGCGGCCGCGAAAGCGCTCATATCCACCTCGACATATTGCGACGAGCCGCTGTCGACAGGTGAGAAGTCATATCCGGCCAGATCTACATCTACATGCGTCACACCCATGGCCGCAATCTGCCTGCTTACCTGAAGCGGGTTGCCAGAATTGGTGAAATTTGAAGTCAGAATATCAACGGTGAAAGGAAGTTGCGTGTAGTTTGAAATGTCGAATTGCAGTGTCCCGGAGGATATCGACGATGATATAATTCTGGTGGAATCTGTCAGCGCCGTCATTTGATTTTGATTTTTATTAATAGCCGGCGTTTCGGCTCTGGCGGCGGTCACGGTGATGCTGCCCGGGAACGACATGGTGCCATCGAGATTCTGAGGGCCTGCATAGATCAGGACTCCGCCCGGCGTGTGGCCGTCGAACGTCGCCGACAGGTTATTGGAGATCCGCTGCCCGGATAGATCGATAAATTGAGTCTCGGTTTCAAGATAGCTGAGCCCGTCGGTATAGGTGGCAACGCCCACGACATGCATGTCGGATTGGTCGATGACTGTAACTGTAAACGTATCGAGGTCAACTTCAAGACCGTTATAAAACGTCAGATCGAGAGTGCCGGATGAAACCTCAAGCCAGCTGAACCTGTCCAGCGCCGCCAGCGGCTGATTGTAGCTAAAGGAAACCGGCGGAACCACACCGAGGTTGACGGTCAGGAAATCGTTGATATTGGTGTTTGCCGAAACGTCGCTGGGCGGCTCGATATCAATTGCGCCGATAGAATCCTGCAGATCAATGGTAATGCCATCGACCGTCAGGTTATCGTCGACGGCGATGGTATCGATACTTTGAGTTATTGAAAACGCGGGATTGCCCAGGCTGTCGGTAATGATGTTCGAATCGTCGATTTTCTCCAGAAGCTCGGCGATATCAAAGGTCTTGTTGGCAATCGGAACGTCCCAGGTTGTCAGCCAGGATGGCGATTCCGGTTTTTTGATGGAACACCCGTATCCTACGAGCAAAACTGCGATCGGTAAGATCAACGCCAGCGCTATTGACCTTATCGGGATATCCTTTTTAAAGAGCATATTCCCCTCCTGATTTTGATGATTCCTTCAGGGGGCTTTCTGCAATGGCTATGCCGGACGAAAGTAGCATTGTTCAACCATGCAACGAAATTGAAACCTGCTGCAATTCAATAGGTTATAGTAGAGGTGGGGGATGGAGAGGTTGCTACCCGGAAGAATAGGTCGGCCCTCCCATCTATTTTCTATGGGATCAGGCCTATACTATTCGATTTCATCCGGCAATTTAAGAGTTGCCTGTTGACATCGAGAAAAGACGAATCTATATTCTCATGGTGAGGAAAACAGAGCGACTGTTGTATATACTTTCTCTTCTGCGGTTAAATCGTCGGCTTAAGGCCTCGGATCTGGCCAGGAAATGCGGCGTCACCGAGCGCACGATTTACCGGGATATCATATCCATCTCGGCCGCCAATATCCCGATTTATTTTGACGGTGGCTATAAGCTTCTCCATGAGGGTTTCTTACCTCCCTCCAATCTCTCGGCCCACGAGGCGGGATTTTTGCTGAGCCTTCTCAAATCACCGCTATTTGAAAAAGGAAAACCGTTCCGCGAGACGGCCAGAAGGATAATTGAAAAGATCGAGGTCACAGGCCAGGGTAGAAATGCTATGGGCGGTATCGCTATAGGGGTAACCTCCACCGAGAAACCGCATAATCATAGGCTGACTTCATCGATTGAGGATGCCATCAGGGAAAAAAGAAATATCACTATATTCTATGAATCTCTAAAAGGCGAGAAAACGAAAAGAAAGATATCGCCATACGCCATGGCGTTTAGAAAAAGCGCCTGGTATCTGGTGGGACACTGCCACCTGAGAAACGATATCCGAACCTTCCGTCTGGGCAGGATTCAGTCGGTCCGCCTATCCGCCGAAAAATTCCAAACGCCTGAGAATTTCTCCATAGAGGAGTATTTTCAAAACAGTTGGGGAGTTTACAAGGGTAAACTGACGAAATTCAAAGTCAAATTCACCGGCGAGGCCGCCGTCATGGTCAAGACCTCCCAGCATCAGCCCTACGAGGAGATCACCGAATTCGAGGATGATTCTATTATCTATGAAACCACTGTTTCCGGCCGCGAGGAATTCATCCGCTGGGTACTTGGATTCGGCCCGGAGGCTGAAATACTGGAACCGCAATCGGCGCGGCGGGAGATTGAGAGGATATTGAATTCGGCATTGGAGAATTATGAATAGGAGCGGTCATGAAAGCTATGACTCGCGGAGGAATTAATTAGTAGGTCGGGTTTAACGAGAGCCATTACCCGATAAACCCGACAAAAGGGCCGACGAATGAAATCGCTCAAAAGATATGACATCAGGGATGCATTTTATTTTATTACGGTTATGACGTTTGGCCGGAAGAAACTTCTTGCCGAAAATATGGATATATTCTGGCAAAGCTGGAAAGATAATAAATTATTTGCCTGGGTGATTTTGCCGGATCATTTCCACGCGATTATAGAGGTATATAAAAACAGCATTTCAGAAATTATCCACGGATTCAAATTACAGTATTATCATCGAGTATCGTCCAGGTTCGGAAAGAATAGAATATGGCAAAATCGGTTCTGGGATCATATTATTAGAAACGAACGTGACATGAACCAACATCTCGATTATATT
>CBEWDL010000186.1:0-5232 GCA_965555375.1 uncultured bacterium
TTCTATGAAGCTCGATCTGAAACCTGTTCCCGATCTTCTAAAATCGCTCGGCAGAAACCGTCCGAAGGTTGTCGTTGGATTCGCGCTGGAAACGGCGAATCTGGAGGCCCGGGCCCTGGAGAAGATGCGATCCAAAAAGATCGATATGATAGTGGCCAATAACCCGACCGAAAAGGGCATGGAGTTCGGATCGGATTTCAACAGGGTCGTTATTTTTTCGCGCGGCGGGAGACGGTTTGAACTTGAGCCGATGCTCAAATTCGAGGTGGCCGTAAATATCATCGAGGAATCGCTGAAACTGGCGAGGAAAAGTGGCGCGAGAAAAAAAAGATAAATTCAGGCAATATCTAATGCAGCAGAAAGAGCTTGGCTTTGAAGAGATTTATCTGCCGGTCTCGACCAGGCCCCATCCCCCGGCGCCGGTGAAGCGGCTCAGCATCGACAGGTTCAAAGAATCCGAGACGCTTGAGCAACTGGAGATGACGATAAACGCCTGCCAGAAATGTCCTCTTGGGAAAACCCGCACCAGGTTTGTGTTTGGTGTGGGGGATCCTCATGCCAGCATCATATTCATCGGCGAGGCGCCCGGCAGGGATGAAGATATGAAGGGTGAACCATTTGTCGGCCGGGCCGGAAAGCTTCTGGACAAGATGCTGCCCGAGGTTGGATTAAGACGCGAAGAGGTTTATATCGCCAATATATTGAAATGCCGTCCCCCTAATAACCGCGACCCTCAGCCCGAAGAAATTGACGAATGCGAACCATATCTGCTAATGCAGATTAAGCTGATAAAACCAAAGGTAATTTGCTGTCTGGGACGGATCGCGGCCCAGACGCTGCTGAAGACCACCATGACGCTGGGCGCCATGCGGGAGCGATGGTTCGATTATCATGGCATAAAATTTATGGTTACTTATCATCCGGCGGCGCTCTTAAGAACGAACGCCTACACCGAATCGGCCATGGATGATCTCCGCCGGATGGTAGATGAATTGAACAGGATTTGACAGGGAGTCAGTTTATGGCGAATGTGCGGGAAAAAATACCGCCGCAGGCGATAGAAGCCGAGCAGACCGTGCTGGGAGCTATCCTTCAGCACCAGGAAGCCCTGCATATAGGTATTGAAATGCTCAAAGAGGAAAGCTTCTATCTTCCAAAACACAGAAAGATCTTTTCGGCCATAAAGAAGCTGTATGAATCATCTATGGCGGTGGACCTTATCACTGTTCCGGATGAGCTTTCCAATCAGGGCCAGTTGGAGGAGGCCGGTGGGCGAAGGTATTTACTGGATCTGGTTGATTCGGTTGTGACTATCGCAAATCTCGAGCATCATATTAGAATAGTCCGGGAGGCGGCGATAAAGAATCAGCTTATCAGCGATTGCAGCGATGTAATCAGCCGATGTTACGATGCCGGCAATACCGCCGATGATCTTCTCGATTATTCGGAAAGAAAAATCTTTTCCATCAAAGAAGAGTCACTCCAGGGCGACTTCGTGTCGCTTAAAGAAATCCTGCCTCAGACGTTTGAGCAGATAGAGGATTATTCGAAACGAGAAGGGCATGTAACCGGCGTGCCGACAGGATTCCCGGAACTGGATTCCCTGACTTCCGGTTTTCAAAATTCAGAACTGATAATCATCGCCGGAAGACCATCCATGGGTAAGACCGCCTTTGCCCTGAATGTCGCCGAAAACGTCGCCGTAAATAAGGGCCTGCCTGTTTGTATTTTCTCTCTGGAGATGGCCAAAGAACAACTCAGTCAGAGGCTTTTATGCAGCCGCGCCAGGATATCATCACATCAGCTGCGCACCGGACGAATCGCTGATCATCAATGGACCAACCTCTCAATCGCCGTCGGGCCGCTATCGGAGGCCCCGATCTACCTGGATGATTCGGCTTCGTTGACCGTGATGGAGATTCGGGCAAAGGCCAGGAGGCTGAAGCTCAAATACGATATCGGCCTGGTGATCGTTGATTATCTTCAGCTTGTAAGGGGACACAGGCAGGCGGAGAGCAGACAGCAGGAAATCACCTACGTTTCCCAGTCGTTGAAAGCTCTGGCCAGAGAATTAAAGATACCGGTCATCGCGCTTTCCCAGTTGTCCCGGCAGGTGGAGACACGCGGAAGCGACGCCCGCCCTAAACTTTCCGATCTGCGCGAATCCGGAGCCCTTGAGCAGGACGCCGACCTGGTAATCTTCATCCACAGATCCCTGGACGATGAAGGCCATCCGGGTAATATCGCTGAGATTAGAATCGATAAGCAGAGAAACGGCCCAACCGGTATCATAAAACTCGCTTTCGTCAAAGATTTCGCCCGCTTCGAGCTCCTGGATACATATCACGGCTCGCCTTATCAGGCTGAGCCGGCAGGATGATCCTTGCCTGAAACTTCATACTATCTTATATTCGCCGATCATAAAGGACGTATAATGGTTGAGGGGGATTTGTGACGATCGTTTCGAGTCTGGGGAGAAGAGGCATAAATTTCGTAAGGCAGGTCGGGGAACTCTCCATCCTCGCCTGGCGTCTTATAAAAGCCCTGCCATTAATGGTGAAAAACCCTCACCTGACATCAGAACAGATGCTCTTTATGGGCGTCAATTCCCTGCCATTGGTAATTTTCACGTCGGTGTTCACGGGCGCTGTATCCGCAGTGCAGGCGGCTTATCAGTTTCAGAATTTCATCCCCATGCGATACCTCGGCACGGCCGTGGGCAAAGCGGTGATAATCGAGTTGGGACCGGTATTGACCGCGCTGGTCGTGGCGGGGCGGGTCGGCGCCTCCATCGCCGCCGAACTGGGAACCATGAAGGTAACAGAACAGATCGACGCTCTGGAAACTATGGCTTTAGATCCTGTCAGATATCTGGTCGTCCCCAGGTTTTTGGCAGGGATAATTATGTTGCCTATTCTGACTATTATCGCCGACCTGGTGGCCATACTCGGAGGACTTGCAGTGGCGGTCTGGTTTCTCGATTTGACATCATATACCTTCTTAAACGGCGTCAGACTGTTTTTCGATTTGCAGGATCTTTTCGCCGGTCTGGTCAAATCAATCGTGTTTGGTGGTATTATAGCTCTCATAGGATGTTTTCAGGGCTTCAGAACCCTCGGCGGCGCTGAGGGTGTCGGATTTTCAACCACCAGAGCGGTCGTGGTATCATCGATTTTGATACTTTTATCCGATTATGTAATCGCCTCCATCATTTTTGGATGAACGGTTGAGAATGCGGGAACAGCGTTATGATTGAAATCGTAGATCTTCACAAGTCATTTGGAGACAATAAGGTTCTCGATGGAGTGAATCTAACCATAAATACGGGTGAAACACTGACCATAATCGGGCGCTCCGGAGAAGGTAAATCGGTTCTCTTAAAGCACATTATAGGATTGCTGAAACCCGATTCCGGCACTGTCAGAATCGATGGCGACGATATAACCGGGTATAATCATTCACAGATGGTGAATCTTCGGAAGCGGTTCGGCATGCTTTTTCAAGGATCGGCCCTGTTTGATTCCATGACCGTCGATGAAAATATCGGGCTTGGGCTGCGGGAACACAACATTTTTCCGGAGGGAAAAATCAGGCGGATCGTCGCCGAAAAATTAACCCGGGTCGGCCTTCACGACGTTGAAAATATCAAGCCCGCAGAGCTTTCCGGGGGCATGAAAAAGCGAGTCGGACTTGCCAGGGCAATTGCAATGGATCCGGAGTTCGTATTGTATGACGAGCCGACAACGGGCCTCGACCCTATTATGGCCGATGCCATCAACAATCTAATTATTCATATGAAAAATACTCTGACCATCACATCCATTGCGGTTACTCACGATATGGTTTCGGCTTATAAGATCTCGGACCGGATAGCTATGCTGTATAAGGGGAAGATCATTGTTACCGGCACTCCGGACGAAATAAAAAGCTCTGACTCTGAGATCGTCCGGCAATTTATCACCGGCAGCGCACGTGGACCAATTACCGATGGGTCGGAAATTGTCGAGGCTGGCGGTTAAGAAAAATCGGTAGGCGCCGAATAAAAAATAGGTTGTAAATGATAGCCCTTTAACATATTATTGGCAGGATGGTAAATAGTGGATACAGCTTTAGAGAGCAGAAGCACCGGATATAAAGAGAACATGTCCCTTTTCGGATTCCTGACTAACGACATCGGCATCGACCTCGGTACCGCCAATACTCTTGTATATGTAAAAGGGCAGGGGATTGTCCTCAACGAGCCTTCGGTGGTGGCTCTGGAGAAACGCAGCAACAAGGTCCTGGCGATCGGCATTGGCGCTAAGGAGATGATCGGCCGCACGCCGTATGAAATCTCCGCCATACGTCCGATGAAGGACGGTGTTATCGCCGATTTCGAGATTACCGAGATGATGCTGGCAGATTTCATAAAGCGCGTCGTCAAGCACAGGTATCTGATGAAACCGCGAATCGTGATTTCCGTCCCCTCGGGCATAACCGAGGTGGAAAAGCGAGCGGTCAGAGATTCTGCAGAGAATGCCGGCGCCCGCGAGGTTTATCTCTTGCCTGAGCCGATGGCCGCTGCTATCGGGGTCGGCCTTCCGGTCGATCAGCCATCCGGCTCCATGGTTATCGATATAGGAGGCGGGACATCTGAGATCGCTGTTATAGCTCTGAACGGAATCGTTAATAATACATCGATCAGAATCGCGGGCGACGAGATGGATGAGGCTATCGTCAGCTATCTGAAGAAAAACTACAACCTGCTGGTCGGCGAGCGAACCGCAGAGGAAATCAAATGGGAAATCGGATCGGCATATCCTCTGGAAAAAGAAGAGACTATGGAGATCAAGGGGAGGGATCTGGTTGCCGGCGTGCCGAAAACTATGCAGATTACCTCGGCCCAGATTCGGGAAGCCTTAGCCGAACCGGTAGCGGTTATCGTGGAGGCGGTCAGGCAGGCGTTGGAGCACACCCCGCCGGAACTCGCCTCGGATATCCTCGATCGAGGCATAATCATGACCGGTGGCGGCGCTCTTCTGCGTGGACTTGATAAGAGATTGCGTCAGGAGACGAATCTGCCGGTGATAGTGGCCGATGATCCGCTGACCTGCGTGGTTCGCGGAACCGGTAAATGCCTTGAGGATCTCCGCCAATATTCGAAAGTCCTCTCCAAGTCGCGTCGCGGCTAAACAAAATCCTATAAATTCTCGTTAAACCAGGCCACGCTTTTTGGGGTCAAATCTATTGGAT
>CBEWDL010000187.1:0-5213 GCA_965555375.1 uncultured bacterium
ATAGCCTTTGGGGAAGCAATTACAGGCCTTATCGGCAGGTGGATGGAAAACCTGGTGCCTTTGCCCGGCCTGCTATGAACTTCTATTCTGCCCTCATGTAAAACCACAATTTTCTTGACCAGCGCCAGGCCGAGGCCGGTTCCGTGGGGCTTGTCGGTATGGAAAGGCTCGAAGATTTTATCCAGCGATTCGGAAGCTATGCCGGCTCCGTTATCGGCCACGGATATTAAAAGATCGCTCGTACCGTTTGATTTTTTCTCTTCCACTTTCGCATCGAGCACGATATCGCCGCCGTCGGGCATGGCATCGCAGGCGTTCAGAAGCAGATTCGCAAGGGCCTGTCTCAAAAGCACGGGATCGCCGGAGAATAGCGGAATATCATCACACGGTCGGCATTTGATATTTACATTTTCCAGATTCGGATGGGATAAGTGCTCAAGAGTAGAATTGATAAGGCGTAAGATATCTATCGCTTCAGGACGGAAATCAAGCGGTCTGGCGAAATTCAAGAAACGGGAAAGGAGGGTTTCCGCCGCTATTGATTCGTCTCGAATTGCATCCACCAGCTTAACGGCCTTATCATCGAGATGGCCGCTTTTCTTTGCCAGTTTGGCAAACCCGACAATGGCGGCAAATGAATTTCTGATTTCGTGAGCCAGACCGGCCGACATCTCCCCCAGCGAGGCCATTTTCTCCGAATACGATGACAGCTCCTGGAGGTGCCGGATCTCGGTTAGATCTATCATGAGCAATACCGCTCCCATCCCCTCCCCTTTTTCGTCATTAATCATCGAAGAGGAGCAACCGAGCCACAGTTTCTCGCCATCGGGCTGCCCCACCTCGAATTCGAGGCGCGAATGGACGATTCCTTCAATCAAGGCATCGTCGAGCATGGAGGTAAGGCGATGCCCCTGACCGAAGATCTCGCGGTAGTGTTTCCCACGACATTCCTTTTCGAAATATCGCAATATATTCTCAGCGGAGTGATTGAACCTGGTGACGATTCCATTGGAATCGCAGATAACCACGCCCGATGATATCGACCCGAGAATATATTCATTATAACGGGCAAGGGAATCGGCTCTTTTCTCGGAGTTTCTATACATCGTCTCCAAACGTGCTTTCTTATCTTCAAGTTCACTGATGACATCCTTGAACGTTTCGACGACGTATTCGATCCCCTTGCCGGAATCATCATCTTTCAAATCGAGATTGTAATCCAGCGCTTCGCGTTTTATCCGCTGATACGGATATAAAACCGCCCTGATGAAATATGCCGCCACGATCAGGGCAGCGATCAACCCGGCGGCCCTGAAAACAGCATCCCAGCGGGAAAGTTTATCAAATCTATCACCCATGGAATTGGTCGTTGATATGGCGAGGTATGCTACTGTGCGGCCGTTGCGAAGCCTTAAGGGTCTTTTCAGAGTCGATATTGTCCCGGCTTCTTCCTCAAATGGCACCGAGGCCAATTCGCCAATTATATTGCCGGAGGTATCGGTCACAACTATATTCTCGACACTCGTCAGAATGGAGAGATCCCGGAGACGCTCCAGCAGCGACTCGTTAGAGTAAGCCCACTTATTGATATCCTTTTCCAGTTCAGCCCGGATAAAGTTGGCGGCGATATTGCCGGCCTTTTCAAACTGCGCCGCCTGCCCTTTAATGGCTCTTCCAAATGAATACCCGGAGATGAAATTGATGGAGATCAGAAAAAGGATCAAGAATCCCAGCGAGATTATGATCTCCAGTTCATACCTATCATACTTTTTTGCCATCAATATGGATTATCGGCAGGAAAGGGGCCAATTTCATGAATGCTATGCGCCTATGAAATCGAGATAGGCTTTAATGATGATGTTGCCGAAATATACGGCGATCAACGCGCCCGCCACCAGGAACGGCCCGAAAGGGATATATGAAGATTTTCCTTTTTTCCCCGAGAAGTAGATCATTGCGATACCGACCACTGAGCCGAGAAATGAAGCTAAGATCAAAACGAGAATCAGATTCTGCCAGCCTAAGAAAGCACCCAGCATAGCTGCAAATTTTACATCACCGAACCCCAGGGCTTCCTTCTTGAACAAGAACTCTCCCAGCATACCGACCAGAAAGAACGATCCGCCTCCCACCAGAAGACCGATTAAAGATTGGCTCCAGTTGACAAAACCACCGGGGAAGAAACTCAGGCCGAATCCAATAATCACTCCCGGCAGCGTGAAAACATCGGGTATAACGGTGAACTCAAGGTCTATGAAAAATATGGCTATGAAAATAAGGGATAAAAATAGGGCCTCAAGACCCCCTAACGTAATCCCAAAGTGATACAGCGCCGCAACCGACAAAAGCCCGGCCAGAATCTCCACCATCGGGTATCGAAATGGAATCCTGCCCCCGCAGGCCCGGCATTTCCCTCTCAGGAAAAGGAATGAGAAAATCGGGATATTATCGTAAAACCTTATCTTCGAATCGCATCGAGGGCATTTCGATGAGGGCCTTATAAGGGACAGCTTACGGGGCAGACGATAAATAAGGACGTTGAGAAAACTCCCTATGGTGATCCCGAGAATGAAGACTAATGCCAGCAGTATCGGATCTTTCATACTGAAATTATATCTTTTTTAAAGGCCAATGTAAATCGGATTGACAGGATTTTGAGGCAATGTGATCTTCGATCAACTGGTTGCATCATCAATGGTATTGACCAGCTGGCCAGCGCCATTTATGGTCCAGGTATCGACGATAACATCGTCATCGATATTGGCAGTGGCGGTGCAGGTGAACGTATTCACGCCGGCAACCATGCCATAGGAATACCTCGCGCTGGGCATTATCTCCACGTGAATTATCGAGAAGGCCGTTGGAGCCGTGGCCGAGGCGGTAACTCCGTTTAAGCAGTAGCTCTCGTTGAGCATGAAATAGGCCCGCTGCATACTATAGATTTGTTTTAGAAGCTGTTTTGGCTCCGACTGCTTGGACTTGGCGGCCGATGCCATGAATCTGGGGATGGCCAGCGCCGCCAGGATGCCAATGATGACAACGACTATCATCAGTTCGATCAGCGTGAATCCTGACCATCTTTTTGTCTTACCTTTCGCCATTTTGTATCCAGTCTTGCCCGTGCTATAAAAATGGGGGACGGAAAACCGTCCCCCATAGCGTTGTGCGATGTTATAGTACGGAGTCGTCACTAGTACAAACCAGCGTGCCGGCCTGGTTCATAGTCCAGATATCGTTCGCGACATCGTCATCGAGATTACCTGTAGCCGTGCAGGTGAAAGTATTCGGTGCGGAGACCATTGCATAGCTGTAACGAGAAGCAGCCATGATATCCACACCCAGGCGCGCGAAAGCGGTCGGAGCCGCGGCGCTCGCTGTAGCACCGTTCAAGCAATAAGCGTTGAACTCCTGCCTGTAGGCTCTCTGCATCACGTAGATCTGCTTGAGAATCTGCTTGGCCTCAGACTGCTTGGACTTCGTTGTCGAGCGCATAAAACGCGGGATAGCCAGGGCGGCCAGAATCCCGATGATGACCACGACGATCATCAATTCGATCAACGTAAAACCTTTGCTGTTTCGATGGAATTTCCTCAACATTTACTCACCTCTCTGGTTTATGGGTTTGCGTTTCCTCTCTGTGTTTTATCGAACTTTGACCATTCAACTTTAATAAGCCAGAAATTTCAAATTTATTGCCCATTGCTTTTTCATTCTCAAAGAACCGGCCAGCATTCAGGCAAAGGTTATGCCAGGGCGGCGAGAAATAAGATCCCCGCCTTCTATAATTCGGTATCTATTTATCGATCAATACGTTACTACTTGATAGCCACCTTGGGGAGGTTTCCATATGAAACGTTAAAACACAGGTTCTGATGCCTGATCATTTTGCGGTTTGCAAAATGCAAAGATCGGGAGTGCAGTATATACAGTGTTTAAAACTGATTCTCTATCGGTAAAATGAAGAATGTCAATTTTCGCGCGCCAGGGCTGCCACCGAATCCACTGCCGAGAAATATTTCCTGGCAACTTCCGGATAGCCACGATGTTTATAGTATAAACCCCGATTTTGAAACCACAGGACCCAGGTTTTTATGCTTTCTATGTGTCGTGATTCCGATACCACCCCCAGCCTTGCCCCTATTTCACCGGTTATGGTATCAATATCGACCATAGATGTATCGGTAGTTGTGAACACATATCCGAGGCCTTTCGGCTTGAGATATTTCACAAGGGGAGCGCTTGCTTCATCGTATTCGACATATATGGGAAATTCATTCATAAACTCATTGAAAAAATGCCGATAGAACGATTGCCGATCAATATCGATCGGGAGTTTTCTACGATAACGCCTGTTAATTTCCTCTTTCCCCCATCGATGATCCCAGTTATAGACGTTCAGTATTAGATGCGTATCCCGGGAGCCACTGCCTGCGTTATACGCCAGCAGGCAGAAATAAGTATTGTAGTATGATGTAACGATAACGGCATCCTCCGGAGTACCTTCGATGAATTGCTCGGCGTATTCCCGGGCTCCTTTCACACCGGAGAGATCGGCGGTAAAGATGTTCTGTTTTACGGGAACAGCAAATATCAGGATCGCAATGGCAAGGCTCGCAATCAGGGCAAGATTTCCGGGATGATTTGACCCGGATCGCCTTGTCAACCTGGCCATGGAAATATACAATCGTAACAGGCCAACGGCCGTAAGGAGCGCAACGATAGCCAGTGAGACCATAAGATATCCGTGCTGATCATAGTTTTCCAGAAAGAATTCCTCAGAAAAAATGATGGAGAAAGAATTTAGAAGCAAGATGATCGCAAGCGGAAGGGCGATCCTCGGCTTTACTTTTGCAAGATAGATAAGCCCCCAGACCGACAATATCAGGCCCGGAACTCCGAATTGATTCATAAGCAAGCTTATAGCAAACGACAGATTCCCGATTATATGGCCAGGGCTGAAACTGGATGCGGTGGCGGTGAACTCCTGGATGAAAATATAATTATAGAGGTTTCTCAGGCCGGATGGATCACCCCAGTTCAACGGGGGATGATGTTGGGCCAGATAGTATATAATGAGGTACTGCGATATCATTACCAGTGAGGCCAGGGCAATGCCAGTAACGATTCGCCTGACATTTATCCTCTTACTTGACGAGTATACGATCAAGAGGATGCCCGGTATGGCAAGGGCAATCGTCAGAATATGGGCTCCC
>CBEWDL010000188.1:0-5127 GCA_965555375.1 uncultured bacterium
TCGGCAGAGTCTGGTATGGGGGAGAAAGAATCGAGCTTGAGGATCTCAGGTCTGATCTTGGAATCGGCCTGCGTTTCGGATTAACGAGATCGTCCACGTCCAGGGTTTTACGGCTCGATCTGGCAAAATCGCTATCTGATAACGACGTTTTCATATCGTTCGCAACCGGCATGCTATTCAGCTTGAAAATATTTGACGGACATGAGTAAAAAATTAGCCTATTTTATCTCTGCAATCACAATCTTCAGATTATTATATGCGATTATCCTTCCGGTAGCCCCGCAGGAGGCTTATTACTGGAATTACAGCAGGCATCCGGCCTTATCGTATTTTGATCATCCGCCCATCGCCGCGTACCTTATCAAACTGACAACTTCGCTGGGGGTGTCGAATTTTTCCATCCATCTGGCGGCGATTATCTTATCGGTTTTAATGAGTCTCGCGATCTATCGATTGGCATCTTTGCTCTTCGATGAAAAAGTCGGCTTGTGGAGCGTTGTGGCCATCAATCTGACATTCATATACGCCCTGGGCGGGATGATTATCACACCCGATGCTCCCATGCTCTTATTCTGGGTGATGAGTATGATTGCCTGCTACCAGATTGATTGCGACCGAGGCAGAATCTGGTGGCCGCTATTAGGTATTTTTCTCGGCGCCGGTTTCGCAAGCAAATATACTATGGTGTTTGCCGCCCTCGGCGCCTTTTTGTTTTTCATATCGTCAAAACAAAGGATAAAATGGTTCGCTTCCATCTGGCCCTATGTGGCAGTGGTATTCGCATTTATCGTCGCCCTGCCGGTAATCTACTGGAACTATCAAAACGATTGGGCGAGCTTCCTGTTTCAAACGCAGAGACGCGCAGGGGAGATGACAGAGTTCAGGCCGGATTTTTTCTTCGGCTTTATCGGAACTGTGATCGCAATCTATAGCATCGTGCCGATACCTCTGCTATTTGCCGGGATCCGGGATTCAATCAAACGCACCTTCCAGGAGCGGTTGTCCCATCATGCTCTTTTGGTCTGGTTTTCCATCCCCCTGGTAATTCTCCTCCTTCCGGCAGCAGCTCGTTTTTGGGTTAAGATGAACTGGACTGCACCGGCCTTTATAGGATGGTATCTGGCCGGCGCCGGTTATTATTTTCGCGTATCGAAAACTCGAAAGTGGGTGCGATTATGGGGCAAAACAAGCATCATCTTTCTGGTGCTGACCTTCATCTTGCTGCACATCGTGATATTGCTGCCGGGGCTTTATTCCGGCAAGGGCGACTATTTCAGCGGATGGGAATCCCTGGCGGCCGGAATCGATGAGATCAGAATGGATATACGGGAGCCCTATTTCATATGCGGTTACGAGTATAAGACAGCCTCGATGCTGGCCTTTTATCTAAAAGATCATCCTGAGACGCTCTCAAATAACGTAGTCGGTAAAGGCGGCTTGCAGTACGATTATTGGTCCGATCCGGATACGCTCGTAGGTTACAATGCCATCTTCGTATACGATGAACGGGTCGAATACAAAAATCCGGAGCACCTGGCTGACCTTTTTGATTCCGTTTCCCCGGAGGAAATATTTACCGTAAAAAAGGGCGGGAAAATCGTGACGAATTTTCATATATTTAAATGCTATGGTTACCATGGATCGGGAGGGTTGACTGAATGAACGATACAGTGTTGGAAACGGATATTCGAGAATATCCCCTTATCAGGCGCGGAAAGGTGAGGGATGTTTACGATCTGGGCGAGACCCTGTTATTCGTCGCCAGCGACAGGATCTCCGCCTATGACTGGGTTTTACCCAACGGTATTCCCGGCAAGGGTAAAATTCTAAACTCCATGTCTCTTTTCTGGTTTGCCCATACGAGTAAACTGTTCCCGAATCATCTCGTCATCGGCGAATTCAAATCGTTCCCGGAGCCTTTGAAGAAATACGGTTATCTGGAAGGGCGATCGATGATCGTCAGGAAGGCCGAAAGGATTGATATCGAATGCGTGGCCCGGGGATATCTTATAGGCTCCGGCTATAGAGATTACGAAGGAATTCTGAAAGATTCAGGCTCGACGGGAAAGGTCGATCTCTACGGCAGCGAATTGCCCGCGGATTTAAAGCTGGCCGACAAACTTCTATCTGCCATCTTTACGCCCGCCACCAAAGAGGAAGACGGGCACGACCTGAATATTTCTTACTCGGACGTCGTCAATAGAGTCGGAAAAGAGCTGGCCTCGAAACTCCGGGAAGCGACCCTGGCGATATACACAAAGGCCTTTGAATATGCGTTGCCGCGCGGAATAATAATTGCCGATACCAAATTCGAGTTTGGCTTCATCGATGGGGAACTAACTCTGATAGATGAGATCCTCTCTCCTGATTCGTCGCGGTTCTGGCCGATCGATTCTTATAAACCAGGTACTAATCCGCCATCGTTCGATAAGCAGTTTATCCGCGATTGGCTCGATGGCACCGGCTGGGATAAAAATTCGATTCCGCCGGCGATGCCCGATCATATTGTTGAAAAGACATTGGAGAAATACAGGCAGGCGCACAGGATAATAGTCGGCCGTGATATAGATTGAGGAGAACCGGGATGAGAATTAAACGAGCGCTGTTGACTGTTTTCGATAAGACGGACATTATAAAGCTTGCACGCAAGCTGAGGGAATTTGAGGTCGAGCTGGTATCCACCGGCGGCACCATGAAGGCGCTCCGCAATGAGGGCATCGAGGTCAAATCGGTTTCGGATATCACCGGGTTCCCGGAAATACTCGATGGCCGTGTCAAGACGCTGCATCCCAAAATCCACGGGGGAATTCTGGCTCTCCGGGATAAGGGAGGGCATATCTCGCAGCTTAGCGAGCATGGCATCTTTCCATTCGATCTGGTTGCGGTGAATCTATATCCATTTGAGAAAGTAATCGCCGGAGGTGACGTATCCGAAGAGGAGGCGCTTGAGAACATCGATATAGGCGGCCCGGCAATGATCAGGTCGGCGGCGAAGAATTATCAGTCTGTCTGTGTCATAACCTCGCCATCCGATTATGATCTTCTCATCGAAGAACTCACAACCGGCAGCGGACTGACAAGCCTCGAATTCCGCAAGAAAATGGCCAGAATCGCCTTTTGCCGAACGGCTACCTACGATACCGCCATAACAGCGTATTTCGGAGAGGATGATCCATATCTTCCTGAATCACTTAACTTCGCTTATGATCTGAAATCATCTTTGCGTTATGGAGAAAATCCCCATCAGAAAGCGGCGCTGTATGCTGTTCAGGGTTTCCCATACTCATCGGTCGCAGCGGGGGAGTTGCTTTCAGGAAAGGAGCTCTCATTCAATAATATCTGGGATCTGGAGGCGGCTCTGCAGATGGCTCTGGATTTCGAGGAGCCGTTTGCGGCGGTGATCAAACATACGAATCCGTGTGGAGCTGCTGTCAGTGATAGCCTTGCCGACGCATACAAAAAAGCCCTTGCATCCGATCCACTATCGGCTTTCGGCTCGGTGATCGCTCTTAACCGCAAGGTGGATATCGATACGGCAGAGCTTCTGCACGAAACCCCCTTCATAGAATGTATTCTCGCTCCTGGTTTTGAAAAAAAGTCCTTAGAGATTTTACAGAAGAAAAAAAACCGGCGGCTTCTCGATATTGGTGAATTGAAAAGACCTCCTGAGAATGAATTTGAGTTCAGGCCGATCACCGGCGGCATTCTCGCACAATCTCCCGATCGGCGGGAGTTGAGTGGTGATGATCTGCGTATCGTAACCCGGAACCAGCCGACCGATGAAGAAATTACCGAGCTGCTTTTCGCTTTCAAGATAGTCAAGCATATCAAATCGAATGCCGTCGTAATCTGCAAGGATAGAGCCACAGTTGGCGTGGGTGCGGGGCAGACATCGCGGGTAGATTCATCCATGATCGCCGTTCGCAAAGCGGGAGATCGGGCTAAAGATGCGGTAGCCGCTTCAGATGCCTTTTTCCCCATGCCGGATGGCCTCGAGGTACTGGCCGAAGCCGGAGTTAAGGCAATAATTCAGCCCGGCGGATCGAAAAAAGACCCGGATGTGATAGAGGCTGCCGACAGGCTGGATGTGGCCATGGTTTTAACCGGCGTACGGCATTTTAAGCATTAATAGTTTTCCACAGTAGATTGTGGAAAAATATCTCTTGTGTTCTGGTGATTATTTTTTATTTAATATAGCAGGAGGGTTTCTGCGACGGTAAAATCCAGATTGAATCATGACCTTGATGAAAGATAAAAAGATTCTCCTGGGCGTCAGCGGCGGTGTCGGCGCTTTCAAAGCCTGCGAGCTGTTAAGATTGTTCGTAAAGGCCGATGCGACTGTTCGCGTGATCATGACGAAGGCGGCCTCGGAATTTATCACACCCCTGTCATTTCAATCCCTGGGCGCTGAATCCGTATCAGTGGATATGTTCCATGAAAAAAGGGATGCTCTTGAACATGTAAGCTGGGCCGACTGGGGAGACATCTTAGTCATAGCTCCGGCGACCGCCAATATAATAGGCAAACTGGCTAACGGCATTGCCGATGAGATATTATCAACGCAGGCTATGGCCTATGATGGGCCGGTATTGATTGCACCGGCCATGAATGTCAAGATGTACTACAACAGGGCGGTTCAAAAAAATATATCGTATCTGAGATCCCTCGGAGTCCACTTCATCGGACCGGATGTAGGGCAACTGGCATCGCTGATAACCGCCGCCGGGCGCATGGTCGAGCCGGAGGTCATCTTCGCCGGAGCCAGGCAGATTCTGCTGAGGAGGAATGAACTTTCAGGTAAGAAGATCGTGGTTACCGCCGGGCCGACCCGTGAACCTCTCGATCCTGTCAGATATATATCGAATTTTTCATCGGGGAAAATGGGATATGCTCTGGCCGATGCGGCGGCGGGTTTCGGCGGGGATGTCATCCTGATTTCCGGCCCGACGAACCTATCAATCTTGCCCGGTGTCAAGCATGTTTCGGTTCACACCGCTTCTGAAATGCAGACCGCTTTGCGTAAACATTGCCACGAGGCGGATTATCTCTATATGGCTGCGGCGGTCGCCGATTATAAACCCTCGAGCTATCAGAAGCAGAAAATCAGGCGGACGAATCGTTCTATGA
>CBEWDL010000189.1:0-5048 GCA_965555375.1 uncultured bacterium
GATCGATCTTTCTAATCCGCATCACGGAACGGGTAATAAGATATAATCCCAGGACAAACAGACCCAGGCATATTATTCCAAGCGGAATGGCCAGCTGCAAGGCGGTTTCGATATCGTAATATCTGCTGGTGGCCACCAGTACAGTCAGAACCGAAAGCGGAATGAGAAGCACCGTGATTCCGGTTCGAAGAACCGAAAGGGATGTTCTCTTTTCGGCCAGGATCAGCTGCATCTCGTTGATGATATGCTTGACGGGCTTATGTTCAAGGTTGTTTTCGTCGATCATGAATCGTCCTTTTTCGCCTTTATGCAGCCTATGTATGTCGCCGGTAATGGAGGCCCCGTCAATAAATCTTGAAATCTTTCGCTCAAATCCTTAAGAATCTGTGCCGGTCTCCCTCAGATACCTGGCCGAGTCCTCGGGCGCGACGCTGTTAATATATATCCCGGAACCGATCTCGAATCCGGCCGGCGTGGTTATCTTTGGAATTATGACCATATACCAGTGCAGGTAGCGGGTGTCCTCGTCCCCGATCGGCGCTGATCTGATAACGTAGTTGTAGTCCGGATTGCCGAGACAATTGTAGATCTTCAACAGCAGGTTCCTCAAGACCCAGGCCAGCTCCTCAATCTCCTCATTATCGATCGATGACAAACATGGCATGTGCCGTTTAGGAAAGATCCGCGTCTCGAAAGGGGTTCGGGCGGCAAATGGACAGAAGGCCAGAAAATTATCGGTATCGATAATGAGCCGCTCTTTTTGTCTTCGTTCCTCCTCGATCATATCGCAATAAACGCAACTTCCGAGCTGGTCATAATGCTGGATCGATTGCTCGATGGGATATCTGACGTGCGGCGGGACGATGGGGGTGGCGATGATCTGGGAATGAGGATGCTCCAGGGACGTCCCCGCCCGGGGGCCATGATTGCGAAAAATGGTTATCAGGTTGATATCTGCATTCCCGGCAATGGCCTTATAACGTTGACGGTAAGCGGTCAGCACCGCCGAGACCTCGCTCATCTGCATCAGGGCGATGGTCTTGTGATGTTCAGGTGATTCAATCACCACCTCCGCTATGCCAAAGCCTTTGGCGGCCAGAAACGAACCCACGTTACTTCGAGTGGTGGCAAGATCGGGCTGCAGGGCGGCGAATTTATTCGGGACCACTCTGATCTGCCATCTGCCCTCCTCGGGACTGCGGTAAACTGCTTCTGGCGTGCGATCCTCGTTGCCGAGGCAAAAAGGGCAATCCTTCTTGAACTGTGGCGGCGGTTCCTTTTTTTCGGATTCCTTTGCAAAATCCGACGGTCTCTTCCCCCGGTTGGCTGATACGATCACCCATTCCTTGGTGGCCATATTTTGTCTGAATTCCGGCATATCTTCTCCATCAAACCATCAAATATTACGTTCGAACCGAAAATTATAAGGTATCATTATTAATCGGTCAATAATCGGATAAACTTATGGCTGAGATACGGTCATATATAGGCCTACATACTTTAAGCTTTTTTTGCATAATTCATCCGGCAGGCTGCTTTCGGGACAGGCAAACAACGACCAACACGATGGCCAGGATGGCCAGCAAGGTGCCGATGGTAAGATACCAGAGCGAAAGCACGGCTATGATTAACGTCAAATAATATCCCCATCTGCGGTCTCTGATAACGCCGATCCCGCCGGCGATCCAGTCGATGCCGAATGCCACGAACACCAGCCCGAACCTCATGGGATCGAGACCGACAGCGGAAATAATGCCAGCCCAGGGCCCGGGCCATCCGGGGCAGATAAACTTATCGAAAATCAACACATGAAGACCGTCGATTACCATCCAGCCGCCCATCAGGAGGGCTATTATGAAAATCACAATCCTCATTGCCTTACTCCCTGGCGAAATTATGCCAGCCAGAGGTTCCTGTGTCAAGTGCTTAAATTAGTAACTTTTCTGATCGATTCCGTCCAGCCCCTTGGTCTTTATCATTTCCGGTCGGACGATGTCCGACCCCTACAGATTATTCTGTCGGGAACGCGGGCCTACGGCTCGTCCTACAGATCCCTACGGGCCGTATGGCCGTAGGATATGAGCCTCCCGACCTACTTCCACTGCTATATATCCATCCGGGCCAACACTGAAAAATCGGTCTGGGAGTTGTTTACGGATAACCCGAGGGCGCTCCGGCTTTCCAGATCGCGCAACTAATAAAACTGAAACAAGTTCCATACCAACTCTGTATATAATAAACGGGTTTAAGGTACATTTGGTTTGGAGCGAAGAGTTTGAAGGAGTCGTGATGAAAAAGGCGATAGTTCCGATAATGGTTCTCCTGCTATCGCTGTCCGCATACGGCGATGAGGAGACGTTAATCAGCGGTGATATAGAGTCCGGCGCATATGGAGGCCCTGAAGTAAAATTCGGCAGTATAAACGGTGAATGGGAAGTGCTGGTCGGCGGTCGAGGGGGCTGGATCATAAACCACCAGTTTGTTTTAGGCGGCGCCGGATACGGTATGGCCACCAAGGGCGAAACCAATCCCGGATCGGTTTTTCCGTATCTAAATGATGAATTTGAGATCGGCTACGGAGGTCTCCTGCTGGGGTACATCAGCAGATCTAACAGATTGGTCCACGTTACCGCCGATGTCCTGATCGGCGGGGGCGGTTTATCTCCGGCTGATGAAACCTTACAGGGAAGTTTTGACAGCGACGCCTTTTTTATCGTGGAACCGGGAGTAAATTTCGAACTGAATATCTCCCGCAAGATCCGATTCGGATTCGGCGCCAGCTACAGGATCACCAGCGGGATAGAGTACTTCGATCTTGATGATGAAGATATCGGGGGAACGGCCATCAACCTGATTCTAAAATTCGGAAAATTCTAAAACAACTTGACGAATAAATCCTGATAAAGAGACGCCGGAGCGTTACAGCATCGGCGTTTTCTTTTGCCGATATCCCCCGGAATTAGGGCCTGTTGAAAAACCTGATCGATTCCATCCAGATTATTCTGTCGGGAGCGCGGGGCTGCCGACCTGCTTTCCCTAAATTCTACACCAGCTTCGCATTCAATTTCATCTCGACCGACGATAAGGCCTGAGATACCGGGCAACCGGTTTTTGTGGCCTCGGCGATCTCCATGAATTTCGCGTTGTCGATTCCCGGCACATCCGCGATAGTCTCAAGGTCGATCGATGCTATCTTGAAACCATCCCCGACCTTGTCCAGATGCACCTTTGACGTGGTCTCGACCTTTCTGGGGGTGAAACCGGCGGTTGCCAGCCCATGTGACAGCGCCATGGAGTAGCATCCCGCGTGCGCGGCCGCGATCATCTCCTCGGGATTGGTGCCCGTGCCGTTCTCGAAACGTGACGAGAACGAGTATGCGCTTTCGAACGACCCGAATTTCACCGTCCCTTTTCCCCTGGGAAGATCCCCTTCCCATACCGCCTTTCCTGTACGAATTGCCATTTTGTATTCCTCCCTGTTAAGATAATTTATTCAGCTATTAGTGCTCAAAACCCGGATATGGCAATCGAGGTTCCGAAAACAGGGGGGTGGAAAAACACGGGGCAGGAGTAATTCATGAATATCGATATCAGATTATTTTGCCGGGAGCGCGGGCCTACGGCTCGTATGAGGCTCCCAACCTGCTTCCTTTATTCTGGATGCCCGCCCTTACAGGTCCGTTTTTGCGCTGTAAGGAATCCTTTCCTTACAGGAATCCGCCGAAGGCGGACTGACGACGCGGGTTGCGGCACCTCCCGTTGTCATGCCGGACTTGATCCGGCATCCAGATTATTCGTGCGTAGGGGTATGATTAATCAAATTCATAAATCATCCCTTTTCCGTAGGGGCGTTCTACGGATCCGTATGGATTTGAAAAAACGCCCATTTGACAGCGGAGGGCGTATTACATCCCATACACCTTGCCCCGCTCAGGGATTTCAGGATATTTGGGATAGTCTTCGCGGAAGCGCTCCCAATCGATGCCATCGAGAACGGTGCTGCCGTCGCAGCGCTCGTACGGGCACATCTGGAATCCATCGACATCCCGGTATTCGCCGCGCAAGTAGGTACGTCCGCAATGAAGGCACCAAAGGTAATCGGAACGTCTGTCCTCATGGAAGATCTGGTCGCGATGATATCCGCTCTTGGCTCCGGAAATCTGCATCATCTTCTGATACATCGCATGGTGACCATGCCTGGAGTCATGGCCTTCTTCTCGGTTTTTCATCGCTCCTCCCTGGTTGATATATTATAATACATATCGGGACCGGGGATGTCAACCGAGACTTAGCGATGGCGGGAGAATAATCCCGTGGCGGTCAGGGCAAGCCCTCATTCGCGACTCTTGCCTGTCATTCCGCACTTGATGCGACATCCACGACATTGCCATCCCCTGTCATGCCGGACTCGATCCGGCAGCCATTTATTTGTCGGGAGCTCGGGGCTACGGGCAGTATGGCCGTAGGATATGAGGCTCCCGAGCTGCTGACTCTTTTAATTTTCCCTTGACGCGCATCCTTTTAATTACTTATTGCATATTTGTTGGAAGTATAGTTGATTGATAGGAGATTCCCATGAGAAAGATATCGCTTATAGTATTATCCGTAATATTATTAAGCAGCTATGATATAGCTTTTGGAACAGCGCAAACTCCTGATAGAATCAAATATAATGGGAAAAAATATCCATTATTGTGCGCGCCCCTTCAATATTTATACATCGAGGATGATTCTTTCAATATCAATCTCCCTGATTTCCCTTCTTATTTTTCAGAATCGGGAATAATTACCACAAGCACCGGGAATTGGCGCGGATATGTCGCCAGCTGGGAAATCGAAAATGACACTTTGTTTCTATTGGGAATTAAAGACATTAATAACGAAAAGAGTGCTGACTTAAACGAGATTTTCGGCGAATATGTTAATGACAATAGGGTAGCAGCATTCTGGTACACGGGAGATCTTTTAATCGGAAAGGGAAAAAGATCAAGCTATATCCATATGGGTTTCATGTCTACTTATGAAAAGGAAATAATCATTGAAATAGA
>CBEWDL010000190.1:0-5011 GCA_965555375.1 uncultured bacterium
CCGAAAAATCGGATCAGCCCGTATTTCTTCGGCTCCAATATGATAATTGACTACGAGGGTGACGATTGCTACAACGGCGGTTCCTGGACGCTTGGAGCGGGGCTCTTCGGCGTCGGTATCCTCTGGGATATGAAAGGTAACGACAGATATTTCGGTGATACGTTCACGCAGGGGGCCGGGTGCTTCGGTGTCGGCATTTTGCGGGACGATGAAGGCAATGACTCTTACCGGGCGGCCCTGTTCGCCCAGGGTTTCGGTTTCGTCGATGGTATCGGTGTATTGATAGATGATTCAGGAAACGATAATTACTTCGCCGGTGGCAAATATAAAGATATTTTGCGATACGATGATCACTACTTATCCCTTTCGCAAGGATTTGCCTACGGTATCAGGCCGAAAATGTCCGGTGGAGTCGGCATGTTAATCGATAAGGCCGGTAACGATGTTTACGTCTCCGATATTTTTGGGCAGGGTGCATCCTACTGGTACGGTCTGGGGATTCTGGCCGACGGCGGCGGTAACGATCAATATATATCGTTTCAATACGCCCAGGGGAACGGCACTCATATGTCTTTGGGCATCCTCTGTGATATATCCGGCGACGACGTTTACTCCGCCAAGGGTGTTTCCCAGGGATGCGGCCATGATCGGGCTGCGGGGATGCTTATCGATCTCGACGGTGATGATAACTACAATGCGTATGATCTCTGTCAGGGGGCTGGCTCGGCCAATGGCCTCGGCATTCTGGCGGATGTTCGAGGTAAAGATATCTATATCGTCCGATCCGACAAAAACACGCAGGGATACGGCAACCCCCGTCGGGATTACGGCTCAATCGGCATCTTTCTGGATTTAGGCGGGGAAGATGGATATTCGGGTGGCAGGGGGGCCGATTCGACCTGGTGGACTTATTCCAAATGGGGTGTGGGAATAGATAAATGAAACGGGCGATTATAACATTTGTGTTGATTCTTGCAATGAAGACGTTGGCTCAAACCGAGTCCGGCTCCATCAACCACGTAGTCGACTCTCTTTTTACGAGAGCCTCATCAGGTGAGTTGAAATACCGTGACCTGGTGCAGCCATCGAAAGAAGCCTTAGGTGAGATGGGCGAGAACGCGGTGCCCCGCCTGGTCGAGAAGATGACAACACAGGATGCCCGCGAGATGCATACGCTGGTTGATATCTTCAAACTGATCGGCCGTCCTGCCGTGCCCCTGATCATTGAAGCCCTGGGAGCGGAAGATCCTTATAAGAGGCGGCTGGCGGCGCGAGCGCTGGGCGATATGAAGGATACGACGGCAGTAGATGGCCTGTTGCGATATACCGATGATCCCGATTACCGTATCAGAGCCGGCGTGATCGGGGCGCTGGGGAAGATCGGCGATTCCCGAGGCGTGGCACCATCGACAGCGGCTTTGCAAGACGAGGATTATCTGGTTCGCACGGCGGCAGCCGTGTCGCTGTCTTTTCTGGCGGATTCATCGACAATAGGCGTCTTGTTAGAGGCCCTATCCGATCCGTATTACGGCGTTCGCTACAAGGCAGTAGAAGCCCTCTCGAACATTGGAAAACCATCAGTGGTTCCGCTGAAAGAATCTTTATCGAGCGTTGATGATACTGTAGCATTCTATCTGCTGATCGAAGCGGCCGGCAATCTGAGGGATAAAAAGCTTATCAAACCGTTATCTAAAATTCTTGTCTCGGAGGATCCCATGGCACGTGCTTTTGCCGCAGAAGCGCTTGCGAAAATAGATACGAAAAAAACGAAAAAGATTCTTCGGAAAAGAAAGGCTGAAGAGACTCATCCATTTGTCCTGAGCAAACTATCAGCAATTGAACTGGATTAGAGTTATGGATCTCGAAAAACGTCTATATGAAACGCTAAAGCATCATAAAACGAATTCGGCTGCGCCCGAACAGGATCTCTTCAAGCAACCTTCCGTCGGCTATATACGGGAAACCGATTTGGGGCCGGTCTGGGGCGTGGAGACTGTTTATGACGAAGGTTATATGCATGGCCAGATCGAACTGTCATGCAGTATCCCTCGGTCTGCCGTGGAATTTTTTAATTCATCCGGCGCAGAATACGATGTCGATTTCAGCCAGATAGCGGTGATCGATACCGAGACCACCAGCCTGGCGGGAGGAACGGGCACATATCCGTTTATCGCGGGTATTGGATTCTGGTCTGATAATAAATTTGTGGTGCGGCAATATATACTGCGCGATTTTTGCGAGGAACCCGCACAGCTTCTGGCATTATCTGATGACTTAGGAAACAACACGGGTCTATTAACCTATAACGGAAAATCGTTCGATATACCGCTTCTTCGCACCAGGTATCGGATCAATCGTTTAGCAATCCCTTTTGCGGGATACCCCCATATAGATCTGGTTCATCCATGCCGCCGAATCTATAAGAAACATTTCGAATCGTTCAACCTGTCATTGTTAGAGGCCATGATTGTTGGGTTCGAAAGGGTCGATGATGTCCCATCCCATCTAATCCCGGGAATCTATTTCGATTATTTGCAGAACCGGGATGATAATCTCTTGATACCGATCTTGAATCACAACCGCGATGATATAGTCAGTCTTTACCTTCTGGCGCAGGAGACCGCCCGTCGGATAGACCTGGCGTTATCCGGCGTTTGCGAGGATGACAGACTCTTGCTGTCGTTGGGGCAGATTCTGTACCGGTCGAAAGAATACGAGCGATCCCGAACCTTGCTGGATTCGATTAAACCTCAATTCGCCCCTGAGGGAATAGCGGATGAAACGATCCTGTACAAATCGCTGCTTACTAAAAAGGTAAAAGATTGGGAAACGGCTCAGGCGATCTGGCACGATATGATAAGGTCAGGCAAGTATGGATGTTACCCATACATTGAACTGGCTAAACATCTCGAACATCGACAGAAAAACCCAAAGGCCGCACTGGATTTGACCAATGCCGCTTTAAGGCTTTTAGAGTTTGAGCGAGAATTCGCCTCCGAGATTTCATACGCTAATATCCTGTTATCGTTAAAGAGAAGACAGAGTAGACTTCTGAGAAAAACATCTTCAATAAAAAAAGGCGTCGGCTGAAACTAACCGACGCCGTGATGGATTTTCCAGATAGGCTATTGATTTTCCAGAATAACCGGCCCGGATGTCCCGCCGGACTCCTCGTCATCATAGATGAGATTATCGTTTGCGCCTGGCGGTTCGAATTGCCACGTATTTCCGACAGCCCAGATTGTGTCGGGAGAACCGTTGTAAATCAAGTATTGATCGCAATCCCGAATTGTATTTCCGCCGGCATCAGTCGAATCATTCGTTCCCAGATCAGGCCTGCTGGAATCGAGGATATGTAACCCATAGATCCCGCAATCTGTAATCTGATTGTCCCTGATCATCGGCTCCGCGGAATCGGCGGTGGCAATACCGATAGATGCGCCGGTGATTATGTTGGATTCTATAAAAGGTCGCGGCGAAAAAGAGCCTTTGGCGTAGATGCCGAAATAGCTGGAAACGATATGGTTATTTTTTAATTTTGTCTGCATTCCGGGCAATAGCCAGACGCCCACGCCGTTGAGGTCGGCAGTGGAGATATTCAGTCTTTCTATTGTAATAGCATCGCCGTTGACAGAGAAAACGGCCCCGGATTCATCGTGGCTTCCGCCTGGTCCGATCACATAAGTAGAATCAGCTCCGGCTCCCCTGATCTTGGCTCCAAACCCGAGCTCGATAGGAAATGCCTCGCCCCCCTCCAGATTATACTCGCCGGCGCCTACTACTACAATCTGATCAATGTCAGCCTGGGTTATGGCGAAAGATATAGTGCGATAAGGGTTGTTTCTGGAGCCCGTTCCCTCGGTATCCGAACCTGATATGCTGACATACACTTTTGTCGGGTCGACCAGAATCACCCAGGCCGTTCCGGATTCCGAGGGGTCCTCCTCTGAAATGGCAGAGATTTCCACCGAATCGATATCGGGTTCGGCTCCCGGCGCCTCATATAATCCCGTCTCGTCGATCGTGCCGAAGATTCCGTCGCCGCCGGGTATGTCTTCGACCAGCCATGATACGTTTTCGTTGTTAGTGCCGAAGACGAAAACCGTAAATTGCTGGGTGGTATTCAGGTCGAGTACTGCCCTGGTCGGACTTACGGTAACAGTGATTTCTATTTCCTGCCCGCCGTCGGTGGTTTTGTCGTCGCCGCATCCTACGAGAAAAAGAGCTGCAGCAGTCAAAAATATCGCTTTGCGCATAATTCTCCCTTCATAGTTAGAAGTCGCAACAGGTAATATAATGCAAAATGGAAATATGGCAACTGAAACAAGGCTATTTTTTCTTTTTTGTTTTTTTCTTGCCTGATTCTTTCTTCTCCGATGGCCTGGCCCTGAGCTGTTCCACCCCACCCAGTATATTATCCATATATTCCAGTGTAAGTTCCCTGTAAAGCGATTCTTTTTTTAGTCTATCTTCGTCCGTGTTGTCCGGCAGAGCGTCGATTTTACCGCGGAGCCGGGCCAGACGGCTTTTAGCGGTAACCTTTTTTGCCCGTTCCCTGCGGGTCAGGATTAAAGACCAGATCAAAAGAACAACAACGAGCATAAGGGCAATAAATGAGAGGTAGGAGATGAGGTTTTCCATGGCCTGAAAATTAGCAGTGCTTTTAAGCAAGGTCAAGGATAAATAATGGCACTGGAGAAGGCTCAACTTGCCGGTATTATGGGCTTCTTGGTAGGTCGGGTTTTATGCCGTCATTAGGTGGACAAAACCCGACATTTATTGAATTACTCCCCAAATCCGCCTTCAAATTTCGGTTTTTCAATAACGCCCCAATCCCTTTGATAATATCCTTCTTCAAAGAAGCCATACAAAGATGAGTATTCATATTTGAAAGGACCATCAATCAACGCGTGCTTCACCGGATTATAATGAATATAATCGAGATGTTGGTTCATATCACGTTCGTTTCTAATAATATGATCCCAGAACCGATTTTGCCATATTCTATTCT
>CBEWDL010000191.1:0-4985 GCA_965555375.1 uncultured bacterium
TCGGACGTTAAAAGAAAATTCTTTTTTTCGAATTCCGGCTGGGGAAGAGCGCCGGGCGGCAGGGCATCGACGTTGGCGTGGATCACGCCAAGGGCCAGAAGGCATCCACAGGCAATCGAGAATATCTTGCTTACTTTCATGATAACCCTCATTCCTTTTTAGTTACTATCGGGTTGAGATTCTCGTCCCAAGTAGTGCTATAGCCCAACTTGTTCAAGGCATAGAACGCCGACTGCCATACGGGATTATAGGATGGGATAATATCAGAGACGCCGATCAATGGTTCATCTATCTCTACTATGCTCAAGGTATCATACAGAGCTATTGTCAAAAGGGGTACGTCAGAGGTGTCGCCATATTCCGCTATAGCTCTGAGTGCGTTGGCTTTTAGAATGATATTTGAAGTTGTCGAAATGATCTCTCGGATATCCTCGTGAACTGGTTCGTCTGCCAGGAAACCCGACGCCACGGTTAACCATTCCTTCATCTCGCCCGTTGACGACGACAAATATTGCCTTAAGCGGTCCGGGGAATTTTTGCTGAGGGCCGCCAGGCCTTCGACGTATATGGGAAATATCTGGTCCGGATTCATCTGGAAATATTTGAAATGAAAACCAGTTTTCTTTAGTTCCTCGTTTTCGATTTGTATGCCTTCAATTATTGTCTCGTAGGCCAGGGTGGTGTCAAAATCAGTGGCCACAAAAAGGAATTTGGCCCCTTGGTAACGTTCAAAGAAATCAGACGAACTTATCAGGCTATCAACTTCAGCCCGAGTGACAGAACGCCTTTGCGGCTCGCTCTGGGAAATAGCAGTATCTATATTCCAAAATAACATTAAGCAAATGGAAATTATAGAAAAACAAAGAACCTCGCGCGCCGATCTCATCTCAGCAACACCGCATTGTTCCCCCAGAGCTCTGATTATCTCTCTCATGAAAACCTCCCTATTTAATATTGATGACCGGGGTTTGCCCAGTCTGCAGTATCAGCGTGGGCTTTAGTCCATTCCGAACATTCCCTGTCGTATCCTAAATCATCGAATTTTTCAGTGCGGTCGGGTCGCCCGACCCGACCGTATTTCCAATATCAGATAGCGTCAGGTCAGGCGACCTGACGCCACAGCAAAATCGACGTTCATCTCCTCGATATCGGACGTTAAAAGAAAATTCTTTTTTTCGAATTCCGGCTGGGGAAGAGCGCCGGTGGGCAGGGCCTGCGACGCAGAACTAAAGGCGATAATGCTCGTTGCGACTAGAGATAATATTAGTCTATTCATGCTTTTCTCCTATTCCAGATCCCTTGGTGGATTATTTATCATATCGGTCTCCAGTTTTCTAAGCCTCGGAAGCATGGGGTCATTAGGGGCCAGATGAAGAATATAATCGCTTAAATATGGCAAAGCGGTCGCCCTATATTCAAATAACAGATATCCGGAACTGCCGTTCAATATGTAGTTGACGTTGAAGTTGCCGGATGAGTCATACATGGCTATTTTGCTTCCCGCTTGAGTGAATATATCCAATAGGAAATCAGTAGTATCCGATGCCGTACCATAATCACCTTTCCTCAAATCGTATCTTAAAATATTGACATAAGCCAACTGCCTGATCAGCCAGTAATATCTTTCATTATTAAAAACCTCCTCCAGGTAATCTACGGCCGAATCCGTACCCAATAGTAGCAGCCCGTCAAATGCTCCTTCTAAAGCTACAATTAGATCGTTGGAAACGAATCCTTGAGGGATGGTCTCGATCTGTCCGGCCATTTGACTCGATATCCTTTTTAAGAATTCCTCAGCCTCGGGAACTTCGGTTCTGGCTATGTTCACGAGGGCATAATATTTCACCCCTCGCGGCCCTTCGATCGCGGCGCTCCCCGGCTCATTGTTGAATGCTTCCACCAACAGATGATAAGCTGATTCTCCTTTAATCTGGCCAAGTCTCTTGCAGGCTACTATTCTATCTATCGGGCTTTGGCTTTTAATAAAATTCTCAAGGTCCGATGGAGACGTCAAAACAAGCACCGAATCCGGGATTTCTATTCTTTGATTGTCATCGTAGTCGGCGATTACCGGATTCAATCCAATAATGGCTATTAGAAACAAAACAGAGCAGAGTATTCTCATCATTTTCGACTCCTTTTCATCTGGCTCACGGCCATTGTTTAGAATACAGGCCAGCGGACCAATCTCTTAGGTGGTCCCCCGTTACCCCATTACCCGCAACCATTGCCATATATTCTTGATCTCCATATGAGTAATATGGTGGATAATGTCTGATCCTGGCAACATCATGTGTATCTGGATTATCGGGATCGGTATTAGAGACGCTCGTTTCATATTCGTTCGCGAGCCAGTCACCGTCCCGGTCATTGCCACCTGGGCCTGTGGTCCGAGGCCCGTAATCGATGAACCATTGCCCGCCTCGCCAGTTTGAGAAAACCCAGGCGTGGTACCTTTCATGAGCAACTACTTCAGCAGTACAGTCAACACCGTTAACGTGGTTGCCGCCGAAATGGATACCGTTTATTATATAGCCACCCGGATAGTGTATTGTGGCGGCCGCTGGGCCAATCGTTATTACTCCGTTGGATGTTTGACCATATCCAATAAGCATAGGATCGTAGCCCACCCCCGCCATATTTGGTACAACATCTCCTTCCTGCCAATAAAAAAACCAATTAGCGGTCACACGGCCGGGGTGGTTATCAATGTCTTTTGAGAAAAATGCCAGCGCTATAACAGAGTCCTTCGCATCCCAGGCAGGGAATGAGGCATAAACCCACTTTTGCCCGAATTCGCTGTTTGATGCCGGCAAGCCGGTAAAGACAAAAACAACTGTATCCATCGTCGGCCCGGGATTGATGACAAGATTTGAACCTACAATCGGCGTGATATCCCAGATAAGATCAGGAATCATCTGTGTCGGTTCAACGATCGCCTTTGCGGGGATTTTCAATACACCATCCGGCGTTTGAGCGTCAAAGGTGAACTTATAATCCAAAGAGTTAGGCCTGGTAATTTCTATCTTTGGCGCCAGATGAAGCGTAATCGTATTCGAGTATTCCGAATAGTACTCGGTGGGCCCGTCCTTTATACGGTAGCGTATTTGAATATCGCCGGGATAATCGGCGCGGAACGTGTTTTCCCTTGTATGGACGCAATTCCCGTTGGGGAAGACGCCGTTTACCGGGGGCGGGGGGTTGGCCTGAATTATCTGCCAGCAATACTCGATTCGCCCCTGGAAGGCCAAATTCGGCATCGGATCGGCCCTCAAGACAAGCAGGTCTCCGCAATACATGGTATCGCCGGATGGCGGGTTGGGGACGATGATATCGTTCGCTTGGAATCCGTGGTAAATCCGTATGGGAGTAGAAAGGGGCTTGGCGTTGCGATCCGGGCCGTTATCAACACTTGCCTTCCAATTCAAGCTTATTTCCTCATAATTGAAATATTGCTCGATCTCATATGAACTCTGCGCGGGAATGGTCGTAAATTCGTTCGGGGTTACCACATTTCCTGTAGTAATTAGATGATCGCCTCCATCAAAACCTTTTATAGCGGCATAAAATTGCTGACATGGATATGGCCAGCCGCCTATATCGATTTCTACAGAAGCCCCAAAACTGAGGAACGAACCGCCGGGATAGCAAACCGTATTTGACATGGAGTATCCCTCGATCTCAACGTTATCGGTAAAATTGAGATCGTTGTCTATAGTGAATTCAACCTCGCTCGCGTAGATCGCCTCAATTGCGCCTGGCCCATAAGACAACCTGAAAAGCAAATTACCGCTGGTCTGGGTTGAGAAAAATGATCTTGTGCTGAAAAAACCGCTTTTATATTCGGCGCATCCCGGTTCATAGTAGGTTCGAAGAAGGTAAATACTGGGGAAAACCTGCCGGCCTGCTATTACCACTCCTTCTAAGCTATAAGGAAATTCCATTTCTTCATTTGGCGATCTTAGTTGCGCGGAGAAAACCACCGTCTCTTCCATGTCCACAAAAGACGCCAGATAGTTCAGTCTATATTTGACCGGATTGTCGAGATATCCAAAATGTCTATTTCGATATTCACCCTCCCGGTTTCGTCTTCAATGCATATTTCACCATATTCGGCATGACCGGTAATACTAAAACAAATTCTCCCTTCGCACCCTTTGGGAAACATGACGTTTAGCTTATAGGCAAATGCCGTGCTGATATGTCCATCTCTCCAGGGGTTTCCACACCACCAATAGTCCTCCTGGTCGATGATCGCGCAACCCGGACCTTTCCAGGTTATGATGTCCTGCCAGCCCGGTACATCTTCCCCTAATTCTACGCCCAGGATATATATGCTGTTCTGGCTGGCAAAGATGATGGCGCGTCCGCCATTGTCAAGGGGAAATTCGATTGGATCTCCTGCTGCATAGTCCGAGAAGTAACTTAACAATAGAAGAGCGATTACGCAAAGAAGAAAAGAGTTTTTGTCATTCTTCCGCATAAGATCTCCTATCAATATCGCGCTACTATCTATAACTTATACAAATAGCACACACATCACTTTTACCCTCGATGATAGTGCGTCACGATGATGCAACAGCCTAGATAATATGCCGCATATTATATGTCAAGAGAAATTTTATGTTTTCACCAATTTTTTTTGAATCCCCACTGTCAGTCCGGGTGAAGCAATTTCTATTTCAAGAGCAACATCTTAAAGGGCACAACTATGTTCAGCTCCTGCGATAAATCCATGTCATTGCGAGGAACGAAATGACTAATCGATCCCTATTTCAACAGCACCATTTTAATACTTCTCGAATACTCCCCCGCCTCCAGGCGGGCGAAGTAGACGCCGGAGGGGAAACGGGCCGCATCCCAGGTGATGATATGTCGGCCTGCCTGCCGGTTGCCGTCAAAGATCGTTGCCACCCGCTGGCCGAGGAGGTTGTAGACGGAGATTGTGACCGATCGCGACTGGGGCAGCATATAGCTTAGTGTAG
>CBEWDL010000192.1:0-4984 GCA_965555375.1 uncultured bacterium
ACATCTATCTTCAGGCCACATCCCTGAATCTTGGCACAACTTTTATCGGGGCCTTCGACGATGAAAAGGTGAAAAGTATTCTTAATCTGGCTACCGATGAGCAGCCGTTATCGGTTATGCCTGTGGGGAGACCGTAAACCCGATTTCGACTCGTTTTAAATAATACATGCGCCATCAGTGTATTATATTCTGGAGAAAGGCCTTATTTTATTCGTCCTGTTCGGTCGGGCCAGCCGGGCACCCACCCGCTGCTAATACTCCACAGACCTATTTGATTGTCTGCTGTTGCTTTTATAAATCGATTTGAATATACTCCCTGCATGGTCGACGTCAGGAAATCGTGGGATAAGATAGCGGGACCATACCGTAAACGATACGAGATCTCAACCGATGTTGTCCACTACGGCCCCCTCTGCCCCGGCGAGGATAAGCTTCATCTTTTAGGCGAGATAGAAGGAGAAAGCGTTATAGATCTCGGTTGTGGCGGCGGTCAGAATGCGATCGCGCTGTCCAGAATGGACACTAAAGTTACCGCGGTAGATTTTTCGCATGAGCAGATCAGGTTGGCCGAAAATCTGGCCTCCGATCACAATGTGGCCATAGACTTTATCACCGGCGAGATCAGCGACCTGTCATTTCTGCCAGACTCCGGATTCGATCTGGCTATCTCCGCCTGCGCCATTGCCTATGTAGAGGATATCGAATCCGCGTTTGCAGAAGTGTTTCGTATCCTCAAACCGGGCGGTAAATTCATCCTTTCAGATATGAACCCTCTGCAGTATATTATAGATGAGATAGAGGCCAGCGTGGAATTCAATCACATTTATCCGTATGAGCCTATCCTGCTCAAATGGCACTGGGAATTCGACGAACTCAAACGCGCCCCCGGATTTCAGCATTTTGTGCGATCAATCCCCCATTATCACAACGCGTTGACGGCCGCAGGCTTTACCGTGTCGAAAATACTCGAACCGAAATCAACCCTTGATACGCCGCATATCGGGTTCTCCAAGGAGATAATGGAAGAATATAGGTATATTGCGGAGCATATTCCCATTACATTCATAATAGTATGCCGCAGGCCATGACCAAATCGGCAATCTTGAAATACTGGGAAAACGTTAGAAAGTTGACCCTGCGGCTTCTGGACCTTTTTCCGGAGGATAGCTTTGATTTCCGGCCGGTGGAGACGGTTCGCAACGTGGCCGAGCAGTTCGATCACATACTTGTCGTGGAACTTTATACCCGGATCGGAATCGTGACCGGGGAGTGGAATCTGGCCCCGTTCTTGAGTGAAAGAGACCGGAGCCGCAAGACCCTGCGGGATAAGTTATACAAGGAGCACCAGAAAACAATCGGCATGCTCCGCCTGCTCCCGGAGGGGCAATACCTCAGAATATATGAGACGCCTTTCGGATCGTTGACCGGAGAGGTGGTTGTTTACACGGCTATCGATGAGGAAATTCATCATCGGGGTAATCTATACACCTACTTGCGGATGCTCGGTGTAGAGCCGCCCCAGATGATACATAAATACGGTGAGCTTTTTAAGGAGGAACAGAATGGCTTTTGATTTTGCAAAGGTTGCGGACAAAATAGAGGATTATAAGAGCGATGTCATAGAGCTGCAGCGTCTCCTGACATCGATACCTGCCCTGGCCCCGGAAAACGACGGCGACGGGGAATCGAATAAGGCACAAGCTCTAAAAGACTATCTGAAAAAGGCGGGATTTCCCGAACCGGAGCATTACGATGCTCCCGATGAGCGAGTCTCATCGAAGGTTCGGCCCAATCTGGTCTACAGATTCCCTGGCGATGGCGGTTCGCGAACCGTTTATGTCATGGCCCACCTTGATATCGTACCGCCGGGCGAACTAAGCAAGTGGCAGAGCGAGCCGTACGAGCTCAAGGTCGAAGGCGACAAGCTGATCGGACGCGGAGTCGAGGACAACCAGCATGGCCTGGTGGCCTCGGTTATGGCCGGGAAGGCGTTGATCGATCTCGGCCTGAAACCAAAATATAATGTCGGCCTGATGTTTGTGGCCGATGAGGAGGTTGGCTCGGCCTATGGGATCGATTATCTGGTCGAAAACCATGATTTCTTGAAGAAAGAGGATCTGATAATCGTCCCCGACGCCGGCGACGAGGACGGGAAGATGATCGAGATCGCCGAGAAATCGATCTGCTGGCTGAAGGTGGAGACGACGGGAAAACAATGCCATGCCTCCCGTCCCGACCAGGGGATCAATGCTTTTGCCGCGGCCTCGAAGCTCGCAGCCAAGATTCATGCGCTATATAACATTTTCGATGCTAAAGACAAATTGTTCCAGCCATCCAATTCCACATTCGAGCCGACCAAAAAAGAGGCCAACGTCCCCAACGTCAACACCATTCCGGGCGATGATGTTTTCTACATTGATTGCCGCGTCTTACCGAAATACAAGCTCGACGAGGTCGAGTCGCTGATAAAGAAATGGGCGGCGGAGATCGAGGTCGCCGAGAATGTAACAATTAAGATCAGCCACTCCCAGAGAGCCGAGGCGGCACCGCCCACCAGAGAGGATGCGCCGGTGGTGCAGGCCTTGATGCGCGGCATAAATAAGGTTTACCATGTCAAACCCCAGGTCTGCGGCATAGGCGGCGGCACCGTAGCGGCGCTGTTCCGACGCAAGGGTTACCCGGCGGCGGTCTGGAGCCGTGTCAGCGAATCCGCCCACCAGCCCAACGAGCACACATCCATATCGAATATCTTAGGCGATGCCAAGGTATTCGCGCACGTGTTCATGGCAGGATAGCGCAACTCCCGGCCGATAGCCGAGGATAATGTAGCCGACGTGGCGGCGGAGGTGTGAGAATTTTCAATTATTCAATTGATTCTCTTACGGACTATAGCGTCGATATAAATTCGCCTTCTCAAAGGAATCGCGACCAGGTAGACGGGCAATAGAAAGAAATGAATGAAAAAGGGTCTTGTGAATAATTTGAATTTTCTCCACTCATATTCGCCCGAAAAATTCCTTAACCTAACGATATCAAAATTACTTTCGGTCAAAGCCTTCTTAATTGATCTTAAGGTAAACCCGACGACATGATAAGGGGATTTGAAGGGTTTTGTTCGCACGGATATTCCCGGCCTCCCTAATGCAGTAAATATAAGCTTTCGGGCATCATTAAAAAGGCTGTCCTCATTGGGAACTCCCAGATAAAGAACTCCGCCGGGACGTATAATTCTGTTTGCCTCTCTTAAGAGAGCAACGGGATCTTTCAAGTGTTCTAAAACCGAATCAAGGTAAATGCAGTCGAAAAAATCGTCCGCAAAAGACGCTTGATCAATGTTGCCCTTAAAGAAGGAAATATCTCTGTTTTTTGCGATATCCAACCTATTATCGTAGATATCTACTCCATATACTTCCCAGCCTTTCTTCTCGGCATCGGCGAGTACGTATCCTTCTCCGCACCCGATATCAAGAAATTTGCTGACTTTGCGCGGGGAATATTCCTGAAGAAACCCTAATCTTTTTTGCCTATGTTCTTTTCTTTTATTCTTCCACCACCGGGGAATCTCAGAAAAATATTCTTTCCCGTAAAGTTTCGCCCATTCTTCCTGGCTAAGTCTTATCTCCGGAAAAACGAAATAAAATGTGCATAAGTTACATCTTGCGATTTGGTAATCTTCTTTAACAAAAGCGGCTGCCTCAGGAGAAATTTGCGGCCTCCCGACGAATTTAACCCGTCGGCGATTGCAGAGAGGGCATACAGGATAGTCTTCAACGATCAAACTACGAATTCCTTCCTAGGCTTACGTCGCGGACACACGGACATTAACAGTGCCGAATCACAGGCTAGTCACCGCGAAAATTATACTGTAGGATCACAGACTGTCAAGCTGATATCTTTGACGCCAACTAAGGAGTTTCCGGTCGCCGCTTCACGTAATCCCCGTTTACGGCAGAATATCTCACCCTCCGAAAATATAATTTGATCCAGTAGCTCACACTGCAGATTGTGTTCGGCGCGGAGGATCTCATCCCAGATTGAGGCCGCCACAATCTCGCCGAAGACCACAAAACCGGTTCCAAGCTCTTTAGTGTCGGAAAGTCGGCATTCCCGATGCGCGTTGCATTCGTCCACCAGCGGTCGCTTGATCTTCGGTGCAGGAAAACCGGAGGATATTGTTTTTTCTCTTGCCCCTCGTCTCGACGCGGTTATAAATTGATGGATAGAGGCCGGATTCCTGGAGGGATTACGAAAAGAATCAAAATATCAGCCGTAGTCTGTCTGGCATTAATCTTATGTCAGGGCTGCGGTAGCTTCCTGATGAAAAAACAGGCTAAACAAAAACTGCCTCTGGACAGAAAATTGATCATTACCAGATACGAGATAGACGAAAAACAGCGTCTATATCTTACTCTACATGATTCTTCAGATAACGTCAGTTACATCCGGCGAAGAATAAAACCAGATTCAATAATCTGCCATATTGACGGCCGGATACAGGCTCCCACGTTGGAAATCAATGTGGTATACGTTCAACAAACGGAATATCGGTATTACGATCGCAACTCGCAACGCTACGGCCCACGTCGTCCTGAAACTCCCGGCCCGGACGAACCGTTTGCCACGATCTACTATCGAGTTCCGGTCCGAATCTTTTTGTTTACGTTTCCCAGCAAGCAACTTTTTGAATCATGGATACCCGAAAAGCTCCGCAAAAAAGCATATCTCAAGTTTTCGACTCCGCCAAAACTAAAGCTTCAAAAAGGACAAGAAAGCATAAGGCATTCTCACCTGACCTGTCCCTCCGGAGGGTTTTGCCGTCTGCAACAAGCCACTATCGCATATATTTTGCTAAAGATGCCCGATTCCTTCTCATAAACTCTCAAGCATATATTTAGTATTTGCGTTATAGAAAAATAAGCATAATGGCCTGGCTCACTGCAGGAAGGCTGCAGGATTTTATTTTTCTCTTGCTCTTCATCATGAC
>CBEWDL010000193.1:0-4726 GCA_965555375.1 uncultured bacterium
TTTATAGATGGGCCGGATTTTGCCTGTGAATTGGTTTTCGGGTATCATAAACTTGGTTTGAATGGCTGATGCTAAAAATCATGTCTAAAATATTCTTGGTTTTCCTGCTTCCGGCAGCGCTATTGGCCCAGGACCGCCCGGGCATTGGAGATGAGCTTGTTCAGCGTGCCTTCCATATTGATTATGCCGCCTTTGTCGACAATCTATCGGATAATATCCATATCGAGGTATATTACAAGGTGTTCTCATCGACGTTGACCTACGAAAAACGTGGCGATAGGTTCATGGGCTCATATGAGGTGGATCTCGTCATCAACAGGAAAAGGAAACAGGTTACCGGAGCCTCCCGTGACGGTGATCTTTTCGCCGACGACTATGAGACGACGCTCTCCGCCCGGGATTTCGTTATCAATATGGTATCTTTCGGCCTCCCGCCGGACGATTATGAACTCGTGGGTAAACTGACCGACAGGTTCTCGGGCGATGAGCAGAAAGTAAAGATGGATATGAAGCTTAAGAAATTCGGGCATAAGATTCCTTCGCTTTCAGAAATAGAATTTGTAAGGGAGGCCAGGATAGCTGATGGCCAATCGGGGTTTCAGAAAGACGGAATGACAATTATACCATCCGTCTCGAGAGTGTATGGGTATGATGAGCCGGAGATGATAGTCTATTATCAAATATACAATCAGATTGATTTTGGCGGAGATTATCTTGCAATCTATGACATCTTTAAGGACGATAAATCGGTAATGACCGATACATCGCTTTTCACCAGCCGGGGTGGAGTCACAGGAAGGCTCGAGCGGTTTAATGTAGAGTCGTTGCTGCCGGGCAAGTATGAATTATCCATACAGATCAGTTCACCCGGCAACAAACTCAACATTTCAGCCGACGGCGGTTTCGTCATAGAGTGGTCAGCTCTTGCAATCGTGAAGAATAATTATAAGACGGCAGTAGATCAATTAAGATATATCGCTTCTAAGGAGCAGCGGGATGCGCTTTTGAAAGCTTCGGAGGAGCAACATCTTGAACTCTGGCATGATTTCTGGAAATCGGCGGATCCGTCGCCGGCAACGCCGGAAAATGAACTGCGCGATGAATATTATAAGCGTATCAGATATGCCGATCTAAACTTCGGGATTTTTGGCCGCGACGGCTGGAAGACTGATATGGGTATGGTCTATATTACCTATGGCCCGCCCGACGAAATCGATAGGCATCCCTTTGATATCGATCGGAAACCTTTTCAAATCTGGTATTATTATGATGAAAAACTGAGATTCGTTTTTGTGGATTATAATGGGTACGGCGAGTATGAACTGCAGTTTCCTTATGATGGGGACACAAGACGGCTTAAGTGATTTATGGTTAATCCGTTAAGGGTTTTTCCGGCAATCGGGGTATTTCTTGCGGCCTTCACCCTCGGCGCCGGCGCGGACGAAAATACACCAGGGTCGCTTCAGCTTAGCGCAAGTTACTGCGCTTATCGTCTGGAAGGCGATAGCACGAATTCCTATGTTGAAATATACTATAATCTACCGCGCCGGGAGTTGAAATTCCAGCCTGACACAAGCGGTTATGTGGCTATAATTGATTTCCGGATAACGGTTAGAGATACAAGCGGTGTATTGATTGATTCTGCGAGTTGGAAAGCGGGCTCTCGGATTAAAGACCTCTCGACCCTCGAGGATACGGATTTTCTGATCTCGGATGTGCTGGCGGAGGTCTTCCCGGTGGGGAAATACGTAATCACAGTATCTGCCGTTAACGATACTCATAAGGGTATCTGCTCTTTCGATATGGATGTTCCCGCCTTTGGCAGAGAAAAGCTTGATATCTCATCGCTGGAACTGGCTTACGAAATAACCCCTGACAGCGTCGGCAAGTTTCTTAAAGCGGGGCACCGCATTCTACCCAATCCATCCCGGCGCTTCATGCAGGGAAGCGGTGTCATATATATCTACGCCGAGGCCTATAACCTGGACATCTCGCCGGAGGCTGAAAGCGCATATTCGGTTTCCCTTAATATCCTTGATGCGGATGGAGAAAAGATCAAGTCGATCCAGCCCACAATTTACACCAAACCCGGATCATCTGCGGCGATCCTGACTGGCTTTTCGACCGCGACCCTGGACGGGGGAGTGTATAAAATCAGGCTGATATTGACCGATGGCGCAGAATCTGTGAGCGCCGAGAGAGGCTTTACACTCGTCGCATCGCCCTGGCGGCTGAGGCAGGAAAAATTGCAGGCGATTATGAAAATGTTTCCGCAGGCCAGCAGAATCAATAGCGAGGAAGATGCTGAGAGATTTCGCGATGATGTTGCCTATGTCGCCACCCCTCAGGAATTGAAGCTCTACGATTCTCTTAATCTGGAGGGGAAAGCAAATTTCCAGAAGGACTTCTGGGTGTACCGTGACCCCGATCCCGATACTCCGGAAAACGAATTTCAGCTTGAGCACTACCGCCGACTCAAATATGCCGAAGATAATTTCGGTCAATATAGAGGACTTATTCCGGGATGGAAAACGGATCAAGGTCGAGCTTATATCCTTTATGGCGAACCCTCGGATGTCGAGCGATATCACTCATCCATCGAAGAGCGGGCCTGGGAGAGATGGTGGTATCACGGCCATGAAGGCGGTGTTTATTTCATCTTTGTGGATTTTGAGGACACCGGCGTTTACACGCTTGTTCACTCTTCAAAGCAAAACGAGGTTAAAGATTACAACTGGGAAAATAAGGTGAAAATGACCATTTTCCAGAGGTAAAACAGGGAAATCCGCCAATATTGACAAGCTTCAGCCGACGATTTATATTTGGTACTTAACATAACGCAATAGTTATGGCAGATTGTTGCAGCCCCGGTAATTATTTGATACGAATTCGTATTTAATTGCCGGCAAATCAGGGTTCTTTAGAATTGATGGAATACAGTTCAAAAAAAGATTTTTCCCCCCGAGAGAAACTGCTGATAGAATCATTCAGGGTTCTGAACTCCGATCTGGAACTTCATACAGTAGTCCGCAACGCCCTCGGGATTCTTACAAAACGATTTAACGCCCGGGGAGCATGCCTGCTTCTGGTCGATCTTCACAATTACTCCTTGAACTGTTTCGCCGCCGAATCGAGGTCGCCCGAAAAAATTTACACTCTTCCTCTAAAAGATGGGAAAAGCATTCCGGGCTGGGATTCGGCCAGCAGGAAGCCGATAGCAATCGACAATGTCAGTACGGAAACGAAATACAGCAAGCAGATACTGGATTCTCTTGGTTTTACTCCCGGAAGTATCTTAAACGTGCCTCTTTTTGCGGGCGGTGAATTCCTGGGATTGGTGCAGGCGATCAACGGCGGGGACGGCGGCAGATTCGACGACCAGGATCTGGAACTTCTCGAGGTCATCGCCGAACGGATCGCCCTGACCTTGCGAAACGCCTGGCTCCTGGAGGAGGCAATTCGCGCATTGGAGGAGGCTAAGTCTCTCCATGAAGTCGGCATTGCGCTATCGGGGTCATTGGAGCTGGATGAATTGCTTGATAAAATCCTGTATAACCTCAAGCGCGTCATAGAATACGAAATAGCCATTATCTATCTGGTGGATCCCAGAGACGGCACCATCAATCAGATCGCCACCCGCGGGCTGGAGGATACTGCTCAGGAACGGTTACATCTGAAGATGGGGCAGGGTATCTGCGGGAGAGTAGCGCAGACGGGAAGGGGCGTAATAGCATCCGATGTTAAAGCCAATCCTGACTACATTGCGCTGAGATCGAAAACAAAGTCTGAAATGGCAGTGCCCGTTAAGATCGATAATAGCGTAATCGGCGTTTTTAATGTAGAGAGCGATATGCCCGACGCTTACACGAAACATGATCTGGAGCTGATGAACGGATTTGCCAGCCTGGCCGCCGTTTCAATTGAGCGGGCACGAATGCACAGGGAACGGCTGGTTGCAAGACAACTGGAGGACGAACTTGCCATCGCCCGCCGTATCCAGATGACCTTTCTGCCATCGAGTGATCCGCAGATCCCCGGATTCGACGTGGCCGGAATTAACATACCGTCAACCGCCGTTGGAGGCGATTATTACGATTTCATCCCCATAGTCAGCAATCAGGTCGGCATCGCCATCGGCGATGTTTCCGGCAAAGGAATACCGGCCTCGCTGATCATGGCAACCTTTCGGGCCGGTCTCAAAGCCGAAATCCGAAATAACTTTGCCATCAGGGCTATTCTCAGCAAGGTAAATAATCTCCTGTATGAATCGATAGAGCGCGATAGGTTTGTGACAGCAGTTTACGGCGTGCTCGATTCCAAAAACAGAATCTTTACATTCTCCAACGCCGGCCATAATCCTCCTATCCTGAAACGCGGGACAGGGGAAGTGGAATATCTCAAGGAAGGCGGCGTAGCCCTGGGGGCCATTCCGGATTCGGTTTACGAGGAGAGGCCGATATCACTTATCAAGGGGGATATTTTGCTGTTTTATACTGATGGTGTGACCGAAGTAATTAATGAAAACGGGAACGAATTTGGCGTAGAACGTTTGCTTCACTCTCTGGATCGCTCCCAGCATCTTACGGCCCGAGAGATAATTGAATATATTGTAAACGAAACAGAAGAGTTCAGCTCGGCGAATCGAGAAATCGATGATTTGACGATGATAGTGATTAAAATGTTATAGAAATCATCATCTGTTATAATTAGTAACATCTTGCCATCA
>CBEWDL010000194.1:0-4580 GCA_965555375.1 uncultured bacterium
CAAGGCCGTGCCGTTGTGGTTGCAGTCACCAGGGATGTAGACGCAGTCGCCGCCCGCAGGGATGACGCCGAACCAGAAACCGGCCCGCACTGAATAATTATCCGACGAGGCCTGGCCCACAATCGGCTGTCCGATCGTACCGCTAACCTGGTGGCTGCCTGATTCAGAATGCCCGCCGCCGGAGGCGATAACATACCAGTCGATGGAGTAGTCCTGGGCCACCGCCACCGATGAGAGCAGGACAATTGCGATCAGAATTCTACAGACATTCATATCTTATCTCCTCTCCGCTTCCAGTTCGGCGATACGAGCTTCTAACTTCTCTATTTTATCTAACAATGCTTGAACACCTGCTAAAGCGACGCCCGATGGATCGAGCATGGAAATGCGCTCATCATCCGCGCCGAGGCCAAACAGGGAGTTGAAATCCTCAGGCATGGGGCCGATATGCTCGATGCCGTTATCCTGACCCTTATTACTGTAATGCTTGATGGGAAGCCGTTCTATCTTATTTAAGATTTCCTGGCCGTCGACGGGACGGCTATTAAGCATTGGGCCGGGAGGTATTATGGACCACCAGGAGGATTCGCCGGGACCGAGGGCCACGCCCGAAGTGAAATTGGCGTTGGAGAAAAACGCAGCGCCCCCTGTAGCCCTGACCAGAAACTGATTATCGCCCGACGTTTGCGTGGGTAACTCTGCAGGGCCGACAGGATAATCCGACCAGACAAAACAATAGTCGTCGTCAATCTGAGCGTTGTAACCGCCGGCAAAACACCAGCTGCCGGTAATGTTGTGGTAGCTGCCTACAGCCAGATTGTAATTTCCGTCATTTGTGTTGTCGTGTCCGAAGATGCCTTTTCTCGCCACCAGGCGTCCGCTTGATTCTATCCAGACATTGGTCTCTTCCGTGGACGGATCATTCATGTAGAAAGCACCGCCGGGTGTGAAAGGCGAAGGTTCGAAGCCCATATATTTGCCGATTTCATCGTTCATGTTCAGGCCTGCGCCATCGGCATCGACGTTTACCTCGAACATCGGGTCGGTTATTTCGTTACGCAATCCTCCGGCTTGCGGCGCGGCCATGGCGAAGTTGGCGCCGTATTGGGTGGTGTTCATTTCCAATAAAGGGTCTGCGGGTGGTTCCGGCTGGGGGTTGAACATCCTGAAGCTGGCGCCGGATGAAGGCGAACCGCTGATAGCCAGAAGCTCCTGTTCAACGTCCGAGGCGTAATTAAATATAACTAACTCGGCACCTATATCACTACCGACCCTAAGATCCATGGCTTTGATTTCATTATGAGGAACCAAGCCTTCGCGGAACAGCGTCATATTAGCCCCGTCAGTGTATTGGGCCTGAATTTCGACTCTCCCTGAAAATGTCGGTTGCGCTGCATGTATTTTAATTCTACTGCTCGCAGTGGGATCAGTTGTCATTTCAAGCAGGGGACCAACTTCCTCACCGGAGAGATTGTTCATTGCGAAATAACCGGCGTCATTGGGCATGGTTTTAATTTCGATGACGGGATCGTGCGGTGGTTCCGGTTGCGGGTTGAACATCTTGAAGGAAGCCTGGCTTCCGGCAGGACCGATATTCGATGTCATAATCTCAACGCCAGGTTTCTCATCAGGCGGTTCCGCTAGATTGACTTTGAATGAGCTCCCGTTAGCGTCAGCCATCATCTCAAGGCCAACTATCCCGTCATCATGCGGTTCCATCAATTTTACGGAATTGCCTTCCCCTCCGGTAAATACATCGAAGCCCACCTTATCATCGCCGGGATCCATCATTTTCAATGATCCGGGGCCGGTCTGAATATCCCCCAAGACCCGGGCTGAGACGAATGAATTGGGTGTTTTGGCGATCTGGGTGCGGGGCGTCATGGGGTCATCGTCCTGCACCTGGATTTCTAAAAATCTGAGATCGCTCTCTCCCTCGTCGTGCGTGAAGACATCCGCGCTCAAGGGGATATCGCTGCCCAGGAAAACATCAAACAGACCGTTGGTAACCTCAACGACCTGTATTTCTGACCATTGTGGTTCCACTCCGCCTGTCGGTTGGTCCCAGATACTGAAATTGACATCGTAAATATCAGTTCTGAGAGGGTTGCCATCGGGGCCTGTTAGCATGCCCTGATAGTGGATGACCTGCGACTCCTGTGCGGCGGCAATAGTCGCCATGCCGACAAGCCCCAGAACCAGAATCGTTGTCGCTAAAATTTTGTGTCTCATGTTATTTCTCCTCTGAGTGTTACATTCCTTAAATCAATTCTCTGCGGCGTCGGGAACCCTTTCCCGATGCCCTCCGCTGGCAGGAAAGGGTTCCTGCCAGCGCGAATGTCTTTAAGGAACATAATCCAGTTATTTTGGCGAGTTTCTCTCCCCGACAAGAAGTCGGGGATCGGAACCCGACCTGCTTTATCTGTCGGGTTTTTCGCTTCGCTCAGAACCCGACCTACAGATATCATTTTCTTTCAAGCTCAGAGATCCTCCTTTCAAGCTGTGTTATCAGGTTTTTCAATTCTTTATTTTCCTCGATCAATCTGCGCGTATTTTCGTTCGCCAGTAGGGTAACATCGACCCAGCTCAACTGCCCGTTGCCGTCGGTGGCCAGCATCTCGTTGGGCCGGCCGTCGCTGGTCGGAAATTCGTAGCCGTCGGTCTCATCGCCGAAATGAATATGCGGCATATCGACCATGAAGGTGGAATCGGCCGATAGGCTGGCGTCGACTCCGACAAGGCACGAGTAGTCGCCGGCGCTGCCGATATTGTTGCCGTATCCCCCGACTATGGCCGAATATGATGCATAAAGGGAGTTATTTCCGCCGGAGACCAAGCCGGCCGTGCCGTTATTGGTGTTGTTCTGGCCGAAGCTCCCTCTTTTGGCGATGACATCGCCGCCGCTGTTTATCTCGACCGTGGTCCCCCCGGCAGAATCGAAGAACTTCAGGTCGGCGCCGGTGGAATATGAACTGATTTCGAAAAATGGAGTGCTCTGCAAGAGAGCTTGTTGACCATACATTGTGAAATTCCCGCCATTGGAGCCAACCAGCATTTCAATAATCGGGTCTGAGCCGGGAGGTTCGGGCTGGGGCTGGAACATAGTGATGCTTCCCCCCAGTTCGATTCCGGTGGCCATCTCTATAATCGGGCTTTCTATGTCCGTGCGCAGGCCTCCATATGACGGCGCGGTCATGGCGAAATTTGCGCCGGAAAAATGAGTGTTCATTTCCAATAGAGGAATACCGGGCGGCTCCGGCTGGGGCTGGAACATTCTATATGTCGCGCCGGAAGTCGGGGCGGTGCTCATCTCGATAGCCGGTGACGGCATATCCGGCGGTTGAGTCCAGTTCATCGTGATATTATTCATAACATCGTTGGCGTTAAATTCAATCGCTGGCGATGGCATATCGAGAGGCTCCGTCCAATTTATTTTGAGATAATTATTCATTCCATTAGCCAGCATCTCGATAGCGGGCGAAGGTATATCCAGAGGTTCTGTCCAATTAACTAGGATACTGTTGGCAGCGCCGTCGGCGCTCATCTCTATTGCGGGTGCGGGCGGGGACGCCGGGTCGGGGGGATGAATGCGGAGCAAACCAATGTCTGTCTCTATGTCGCCGAGCACCCGTGAGGATACGAATGAATTGGCTGTCTTCCCGATCTGCATCCGGGGCGTCATGGGATCGTCTCCCTCCACCTGGATTTCAAGAAATCTGAGCTTGCTTTCGCCCTCGAGCGGCGTGAAGACATCCGGGCTCAGTGGAGTGCCGTCTCCCAGGAAGACGTCAAACAGACCGTCGGTGACCTCCACCGTTTGCTGCTCCGACCACAGCGCCTGGAAGCCGTCGGTGGCGTGGTCCCAGATGCTGAAATTGACGTTGTAGATGTCGGTTCTGAGCGGGCCGCCGTCGGGGCCGGTCAGCACTCCCTGAAAATGGATGACCTGCGATTCCTGGGCGGTGGCAAGAGTTGCAGACACGATAATAGCGACTGCCACGATAAGTGTTAGTAGAACTCCATTCTTCATGGTGTAGCTCCTTTTGTATATAGTGGTTAGGTTTTTGGTTCGCGCCAGAACATCATTAGAAGATCTAATTTACGAAAAGAACCGGGACAAGCGTCAAATGGGCATTTAGAACCGCGGACGCTTCCTCCGGTGAAGACTATGCTGGGTGTCAAATCAATCGCTGCTGTTCCAATGACGCGATTATAATAGATATTATATTCGATATTGTCAAGGGGAAAATGATACGACTGTTGGCATTGGCGGCTTTTCGCGTGCGCCATGATGATTAGATATGGTGTCGCACGAAGCCACGACCAGGAGCGGTCTATAGGCTATGGTATTCTTACAAATCCGCTCAGCCAGCTTGCGTCGGCTTAGAGGATTTCTCCAGAATGTCGATGAAGCCCTCTAAATAGTAAGGCGTTCTTTCAAACGAATCGGAGTAAAGCGATCCCATTACCTGGTATTCGTGGTTTGCGAAACCTTCGGGGGAATCATCGCAGACATTGATATGAGTGATCGTCGTCCCCGATCTTTCTGCAGACGATAAATCTATGGCCCTGGAGTGTGC
>CBEWDL010000195.1:0-4560 GCA_965555375.1 uncultured bacterium
ATTACAGGTATAGCAACATTCGGCCGCGTATAGCCGTAATGAAGACGGTTATCAGGCCTTGGCTGATGATATTATTTATTGAAGGAGATGACAAAATGAAGATAGGAGAATTCTCCGAACAGGATGTGCTCAACTTATCAAGAAGGGCATATGAACAGGGAGAGGCGAAATTCGAAATCAATACGAATAAATCCGCTTTACTGGTCATTGACATGCAGGAGGAATTTGTCAAACCTCATTGGTCTCCCGATTGGGTTCCCGAAGCGACCAGGCAGGTTCCCCGCATTAAGACGCTTATCGAACATTGCCGGAGCAAAGAGATTCCGGTGATCTATACCATATATTCGAATACGAATAATTTCCTGGATCGTCCCGTATCTGGGAAATTTATGCCGGGGCGATATTACGATCTGGATATCGATTTCTCCGGGTTTTTCGTGAACGGCCGGGTCTGGCATGAGCTTGCCCCTGATGAAAATGGAATAGTGATTAAAAAATCTTCCTATGGAGCGTTTTACGACACCGCGTTGGAGACAATTCTAAAAAATATGGAAAAGGATACGGTAATAATAAGCGGCACCATAACAAACTTTTGCTGTGGAGCCACCGCCAGGCAGGCATATGAGAGGAGTTTCAAGGTGGTGTTCGGCAGTGATGTTTGCTCTGCCGATGATCCCCGTATGCAGGAACCGGAATTGAAAGTATTGAGGAAAGGATTCGCGAAAGTTTTAACCGCGGAGGAAATAATCAAGGCTTTAAAATAAGATAATTTGGCGCCGCATGATAGAAGCCCGTAGGTCGGGAGCCCCGCGCTCCCGACAAAAAGACTCTATCCTCGCGGTCAAAATAGATTATGACACGCTGTTCTTGTTGAAACACAGGTGGGTTTTTCGCATACATATAAGCGGGATGATTGCTTTCTGGCGGCCAGAATGAAGCCCGGAAACATCAAATACGCAAAAGCAAAATCCGCGGATCAATTCGAGCAGGTCAAAGCGCTGTTTTTAGAATATGCCGAATCTCTTGAATTTAGCCTTGGATTTCAGGACTTTGAAGAGGAGATGGCAGACATGCCCGGCGAATATGCTCCTCCCGACGGCTGCATATTGATGGCTTATTCCGGTGAAAACATCGCCGGTTGCGTGGCCTTGCGTAAGCTGGAGGATGATATCTGCGAGATGAAAAGGCTTTATGTCCGGCCGGGATTTCGAGATCTGGGAATAGGTGAATCCTTATCGGAAAAGATAATCGATGAGGCCAGAAGAATAGGTTATAAGAAAATGCGTCTGGATACGCTGCCCTCCATGAAAGAGGCCGTTTCGATCTATGAAGATCTGGGTTTTGAGGTTATCCTGCCGTATCGATTCAATCCTTTCGATGGTGCGTTGTTTATGGAGCTGGAATTATGACTGTATGACGGTTTTGTGCTCGGGCCCATCTTTGAGGAAACGAATCGGAGGTTGGAGATATTAATTCGTCGCACCGGTATTAGAATTGGCAAATAAAAAAGGCGTCGGAGGAATCCCCGCCGACACCTTGACTTCTCTGATTCTGATTTGCGGTAATTAGAAGCCGAAATGTCCCACGATCGTCCAGCGCATCTCCTTATGCTCCAGATCGTAGAAAACTTCGGCAGCTGTTAGAGTTCCCTCGACTCCGATCTGGGCCTTTGCGTTCTCTTTAATGAAGTGAGCAAGGAAAACGCCGTAGCCGCTTCTGTCGCGGGGCGGAATATTTGTCGCGCCAGCTGTCATTATGTCCATGGCGTAATAATCTAAAACGACATAGGGCGCCCATTTCGGATGGCCTGCTGCATCGGTGATAATATATTGGAATTCCAGACCGGCAAAGGTTTCCCAGGTACCGATAACATCCTGCCCCACATCTCTGGTGTAATCGTGCTTTCTACTCCAGACACCGTTAACGTGTATGTCACCCCTATCAATCTGGAAATCCAGACCGCCGCGATCGACCTGATCCTCGGACCGCCAGGTGCCGGGATTGTAGGTTCTCCCCAGGTTGGCGTAACCGCCGATCATAAGCCATGGTAAAGCGTCGAAAGCAGCCCTCAACGAATAGTCTCTGGCATCATGACCTTCGAGATCTCGGTCATTACCGCTCAAGGCGGCCAGCAGGAAGAGCTTCGGGAAAGCGTTAAAGCGTCCGGAAACGCTCATGAATTGAGCCTCATGAGGTACATTCCCACTTACTATCCACTCTTTGCGGGCGACTTTATGATAGTTCAAGGTGTTGTATGGATCAGCGTAGAAAACATTACCAAAACCGCCGCTGAAAGTCACGCCGCGGCGACACCGATATTCAGCGACGGCTGTCGCTAATTGCAACTGAAATCCAGGGGCATCCCCGGTGGGGTCGGGCCATTCATCTTCGGCTTCGATCTCTGCGAAAAAGGCGATTTTTTCAGAGGCTCTTCCAGCCAGAAATGCCTCCAGTTCATGCCCTGCTCTCAACTGCAATTGCTTGTCGCCCTGGGTTAGATCCTCGTAAGTTCTGTCGCGGGAAAATCTTTTATCAATGAATCTCATGTTCAAGGCGGCCGACCCGGGGAAGTTCTTATCGAGATCGACCCCTTCCGCTATTTCCGCGGTCTCACCTGATAAGTTAAAACCGCTTTCTTTAAATTCGCGTCCGTAGTCGTTTAACTGCGGCCACTGTGTGTGGCAGGTTGAACACTCGATGCCATTTTCCCTGGCAAAAGACGGTACAGCCTTTGTCTTTAAGGCAACGAACGAAACACATACCATCAGTAGGATTGCCAGGACGATCGCGATTTTCGTAAATAGCCTTGTCATGATTTATCTCCCTTGTTGGCTTGATTTGCGATTATAGATTCTTCTGGTCGTATCACCTCCTTTTCATGCAATCCCAGCGATTGGCCTTTACCCAAAAACCGTTTTAGTAAATAAACCACAGTAATGCGAATGCCATCCGCAACTTGTGGGTTTAATCCACTATGCTGGCTCTTCTTGCGAGAAATTATCAAAAATGTCAACTTCTTTTTTCGCCTGATCTTAAAAAAAATGCCGTGGGTATTCTCCTCGGTTGAAGGTGGGAAAGGCCATACGCCCATACGGGCGTCCGTCTGGATGGCTCTAACGATCCTGCGGATCTGTATGATAGGACGCCGCCGGGCAACCTTCGGCCATGTTTTCCGTAGTAAAATTGAGTAAGGTTTTTGAGGAGGCCTTTATGACTGTATCCGATCTGGAACACTTCAAGAATCTCCTGCTCGAGCGGGAGCATAATTTAGCCTCCTGGCTGGATTCCTCCGTTTCGGTAGGCCAGGAGGATATCGATAGGGTGCGGTCGCTTCTAGTGGATATCAAGGTTGCGCTCGGTCGGGTCGAAAACCAAACCTTCGGTGAATGCAAAGTTTGTAAGGGTGAGGTGGAGCATCATCGGCTGGAAGTTCAGCCGGCGACCGAGGTTTGCCTGGATTGCATCAGCAAACAGGAGCAGACGCAGCTGGAAGAGGAGCTGTTTTTAGCCAGCAAGATCCATCGGGCGCTCCTGCCGCAGTCGGTGGAACAGGTTGAGGGATTTGATATTAAGGCGATATCCCTGGCCGCCCGGACCGTGGGCGGCGACTACTACGATTTTCTCCCGTCGGTAAACGGGGATTCTGTGCGCGTTGTCATTGCTGATGTGATGGGTAAGGGGCTGCCGGCCGGACTTCTGATGTCCAATGTGCAAGGAGCCCTGCGGATTCTATCCGAGGAAATCGAATCGCCGAGTTCACTTATAGCTCGTTTAAATAAGTGGCTCTGCCACAATGTGCCGGTGACCAAATTCATCTCCCTGGCATGTGTATCGCTTATGAGCCGTTCCGGACAGGACGGCTATATTACATATACCAACGCCGGGCATTGTTCACCGATTCTTTTTCGGGGGAACGGAGCAGTCGAGAGCCTGGAGCCCACAGGCGGAGTACTCGGTGTCCACGAAGATTTCACGTATGAGGAGCGAAATCTTACAATGGCTCCCGGAGATCTTCTGTTGCTTTACACCGACGGCGTTACCGAGGCTGCGAATCAGCAGGGTGATATGTTCGAGGAAGAGCGATTGATGGAATATATCCGGAGCCGGAGCGCCAGTTCACTCGAGATCATCCTGGACGGCCTTTTGAGTAATGTCCGCAATTTCTCCGGGAAAAAAGAACTTGGTGACGATTTTACCGTAATAGCCCTCCGTAAAAAGAAATCTTAGCCTGCGTTCGGCGATCGTAGTCGTCCGCCCATAATAAACATCTACTCTGGACTATACTTACCGGTTTATTTTCCCAAAAAAATTTACTGAACCCGGAAACCGTTTTAACGTATAATGTGTTGAAAGTAATGATTATGACAATCAAAACCAGAAATATTCACAAAAGGAGCAGCATCATGAAGAAGACCTTAAGCATGGGCCTGGCATTATTGCTCGTTTTCGCCGTATCTCTGGCGAATGCCTGCGGCGAGAAGAGATCATCGGCAGATGCCACTGCTGGCGGGGCCGACTTAACCAAATCTTCCAGTAAGTCCTGCGCTTCCAGGGCAGACA
>CBEWDL010000196.1:0-4541 GCA_965555375.1 uncultured bacterium
ACGTAAGGGGGCATCGGATTCCCGGATAAGCAGTCTATTTATAAAAATAGACGGTATGCGCATGAGCTTTTCCACCGCTCAGGAGCTAAGAAACGCCGTTTTAGATTACCGCAAGAATGGGAAAAAGGCCATCATCTATCTTGAGAGCGGCGGAAATCTTGCCTATTATCTGGCAACCGCCGCTGACGAGATCTATATGAACCCGTCGGCCTATCTGGAGTTGGATGGGCTTTCCGCCACCGCTATTTTCTATACCGGAACCATGGATAAGCTCGGCATAAAAGCTCAGGTTGTGAGAACAGGACCCCATAAAACTTACGGCGATCAATATACCGAGCAAGGATTGACTCCGGAGGCTAAAGAGCAGATCGAATGGCTTCTGGATGACCTCTATGATCAATTGGTCGAGGGCATTTCCGCAGGCCGAAGAATCCTATCGGAAGATGTAAAGAAACTGATCGACAACGGCCCGTATACCTCAAAAGACGCACATGCAGCAGGTCTGATCGATGGTCTTAAATATTCCGATGAATTTGCCGGCGCTGACGATTCCGGTACTTTCTCACGGCTCGTTAGTCTTGAGGAATTCTACAAGACAGAAGATTATTATGCCCGCTGGAGCGAGCCCAAGAAAATCGCCATAATCTATGCCGATGGTTCGATTGTAGCGGGCCATAGCGGCAAAGGGTTTCTGGATGGGAAGCGCGTGGGAGCAACCACTCTGTCAAAATCGTTAGAGCGCATTAGATCCGATCGCAGTATCAGAGCCGTTATTTTAAGGGTTAATTCGCCGGGCGGCGAGCTTTTTGCCTCCGATCGCATCTACCGCGAGCTGGAGCTGTTGAAAGGCAGAAAACCGCTGGTCGTATCTATGGGTGGTGTGGCGGCCTCGGGCGGGTATTATATTTCAAGCCCCGGCGATGAGATCGTGGCTTCCCCCGGCACCATCACCGGCTCGATCGGAGTAGTTGTGGGGAAACCGGACTTGTCGGGATTTTATGAGAAGATCGGCATAAACACTGAGACCGTAAAGAGAGGAAAACGCGCCGATATTAAATCTTTCGCCAGGCCCGCTTCCGAGGATGAGATAGAATTGGTCGAAAAACAGATATGGCAGTATTATGATGATTTCGTGTCAAAGGTTTCCACCTGGAGAAAAATGGATTACGATTCGGTCGATGCTGTCGGGCAGGGGCGGGTCTGGACAGGTCGTCAGGCTCTCAGGCGAGGACTGGTGGATTCTTTTGGAGGCGTCTGGGAGGCTGTGGAGCTGGCGCGCCTGAAGGCCGGAATACACCCTGAGGATAAATTGATAATAGAGGTATATCCTCGATATGGTTTTTCACTGTTCCGATGGCCGACGGTTCCAAAGATCGAGACTTATGTGGCCGATATAATTGGAAAGGGAGTGGGCGACGGTTGGCAATTGAGAATGCCCTTCGATTTGAATATCAGATAATTATGGAGGAGGGATGAGGATTATATCGATAATTGCGGTTCTGCTCGCCGTGGCAATGGCCGCACAATCCGGCGAACTGGCCTTCCCGGTGGAACGGCATATGCTCGAAAACGGGATGATGATTCTTCTCATTCCCGATTATTCCTGCCCGTCGGTGACGATACAGGTATGGTATGAAACCGGAAGCCGTAACGAACGTCCGGGAATCACCGGCATCTCACATCTGTTCGAACATCTTATGTTCAAGGGGACCAAAGAGTTTCCGGGTAACACATTCGATAAATTGATCGAAGCCAGCGGCGGTTACGATAACGCCTGGACCTGGGTTGATAATACCGCCTACTACGAAGTTGTGCCACCCGATAAGCTGGAATTGGTGCTGAAAATGGAAGCCGATCGCTCCCGGAATCTCACATTGGACAAGGAAAATCTATCATCCGAGCGGAATGTGGTGATTAACGAGCGGCTATGGAGTATCGATAACTCCCCTGAGAATTCAATGTATGAGGTGCTCATAAACAATGCCTTCGTGGCGCATCCATACCGCTGGGAGGTTATCGGCTTCATGAGCGATATCAGGGCGATAACGCTCGAAGATTGCCTGGAGTATTACCGGATTCACTATGCTCCTAATAATGGTTTTTTAATCATCTCCGGTGATTTCGAACCATCCAGAGTTGTGAAGCTGGTCAGAAAATATTTCGGTCCCCTGAAGGCCGAGAAAGCTCCGCCGCCCGTCACATCGGTTGAGCCCGAGCAGAAGGGTGAGAAGAAAATAGATTTTCATCGCGCCGCTCAACTACCGGCGGTTATGACCGGCTATAAGATCCCCGGCGGGGGCGATCCTGATATGGTCCCGCTTCAGGTAGCGGCGAAAGTACTGTTCGATGGCGAATCGTCTCGACTGTACAGGCGGCTGGTTTATGAGGAGCAGAAAGCTTTGACGGTGGAGGGCGATGCGGAGGTTCACCACGACCCGCACCTGTTCTATGTTTACGCTCAGGCCACCGCCGGTTCCGATATCGAGGAAATCAAGAAAATAAGTTTCGAGGAAGTCGATAGACTGGCCACCGACCCGATCTCGGATGATGAGCTTCAGAAAGCCAAGAATCAGATGGAATCGGATTTCATTATGGGGCTCCAATCGAATGTGGGCAGGGCGAATAATATCGGCATGTTTGAAATCAACACCGATAATTATAGCAATATATATAAATACTTGGATGAGATTCAGGCTGTTACTGCAGAGGATGTTATGAGGGTTGCGGGTGAGTTTCTTACGGCGAGGAAGCGGACCGTGGTGACTCTGTGGCCCGAGGAACGAAAGCAGGCGGATGCAGCCTCGGCAGATGAGTGATCGCTGGAGGATGGTATGTTAGGGAAAATATTGCTTTCCAAGCTCGTTTTATTCGTCATTTGCGTTGGCGCTTTCGCGGGCGATGTGAAACTTCCACCCGTTACGGAGAGGACGCTGGACAACGGCCTTTCAGTAGTCGTGGTGGAGAACCATGAACTCCCGATAGTTTATATGAAAATGGTTATAGTGGCCGGGTCACTTTACGATCCGCAAGAACTGGGCGGGCTGGCAAGCTTCTCAGCGGATATGATTCGTAAGGGAACCAAAACCAGGACTGCGGTCGAAATCGCCGAGGCTATCGACTTCGTGGGCGGTTCTCTGAATAGTTCGGCTGACCGGGACGCTATCTATGTTAACGCCCGCGTATTGGTTAAGCATTTCGATATCGCCCTGGGTGTCCTATCCGACATAGTCCTCAATCCCGTTTTCGATGAGGACGAAATCGAGCGAAAACGAAAAAAGACGTTAAGCGAGATAATTCAATCGAAGGACAATCCCTCCAGGGTATGTGCCAATGCTTTTAATGAGATGCTGTTCGGAGCCCATCCGTATGGGCATCCCCCGATTGGAACCCGGGAATCGGTCAGCGCCATTACGAAAGACGACATCATCAATTTCTATGATACGTATTTTCGTCCGAATAATTCCATTCTGGTCATCGCCGGCGATATCGAGCCGATTGATGCTGTGGCTCGAATCGCGGATGCATTCAGGGACTGGCAAAGAGCCACGATACCCGATCTGTCGATAACGTCCCCGGCCATGCCCGAGGGCCACGAGATCCTTTTAATTGATAAGCCGGATGCCACTCAAACCTATATCCGTTTTGGCAATTTCGGAATTACCAGGGATAACGACGATTATTACCCGTTTCTGGTCATGAACTACACTTTGGGTTCAGGCGTATCTTTTGTAAATCGGCTGATGCAGCAGGTTCGCGATGATGCCGGGCTTACATATGATATTCGCACCGTCAACGAATTCCATCTATTGCCGGGCGCATATTATTGTAACACGTTTACCGAAAACGATTCCACCCTGAAAGCCGTCAATGCCGCCATCGGGATTATGAAAGATATGGCGGAAAATGAAGTCAGCGATGATGAATTCAAAAATGCTGTCAGTTTCTGGAGCGGTTTTTATCCCATGATGCTGGAGACACCGTCACAGGTGGCAAATGAGATCATAAAGACCGAAGTGTATAATTTACCTGTTTCCTATATCGAGCATTTTGCCAAGAACATAAAGAAGGTGAAAAAAAAGGATATCCGGCGCATTGCAAAGAAACTTATCGATACCGACAATATGGTTTTCGTGGTGGTCTCCAATGCCGCCGATGTGAAGGATGATCTACAGAAACTCGGCACGGTGACGGTCAAGAATATAGACGAGTTTTAAAGAAAGATTTAAAGGCTCGTATCGGGAGAGATTATTCCGCACGAACCTTGCAACTGGCCTTTTTCGCTTCTTGATGTTGCTCGTATAGTAGTTACTGCCCAAAATCGGCATCTCGTTGCTGCCAGTACATAGGTTGCGGTAATTTGAGTTCCATTAACAAAAGAAAATATATTTTTTTCTGGCAATGCCTTATCCTATTCCCCATAAATAGGCGATGCTGTTTCTCGGAGCCTTAAGAAGAATTAATTTAACAGTCTGGATATTTATAGGAATCGCCTGCGGGGTTCTGACCGGCTCGTTGATAGGCGAACCTGCTTTGGTGATAGC
>CBEWDL010000197.1:0-4538 GCA_965555375.1 uncultured bacterium
GAATATCCAGTAAGGGATAGTTCCGGGAAGATCACCAGGTCGGATTTACGCTCTCTTGCTTTGTTTATATATTCAAGGTGTTTGTCAAGGTTATCCTCGAAAGCGCCAGGTGCAGATTTTATTTGGGCAATTGCGATTTTCATTTCACCAAACGTATTATAATGGCGAAAATCAGGCAAGTGAAATCTCGGATTGACATTGATGGTGCCGGGGATTATAATATAGAAAATCACCAAGGAGGATCTGATGGCATCGGTAAACAAAGCGATACTGATTGGCAATCTTGGAGCCGATCCGGAGCTTCGCTACACTCCGGGCGGCCAGGCAGTGGCCAGTTTCAGCATGGCAACCACAGAGAGGTTCAAGAACAAAGATGGCGAACAACAGGAGAGAACCGAGTGGCATAACATTGTCTGCTGGAAGCGGACGGCCGAGATAGCCAATGAATATCTCAAAAAAGGCAGTCCGGTCTATATCGAAGGGCGAATTCAATATCGAAGTTACGAGGACAAGGACGGCATCAAAAGATACCGCACCGATATAGTAGCTCAGCGGTTGCAGCTCTTAGGAGCAAGGGGGAAGGCGGAGGATGTGCAGAAACAGCCCCCCGAGACACCGGAACCACAGATGCCTGCCGATGACGACGATCTACCGTTTTAGGAGTCAATCTGAGATGGAAGGTATTCTTACGCCCATCTCCCTCTATGTCCGCCGTATGACATGCTCTTCGGGCGGACTTCTTTATGGATAAGAGCCGGATTGTATTCTTCCTAATTGTAACTGCGGTTGCCGCCATCGGATATAGCCTTACCATTTGCCCCACGGTGGCGTTTATCGATTCGGGTGAACTTGCACTGGTTTGCAAAAACCTCGCCATTGCCCATCCCACCGGGTATCCCCTATACGCTATCCTGGGCCGGCTGGCGACGATATTGCTGTGGGGAGACCTGATTCAGCGAGTAAACATCCTCTCCCTTATCTTCGCTGCGCTCTCATCGGGATTCCTTTTCCTTCTTATCTCGGAAATAATTTCAACCGGCAACAACAATCGCATCTGGAATCTATTGATCTCATCATCCGTAGCTTTATTCTCCTCTTTCGCGCCCCTCTGGTGGGCGCAGGGAACGACCAATGAAGTCTATTCTTTGAATTTGCTTTTAGCGACTCTATCGATCTGGTGCTTGGTCAAATATCTGAACGGGGGGGATAATCGTCTCCGATGGTTAATCTTATCCGCTTATGCACTGGGATTATCTTTAACCAATCATCTATCCGCAGTATATCTCATACCGGGATATCTCTATCTTCTGATAGCGGATCGCAAGAGAATACGGATAAAGAATCTTGCTACGATATTAGCCTTTTTCATCTTTCCGTTAACTCTGTATCTGTTCCTGCCGATCCGGGCACAGTTTAAGCCGTTTTTGAACTGGGGTGGGGTTGCAGATCCTTACTTTCTCTTCAAACATATTTCCGGCTGGCAGTACAGAATCTGGATGTTTTCGGATCCGAATTTCGGTTTTTCCTCATTAATAGACAAAATAGCCTACGCTGGCAAATTGATCCTGGCGCAGTTTGGATGGCTGGGATCGTTTTTGGCGCTTCTGGGTCTCATTATGACCATTTTCAGGAAAAGACAATTCAGCATTTTCGCTCTGCTGATAATTCTGTTTAATTTCGTTTACGCCTCCAGCTATCAGATCATCGATATCGAATCTTATTACCTTCCGATGATTCTGATTCTATCGATATTCATGGCGCTGGCCCTGTATCATCTATCAATTACCGCATTGAGAGAGTTTAGCTCGATAAGGCCGATAAAGTATATTCTGGGAATAGTAATCCTTGCCTTTCCACTGTCGAATTTCGTCGATAATTTTTATGAATCGGATCGAAGCAAAAAAACGTTTGCGCGTCAGGGAGTAAATGACATTGTCAAATATATGGAGCCGGGAGGATTAGCCATTATCGAAAACTGGGATTTCTACTCGCCATGGCTGTATTTTCATTTCGAGGAGGATTTGCACAGAGATAAGCTGCTTTTCGATAAGGAATTGATGAGGCGATCCTGGTATATCGATTTTATCAGACGGATGCATCCGGAAATATATAAAAGATCGGAAAGGGAATTCGTTGAATTCCTGCGCCAGGTGGAACCGTTTGAAAGAGGACTTCCCTTCGATCCTGTTGTGATAGATAAAGTTTATTATGGGATGCTCTACGCAGTTGTAAACCATGAAACGGCTATTGGTCCGGTTTATACCAATGTCGTTAGCGACCGCGAATTTATCTCGGCGCTGCCACTTGTCCCTGACGGCATTCTATTTCGGGTGCACCCATCGGATCAGTTCCTAAAGAGGCCGCGGTTCAATTTCGAGAAATCTTACTGGGGAAACCGTTTCATTTACCGGGAACAGCGAATTGCACAATTGCTGCAGTTCTACAAGAGAGCTTTTTCGGCGAGGGAGCAATACTGCCTTCACTTTGGCGAAATCAAGGAGGCTGAATATTACAGTAATCTTGCGGGCGACGCATCATCGATTATTTCGGAAATTAAAGATAGGGAGCGTTAACTCAGGGGAGCCTTGCGGATTAGGGATATGCCCGCAATCACCGGTATCGTTCCAGCATCTGGGCCGCCTCGCCGGCCTCCTGCGTGCCGGGGTAATTCTTAACGACATCTTCAAAGATGGATTTAGCCTTGGTCTTGAATCTTTGATTATACATGGATTTCGCGAGCTTTAGCTTGGCCCCTGCCAGCCGCTCCGATGTCGGATACTCCTCGATCATTTTTCGAAACGCCTTTTCGGCCAGTTCGTATTTTTTCTGCAGATAGTAGCATTCGCCGATCCAGTATTGGGCGTTATCTGCGAGGGCGGTTTTCGGGCAGTTCTCGAGGTAGCTTTCGAAACCGCTAACGGCCAGATCGTAATTCTGCTTGACGACATCGAAATACGCCGCGTTGTATATCTTCTGGCAATCCATGCGCCCCGAGGCCCTGGTGGTATCTACGCCGGCGGTATCGGAGCCGGGCGACGGAGGCGGTGGCACGCCCATTCTCGATTCTATGGCTCCGGATGCCCTATTTATCAGAGTGATGGCGTCCTCAAGGCGAGCCTCCACCATCTGCATCCGTTCATCCAGGAGGGAGACATAGGCGGCGAAATCGGCGTTCAGTTTTCGGGATTGATCCGTATTTGAGCGAATAAGCGAATCGAGCCGAGCGTTCTCCGCCCTGATACTGTATAAATCAGACCGCATCGCCTGGACTTCAATCTTCAACTCCTGCACCTGACGTCTGGTGGCGCATCCCGAGGCGAATACCAGGATAGCCAACGAAACAATAATAAAACGGCTATTATTCATTCGAACGCCCCTGTTTTGGTCCAATCCTCAATACATCTGCAATTACTACATCGCCTCCCGATTGTCAAGCAAAATGGTTGCGTGGCGGCAGCCGATTCATGGGCCGGGAAAAGGGACCCGGTCTCTTGTTGCTATCGTCTCATTCCGATAAGACCACAAAGTCGGCACGTCTATTTCTCGACCACGCCCTTTCATTATGAGCTCGATCCGCAGGCTTGGATTCGCCGAAAGTAATTATCGATACAGTGGCTGGGTTGATGCCGTATTTTATCAGGTAATTCTGCACCGCCTGAGCCCTTTTCTGCCCCAGCGCCAGATTGTATTCATCGGTGCCTCGTTCGTCGCAGTGTCCCTCAACCCTTATGACGGCCCGGGAATGATCAGAAAGGGCCTCAGCGTTGACAGATAGAATCTCAAGGGCTTCTGATGTCAGGTCATATTTATCGTAGTCGAAATGAATCGTTAGGAGCTCCAGCGGCAATCTTGCGTATTGGTCAATACCATCAGACGGTTCATCAACGGGGGGAGTATCCGATGATCTCACTATCGGTTTGGGATCGGGTAACGTCTGTGGAGAGACTTTCGTCCCCTCATTGCCGCCACAACCGAATATAATGATTACCCCTCCGAGAAAAGCCGACACTAATATGGATCTGATTTTCATTTCCCCTCCTTGTGGTAAAGCTCTGTTTACCGGTTTATTTGCTCACCTCAGATCAATTGTCACTTGAGATATTTTATGATCTACCCATCAACTCGTTCCCGAAAAAATAAAAGCCGGATCGATTTGATCCGGCTTCAAGTTAAATCTCCAGACTGCTATTCAGAAATCACAATGAAATCGTCGCGTCTGTTTTTGGTCCAGGCTTCCTCGTTGTGACCCGGATCGACGGGTCTCGACTCGCCATATGAGATTATCGTGATCTTCGATGGAACAACCCCGTAGTTTACGAAATAATCGCGAGCGGTCTGAGCCCTTTTTTCGCCGAGAGCCATGTTGTACTCGTCGGTACCTCTCTCGTCGCAATGCCCCTCGATTTTGATGACCGCCTCCGGGCGGCCAGAGAGAGCCCTGGCATTATCGGCCATGATATCGCGCGCCTCCGGCGTCAAATTGTATTTGTCGAATTCGAAATGGACGGTAACGAGTTCCAGTGGTGGCGGTGGTGGCG
>CBEWDL010000198.1:0-4501 GCA_965555375.1 uncultured bacterium
ATGAAATACTATTATTCCATACTCAAATTAGAACAGGATTCAACCCAGCCGAAATCAAGACGGCTTACCGGTAAAATCTTTGTTAGATAATGAAAGATTTTTACAAAATACTCGGTGTATCCGAAAACGCATCGGAAGCGGATATCAAACGGGCCTATCGCAAGCTGGCCAAGAAGCATCATCCCGATGCCAACCAGGGAGATAAGCAGGCTGAGGCCAGATTCAAGGAGATCTCGGAGGCGCATGAGGTTCTATCGGATAAGAATAAAAGGGAGCAATTTGACCAGATGCGAAGATTTGGAGGCGGCTTCGCGGGCTTTGAAGGTGCGCGGCCCGGCGCCGGTTTCGGCGCCCGGGAGTTCCGTTTCGAGGATCTCTCGTCTATTTTTGGCAAATCCGGCGGTTTCGGATCGTTTGCCGATATATTCTCCTCCATATTCGGGGATAACGTCGGTGGTTTCGGCGGCGGATTTGGTTCCGGACAAAGACGTGGCCCCAGGAAAGGCGACGACCTATATACAGACATAGAGATACCGTTTTCGACGGCGGTCAATGGCGGAAGAGTAAATGTTCGGCTTTATGTCAATGAGCAGTGCTCCATCTGCAAGGGAACCGGATCGAGCCCCGGTTCGGCCCGGAGAATCTGTCCCGACTGCCAGGGCCGGGGAGTGATCAGCTTCACCCAGGGCAACTTCGCGGTTTCGCGCCCCTGCCCGCGCTGTCTTGGCCGGGGAAAGATATCGGGCGAATCCTGTGCCGGTTGCGGCGGTATCGGCTCGATATCGAAACGTCGCCAGTTATCTGTCAGGATTCCATCGGGGATAGAATCAGGGAAGAAGATTCGTTTGAAGGGATTGGGTAACCCCGGCACCAACGGTGGCTCTCCGGGCGATCTTTACCTCCGGGTCGATATAACATCGCACCCCTTCTTCTGGAGGCAGGGTCTTAATATCCATTGCCGCGTTCCTTTGAATATCGAGCAGGCTGTTAAGGGGACCAGGATTCGGGTAAGAACGCTTTCGGGGAAAAAGGCCGAGCTCAAGATCCCGCCTGGGACCGGAGCGGGAACGAAGTTCAGGCTAAAAGGGCTGGGACTCGCCTTGAAGGGGCGTAAGGGAGACCAGATAGTCGAGGTCGATATAAAGGTGCCTGAGAATATGACTGATGAGGAAAAGACGACTTTTCATAAGACGGCCAAAGGGACCGACGCTTAGGGGTAAAGGCAGGTGATCGTGGTTGCGAATTGAAAAAATGACACAGAATTCTCGCGAGGCCCTGGAATATGCTCAGGAGCTTGCCGAGTCCAGATCCCATGCTGAGATCGGCGGCCTGCATCTTCTAAAAGGGCTACTATCCCGCGATGAGGGGGTGGTCCGGGATTTGCTGAGCGAATCAGGTGTCGATATTCCTGCTCTTGAAAACAGGATAGACGATGCCATTGAGACGTTACCGAGAGTTGCGGGAGTTCACAAGCTTTACATATCAGGAGAGCTGGAGAATATCCTGAAGACCGCCTTCGCCGAGGCCGAGAGGCTGAAGGATGAGTTCGTTTCAGTCGAGCATCTGCTGTTCGGCCTGGTTGAGGTCAAGGCCGATAGAGCGTCTCAAATATTGAGCGAGGCCGGCCTGTCAAAAGATAAATTGTATGGCTCTATGGGAAAAATTCGCGGCCATCAGCGTGTTACCGATGACAACCCGGAATCCAAATACAAGGTGCTGGAGAAATACTCACGGGATCTTACGGTGCTGGCGAAGGAAGGCAAACTCGATCCGGTGATAGGCCGCGATGATGAAATCCGTCGCGTTTTGAAAGTGCTTTCCCGCCGAACAAAAAATAACCCGGTTTTGATCGGAGAGCCTGGCGTCGGCAAGACCGCTATCGCTGAGGGCCTGGCCCTGAAAATCGCCGAGGGCGAGGTGCCGGAGTCTTTGAAAACCAGGCGGATAGTCGCTCTGGATCTCGGATCCCTGGTGGCCGGATCGAAGTTCAGGGGCGAATTCGAAGAGAGACTCAAAGCAATCATCAGGGAAGTGGAGAAATCCAATGGCGAGATAATCCTTTTTATCGATGAACTGCACACCATAGTCGGCGCTGGAGCCGTGGGAGGATCGCTGGATGCCTCCAATATGCTTAAACCGGCACTGGCACGCGGTGATTTGCACGTTATCGGGGCAACCACTCTCGATGAATATCGCAAAAATGTAAAAAAAGATGCCGCTTTAGAAAGACGGTTTGCGCCGATTGTGATTGCCGAGCCGTCAGTTAATGACACCGTTTCCATCTTGCGAGGCTTGAAAGACCGTTACGAAATCCATCACGGAATCAGGATAACCGACAGCGCCATAGTGGCAGCGGCAAAATTGTCTGACCGGTACATATCCGACCGCTTCCTGCCGGATAAAGCGATCGATCTTGTCGACGAGGCTGCGGCCAATATCCGCCTGGAAATCGATTCTATGCCGGAGGAGCTGGACACCCTTGAAAAACAGATTCGGCAGCTGGAGATCGAGAAAGAAGGGATGAAAGGGGAAAAGGACGCCAGAACCCGCCTTAAACCGATCCAGGCTGAACTTAAGAAGCTCTATAAGGAGCGCGATCGCCTCAAAGAGCACTGGCAGAAGGAGAAATCTCTCGTGGGAGAAATCAACTCGTTGAAGGAGAAGCTGGAAAAAACAAAACACGATATTGAAGCTGCCACCCGCGACGCCGATTACGAGACCGCCGCTCGCCTTCGTTATGGCGTGACTTCTGAACTGGAAAATAGAATTGGCGAAAAGTCGAAGGAGCTGGCTGAAATCCAGAGCGATCACAAAATGCTTAAAGAGGAAATCGATGCCGACGACATCGCCGAGGTTGTCTCCCGCTGGACCGGCGTCCCCGTTACCCGACTCACCGAAACCGAATCGGAAAAGCTGCTCCACTTAGAGGAGCATCTCCACAAACGGGTCATCGGGCAGGATGAGGCCGTCAGACTCGTCAGCCAGGTGGTTCGGTCATCACGCGTAGGATTGGCCGATCCCGATAAGCCGACCGGTTCGTTTGTATTTCTCGGGCCGACAGGCGTCGGCAAGACCGAACTGGCCAAGACTCTGGCCGAGTTCATGTTCGGTTCCGAGGATTCATTGATTCGAATAGACATGTCCGAATACATGGAGAAATTCTCCGTCTCCAGGCTCATCGGCGCGCCCCCCGGATATGTCGGCTACGAAGAAGGGGGCCAGCTCACCGAAACAGTTCGGCGACATCCATACTCGGTGATCCTGCTTGACGAGATCGAAAAGGCTCATCCGGAGGTGTTCAATGTCCTCCTGCAATTGCTTGATGATGGCCGTCTGACCGATAATCAGGGTCGGACCGTAAATTTCAAGAATTCCATACTCATCATGACATCGAATATCGGCTCCGATATGATCATGGCCGAATACGAACGGCTGGTCGATTCCGGACCGACGGAAATCTATCAAGCTATCAAGGCCGACGTGCTGGCCATACTTCGCAAAAGTTTCAGGCCCGAATTTTTAAACAGGATCGATGAGATTGTCGTTTTCAAGCCGCTGACCCAGTCTGAAATAGAAAAAATCGTGGGACTGGAGTTCGAGAAGGTTCAAAAGCGCCTGTTGGCAAACAACATTACCGCGGTCCTCTCGCAAGACGCCCAAAAATATCTTGCAGATGAAGGTTTCGATCCTCAGTTCGGGGCCCGGCCGCTCAGACGTATGATAAACCGGATTTTAACCGATCGACTTGCCAATTCGATTTTATCCGGCAAGTTGTCCTCCGGTGACAGGGTCACCATCGGTGCCGATGATAACGGTTTGACATTTGAAATTGACAGATTATCTTCCGAGAAGGCGGCTCTTTAGAACTAAAGCTCTTAAGTTATCCCGGCACCTGACGATTATCATGATTGTCAAGGAGGCGATTTTGAAACTGATAATATTCGCTTTTACGGTTACGTTACTCATCTTGAGTTGTGGCCAAAAAGTCCCTGCGGAGAATGAGCTGTTCGTCCGGGCACAGGAGTCCGAGGCCATTCAGGAATTCAACCAGGCTCTTCAGGCCTACGATACAATAATCGAAAAATATCCCGACAGCCCGAACCGCTATAAGGCGATTTTCATGAAAGGCTATATCTGCACGGAATACTTAAAAGACAAGAACAAAGCCATCGACGCATTCGACCTGTTGCTGGCAGAATATCCCGATTGCGACCTGACCGATGATGCCCGGGTCATGCGCGAAATTGCCGAGAAAGGCGCCGATCTGATGTCGGTCTTCGAGGATTCGGTCAAAGCGGAGTAGAGTGCCCTTTATTCGATAATTCCGATATAACGGCCAACCGATGGTAGTGGTCAGGCATGCCTGACCATATTTGCTTTTGTTTAGTAAAAGGCTCCGATCTGATGTCGGTCTTCGAGGATTCGGTCAAAGCGGAATAGAGTGTTCTTTATTCGATAATTCCGATATAACGGCCAACCGATGGTAGTGGTCAGGCATGCC
>CBEWDL010000199.1:0-4456 GCA_965555375.1 uncultured bacterium
GGCATCGATGCAGGGAGAATCATAAAGATCGCCGCAGGCGGTGGACATGAGATGGTAATCGTCGTTATCCGGGTCGCGGAAGAGGGGATCGACGCTGATGTTGCCCTCGCCCGGCCAGAGAGTATCCTGAATATCGCAATACGAAATTATGGCGGAAGCACCACTTTCTATAAATATCTCATTAAAAGTATATGCGTTATTCGCCCATAATATATTGTTGCTAAGTTCAGCGATTGAATAATATTCGCAATAGATTCCTCCGCCCGTTTCACTGGCGATGTTATTGTATATAGTATTATTTATTAGATATGAATAACTATCGTGAAGGGCGATTCCTCCACCGCTATGTGCTTCATTATTTGTGAACAAATTATTATTAATTATAGTGTTTGACTGTTCACAATATATTCCACCACCTATATTGACGGATGTATTATATGTAATATTGTTGTTTCTTATAAGACCGTTAGAGTTGCGACCGCAACAGATACCGCCACCCCTTCAGTCATCAGCTATGTTAAAGGCGATATAATTATCATGTATTATTGGATCGCCTTTAAAATAAATTCCCCCACCCCAACACGCTTGATTTTCAACTATATGATTATTTCTTATGGTGGGACTGGAATTTCGACAGTATATTCCCCCCCCCATGATCGGCCGATCTCCATATTCGGTAAACCCGTTGATAATGGTAAATCCAATAATGATGCTGGTGCTGTCTTCCCCACTTTCAAAAGCAACTACAGGTCCCGACGAATCCCCATCAATAATGGTTTCAGAAATATACGTCGTATCCTCCGTCGTGATGAACAGTGATCCCAGCACAATATTGTGCCCGTTGAAATTTATATTCTCCACATAGAGCCCTGGCTGTACGAGAACAGTGTCGCCGTCGGTGGAAGCGTCGATGCCCTCTTGGATGGTGGAGTAATCGTCAGGGATGTTGATGATGGTAGCCATAGCGGACGAAGAGGCAATAGCAACGAAAACCGGCACGAAAACTAAAAGCCTTTTCATTATATCCTCCTCGCGAGGTCTTTTCCTGCTTGCCGATCGCAGATGAAAATTACTCTACCCATTAATATAGATAATTGATTCTATAAGAATGTCAAGGGTTTTCGGTGTCGGCGAGGGGCGATGCCATCCGGCCCCGGATACGAAAGACAAAGCTTGCTTCTAATCGATGTGTCGTTTATATTAATAGGTTGGCCGCTAAGCTGTCGGAACCGGCTTGAAAGTAGAGGCAAGGGTAAGTCTCGATGCAGGGGAAGCCACTTTGGAGCAGATAATCTGTTAAAGGATAGATAATTATGCCGCCGGCAAATATAGTCGTCAAAGGCGCCAGGGAACATAACCTTAAAAATATCGATGTCACCATCCCGCGCTCCCGGCTGGTGGTGATAACCGGGCTGTCAGGTTCCGGCAAATCGTCCCTGGCCTTCGATACCATTTACGCCGAGGGACAGAGACGGTATGTCGAATCGCTATCGGCTTACGCCCGGCAGTTCTTGGGTTTGATGGAGAAGCCGGATGTCGATTTTATCGACGGCCTCTCGCCGGCCATATCTATCGAGCAAAGATCATCCGCCAAAAACCCTCGTTCAACCGTGGGAACGGTAACCGAAATATACGATTACCTTCGCCTTCTGTTCGCGCGGGTCGGCACGCCTCATTGCTATAAATGCGGCAAGCCGATCAGCCAGCAGACCGTTCAGCAGATCGCCGATTCGGTTATGGAACTGCCAAAAAACAGCCGCATCCAGATCCTGGGGCCGCTGGTTCGCGGCCGGAAAGGTGAATATCGGGAGGTCTTCGAGGAGATCAAGCGCGAGGGTTTCGTGCGGGTGCGCGTTGATGGCAAGGCGCATGACATCGAGGAGGAAATAACGCTCGATAAAAAGAAGAAGCATTCCATCGAGGTCGTCGTCGATCGTCTGATAATCAAAAACGGTGTCGAGAAGCGGCTGACAGATTCCCTTGAGACGGCACTGAAGTTGGGCACCGGCCTGGTGGTCATAAATCAGGTTGGCAAAGGCGATTTGGTCTTCTCGGAAAAATTTGCCTGCCAGGATTGCGGTATCTCATACGAGGAACCGACGCCCCGGATGTTTTCTTTCAATTCTCCGTTCGGCGCCTGCCCCACCTGCTCCGGTTTGGGATATAACATGGAAATCGATCCCGACCTGGTGGTTCCGGATAGATCGCTATCTATCGCCCAGGGAGCCATCGCGCCCTGGGGGATTCCGCGAGGATCGTATTATTTCGGGATGTTAAGGGCGGTTGCCCAGCATTTCGATTTCTCCCTGCGCAAGCCGTTTGAAAAACTGCCCGAGAAAGTTCAGAAGATAATCCTTTATGGCTCGGGGCGGGAGGAGATAAAGTTTTCATGGGAACACAGCAACGGCCGGGGAATCTGGGAACATTATAACAGATTCGAGGGTGTCATCGGCAATCTCAAACGGCGGTATAGACAAACTAAATCCTCGGCCATAAGGGAGTGGATCGAGAAATTCATGTCGATCAAGCAGTGTATTGATTGCCAGGGCGCCCGCCTGCGGAAAGAAGCGCTGGCGGTCAAGATCAATGGTAAATCGATATCGGAGATCACCGCTTACTCGGTTAAGCATGCCGCCGTTCTATTCGAAAACCTCAGGCTCGACAAGAAAAGAAGAACGATCGCCCGGCAGATCTTAAAGGAGCTTAATGAACGCCTGCATTTCCTGATCAATGTCGGCCTCGATTATCTAACCCTCGACCGTTCCGCCATGACGCTCTCGGGGGGCGAGGCTCAGCGGATCAGGCTGGCCACACAGATCGGCTCGCGACTGACCGGGGTCTTGTATATCCTGGATGAACCGTCAATCGGGCTGCATCAAAGGGACAACAGACGTCTTCTCGATACGCTGGTTTCGCTGCGGGATATCGGGAATACGGTGCTGGTCGTCGAGCATGACCGGCAGACCATAGAACAGGCCGATTATGTAATCGATCTTGGACCGGGGGCCGGTAAGCATGGCGGCGAGGTGGTGGCCGAGGGAACGCCAAAAAGCATAATGAGATCGGCCAAATCTCTAACCGGTAAATATCTATCCGGAAAAATGGAGATACCGATCCCGAAAAAACGTCGCAAGGGAACCGGCCAGCGGATAAAAATAAAGGGAGCCAGAGGCAACAACTTAAAAAAAATAGATATCGAATTTCCGCTCGGCAAATTCATCTGCGTAACCGGCGTTTCCGGCTCCGGCAAATCGACGCTTATAAACGAGACTTTGTATCGTATATATTCGAGAGAGCTCTACGGATCAAAGATTATCCCCCTGCCGTATGGGGAGATAATCGGCCTGGACAAGATCGATAAGGTGATCGATATCGATCAGTCGCCCATCGGCAGGACGCCACGAAGCAACCCGTCCACCTACACCGGTCTTTTCACTCCCATCCGCGATATATTCTCACAGCTTCCCGATTCCAGAGTGCGGGGTTACGGCCCCGGCCGGTTCTCGTTCAATGTCAAGGGAGGACGATGCGAGGCTTGCGCAGGCGACGGCATCATTAAAATCGAGATGCATTTTCTGCCTGATGTTTACGTGCGGTGCGAGGCCTGCAAGGGGAAACGTTACAACCGCGATACGCTGGAGATCAAATATAAAGGCAAAACGATCGCCGATATACTTGATATGACCGTGGAGGAGGCGCTGGAATTTTTCGACCGGATACCGAAAGTGAAAAGGAAACTGGAGACGCTGACCGGTGTCGGTCTGGGTTATATCCACCTGGGCCAGCAGGCGACAACCTTATCAGGCGGCGAGGCGCAGCGTGTGAAGCTCTCCACCGAGCTGTCCAAGGTGGCCACCGGCGATACGCTCTATATCCTCGATGAGCCGACGACGGGTTTGCATTTCGAGGATATCAAGATGCTTTTAAATGTGCTGGACACTCTCGTTGCCCGCGGCAACACGGTTATAGTGATCGAGCATAACCTCGAGGTTATCAAGACCGCCGACTGGATAATCGATCTCGGCCCCGAGGGCGGCGATGACGGCGGTCGGGTGATGGCCACCGGCACCCCCGAGCAGGTTGCGAAAGTGGAGGGGAGCTATACCGGGCAGTTTTTGCAAAGGGAGCTGGGGGTGGAGTGACAAATTATTTTATAGATTCTTTTGACCAGGAAGTATTTCTATAATATAGTGTTGTACAACGTAGTTTATGAGAAGGTCAGCGCCAGCATTTGAAAGCCTTAAAGAGGCGAGAAAAGTCTTATGGATTATTGAGCCTCAAACGAAAATAAAGCATCAACTTTTGAGACAATATGTTGACCCTTGGATGAATATCCTACTCCTGAATCAGAAAAGATATGGTCACAAAGAAGAACTGATTTATTTTGACGGCTTTTCGGGCCCGGGGGTATATTGGCGCGATAGAAGAAAAGAAGCGAAATGTCTAGGTTCCCCCT
>CBEWDL010000200.1:0-4307 GCA_965555375.1 uncultured bacterium
ATATAAATGGATATTTTTTTTGGACGGGGAACTCTTTCCGCTGAAAATAACCAGCCGCAATTTTCCTAAGATTTGCTTCGAAATGATCATGCTTTAAAATCGGCCATGAAGCAGCGAGGGCTCGACTGATTTTACCGCTATTTATTTTCATTCCTCTTTTTCCTTCAGAATAGTCATTTATCTTATTCATACGGTCATTAATCCAATATTATCCCATCACCAGTATCGTTAGGCAAGTCACCATACCGTCATTTCTCATATTCCCGGGGGGAGGGAAACCGCCGCCCCGCCAGAGGCTGGGGTGACGATAATACAAAAAAGCGAATATCGCCGTCGGTGTCAATATATTTTTACAGGGTGTATTGTAGGGGTCAGGCATGCCTGACCCCTACGGGATTTCTTTACCGTCAAACCGGGTTATTTGTAGGGACAGAACATTGTCCCTACGATATCCGTGCGTCGGGCGCGCGGACCTACGGGGTAATTCTTTTATACGATAAAAATGAACAGAATCTATTTTCGGTCGATACTCCCCGTATCTTCGGGCAATTCCCGTCCCAGCAACTTGCGCCAGAATCTCTTTCTCTTGGCCCTTTTTTCGGCTCTGTATTTCTTTTTTATCTCCCGCTCTTTTTGAAACTGAACGGCATCGAGCTCCTCTATCTTCTGCAGTAATCGCTCGACATTATCTCGCTTCTCCATCATCCGCCGGAAAAGATCATATTCGTTGAGCTGAATGCCGGACATATGCAGGGTCCTGAAACTGAAAATCGCTCCCATGAACGGCTCGAAGAAAACCATCACCTGGGAGCCGATATAATTGAGCGGCTTAACAGATTCCAGAAAGAGTATAGCCGGAACGGTCAAACGCATATCGACCACCTTCTGGGCGATTTTCCGAAGCAGCTCCCGCTCCTCAGGAGCCAGTTCCTCTTCCTCCGGCGGTAGCTCCTGTGCCCCGAACGCTGATTTAGATCCCATCTATTTCCTCCGCCTCACCTTCTGTGGATTCTATGGCCTCTGCAGCCTGAGCCTGTTTTTGCATCTCGAGCAGTTCAGCGAGGAATTCATCGACGTCGGTTTTGTTGTCCTTGCCGTACCTCAGGTAAAACCCGCGGAAATTCTCCAGCCGCGACGGGGCCAGAAAAGGCGATAACAACACACCCCTCCGGCCGGGATACATCATCCTGAAAGCCGATAGATTGCGCTTCTTCAGGGTAAACAGATACTTAATGGAAACGGTTCTTTCATCGGCCGTATATGTGGTGGGTAGAAAATACGTCGACAGAGTTATAAAAAATATCAATCCTGCGATTAGCACCATTATCACGCTGCCGGTAACGCTGAAAACCAGATAGAATATGCCGAGAATAAACAGCGTTACAAAAGCAGTCGCCACCGGCCTTTCCTTTGCCGGGTGAGATATCCAGGAAAACGATTTCATGGGCTATGCCCCGGACGGATCGCGGTAGCGTTCTTTCCGGATTCGCTCCATCTCCTTTTGAAGCTCCTCGGGCTTGAAAACGCCTTTATCCACAAGAACTTTCACCAGGGCTTCCAGGCCGAGGTTATTGGATAGGGTCAGCTCATCGAAGGTTACTTCGCGAACCTGATCTCCGACCACCACTTTTAAAGCTACTCTTTTCGATTGATCTTCGCTCATTTTTTAGTATCCATTTCTATATTTTCGTTCATACTGCCGCTGCGGTAACCCTGAAGATCGATAGTTATGTATGTAAAACCGATCGATTTTAGCTTTTCGACCACGAGATTCACAAGATCATCCTTAAATATTCGCGGTATCTCGTCGCGCAGAAGCTCTATCCGGGCCATTTTATCGTGGTGGCGAACTCTAAGCTGCCCGAATCCAAGCGAGCGGAGGAACCGTTCAGCCTCCGCCACCTGATTGATCTTCTCTACCGTCACCTCCGAGCCGTAGGGTATCCTCGATGAGAGACAGGCAAGCGCCGGTTTGTCCCAGTTGGGCAGGCCCAAATCCTGCGCCATGTTGCGGATATCCTGCTTGGTAATTTCTGCCTCGGCCAGCGGGGAAATTACGCCGAGCTCGGATGCGGCTCTATGTCCCGGCCTCCAGTCATTCAGATCATCTGCGTTCGAGCCATCGAGCACATGGGAGGCGCCAACCTCGCGTGCCACCTGCTTAAGACGGCCAAACAATTCTGATTTGCAGAAGAAACATCTATCAATCGGGTTTTTTCTGTAATTAGGGTTGGATAACTCGTCGGTTTTAATCTCAATGAAATTTTCAGGTCGCAGGCCTATATCGCTTACTAACTTGCGGCAGGAGTCAAGTTCTTCCGGCAGAAGCGATTCAGAATCGCCCGTAACAGCCCAGACGTTATCGCGGCCAAGAGTCTCGACAGCGACCTTCAGCAGGAATGTCGAATCTATACCTCCCGAAAAACCGATCAGGACGCTGCTCAAATCCCTAAACCTCGTCCGCAATTTCTCAAGCTTGCTCAAAGTCGTTGTTTGCATCGGTTCATCTACTGGACGCTACTTTTCCCTCGGTGATGGAATAAATGCGTATTTCATTGTTCGCTCTCCCGGTCCCCTTGAAAGTGATCATGCAGGAGACTCCCTGATACTTTTCGATTCCGCTCAGATATTCACGTAACTCCTCGGGGTCATTAACACCGTGATGAAGGCTGGAGAGGATCAAGGCAACGGCGTCAAACGTCAGCGCCGCCACTTTATCGGGCGCATGGTTGAACTCCGAGGAATAGACGTTGGCAAACTCCACCCAGTTGACCTCATCCGAACCGGCATGAAAATCGGTGGCGAATACGGCGTTGCCAACGTACCGGCTTACCTCCCTGATCAACTCCTCCGAATCCCAGCCATCGGCTCCCAGAAACTGCGAGCGTATTATATGATATCGCACCTGGGGGATAAGAAGCTTCAGTTCGTCTGGATAACCGGGAAGAAAAAGCCCGCCCAGGCTAACCGGCCATTCTTCTCTGTCGATCAGAACGACGGAGTCAGGATATTCCGGATCAATTTCCTCATCGTCTATATAAGCGGCGCTGTCTATCTCGCCGGCAGCCAACTGTTCCTCGGTTTTCATGAGAAGAAACTCGCGCAACGGTCTTATCTGCTGCTTGAAATCGGTCTCGCCCGGTTTATAATAACTTGTTGATACGACCTCCCCTCCCAGACGATAAACCGTTTGAATAAACGCCTTCGATACTGCCAACCCCCCGGCATCATCGGGAGAGATTACCGCAAATTCTGTGATCCCAAGCTCGTTGACCGCATAGGTCGCCATAGCTTGCCCGAGCCGCTCTATTGCCGGGGATATCTGAAAGATATTTGCTCCGAGACTGGCAATGCCGCTCTCGGATGCCGTCGGTGTGATCATTGGTATGTTTTCCTCGTTCAACACCACCGCGGCGCCAACGGACGATTCGGACCTGAGAGGGCCGACGACGGCCAACGGCTCTTCCCTTGCAAGCCTGGCGGCTACCCTGGCCGCTTTAACCGGGTCTCCCTGCGTATCTTTCACGATCAGTTCCAGCTTCGTGGTATCGTCACCGAGATATTTTATGGCGAGTTTGGCTCCCTCTACCATCGACCGACCATATTCCGTGTAGCTTCCCGTAATGGGCGCCATAAGTCCTATGATCTGATTGCCGGTCGTTTTCTCAACGTATTGCTGCAAGAGATTTCGCGCCTCACTGGAGTACTTGCCACTTGGGAACCTCCGTTGATAGGTTTGCAGCGTCTTCAGTCCGCTCCTATACCGGCCCGATTCAAATTCTCTTACCGCCATAGTAAATTCCATTTCCTCCACCATGGAGGATAACGGATGTTCTTCGATTAACTGCTCAAGTTGCCAGATCGACAGGCCTCTCACTATAAGCGGTCGGAGATTTTCCCGGGCGATATCGGCGCTGGTATTCCTGGGATCAGCATCTATAGCCGCCATATAGGCTGCAGCGGCTCCTGATATGTCTCCTTTCGCATAAAGCGAGTGCCCTTTGAAAAGAATGGCAGCCCCGACATATCTGGACCGCGGAAATTCATCCAGGAATTCGTCGAACAACCTGATCGCCGCATCATGCTCGCCCGCTTTAAAGAGAGACTTGGCCGCCATAAAGCGGAAAACGCTATTGTGACCATCCAGCGAATACCTGTTCGCCAGCGAATTGTATTTCTTATAAGCGTTTTCATAATCCCCGCTTTGATAGTCGATGGTTGCGATCCTCATTCCTTTCGCAGGATCTTCGAGATACTCCTGGGCCAGCACGTCTATTGGCAAAACTACGGCCAGCGAAAGGTATAAT
>CBEWDL010000201.1:0-4267 GCA_965555375.1 uncultured bacterium
CAATATTCAAAGGCACATCGCCAAATGTGCGGCCCTCGAGGCGGATATGCGCCCATTTGCGGTCGGTCAGCCATTCGATATAGTCTGACGGCCCGATATGGACGTTGCCTTTGCCGATATCATAGTCGAGCTGGCTGGTGACGGCGTTGGTCTTGGAAATCTTCTTGGATTCCAGGCGCGCCCTCTCCAGCATATTGTAGAAATCCATATTGCCGCCGACATTGAGCTGGCTGGTGCGCTCCAGCTTTACCCCTCTCTCGAGGAAAAGGCGGGTCAGGACGCGATGCACAATGGTGGCGCCGACCTGAGATTTGATGTCATCGCCGATCATCGGCAGGCCGTGCTGTTTGAAGCGATCCTGCCAGTAAGGTTCGCGGGCGATAAAAACAGGTATACAGTTGACGAATCCACATCCGGCCTCCAGTATCTGCTCGACATACCACTTCGTGGCCTCCTCGGAGCCAACGGGCAGATAATTTACAACCACATCGGTGCCGGTATCTTTGAGGACCCTGACGATATCGGCGGTACGCCCGGGAGCGGGTTCGATGATCTGTTTAAGATAATAGCCCAGCCCGTCATGAGTCATACCGCGGATGACTTTTACGCCTGTTTTCGGCACATTTGAGAATTTATAGGTATTGTTCGGATAGGTGAATATGGCCCGGGAGAGATCTTTGCCGACTTTCCTTTTGTCGATATCTATGGCCGCTGAGAATTCGATATCGGAGATATGGTAGCCGCCCAGATCGACATGCATAAGACCGGGTACGAAATCATCCTTAGCGGCGTTTTTATAATACTCAACTCCCTGAACGAATGAGGAGGCGCAATTGCCGACCCCTATGATTCCAACTCTGACTCTCGCCATTATTGCTCCTTTTCTACTCCATTCTTCAACTGCCCTCTAACGTGCAGCACCCTCTGGATGACCGTGATATTTCCCAGCACGGCGATTCCCACGATGGCCAGTTTCAAGAGCGGCTGTTGGGTTCCAAATATAACGTCGATCAGTGCCCCGATGATGGCACCGACGGCGATAAATGTAACCCTTTCAGGCCGCTGCATCAAGCCGATTTTGCATTCTAGCCCGAGGCCCTCTGCTCTGGCCCGAACATACGAGGTCAAGAGAGAGCCCGCCATGGCCAGGATAATGATGGCGCTCATGACAGCCGAATGAAAAAAGGCAGCCAACCCCATGAAAACCAAGATTTCAGAATACCTGTCTACCGTCGAATCGAGGACGGCCCCGAAACGGCTTGTGCGGTTGGTATTCCTGGCCAGGCGACCATCGAGCACATCACAGGCGCCCGCCAATATCAGGGTGATGCCCCCCCAGAACATATACCCTTTCCAGAAAAGCCAGGCGGTAATTACTGATAACAAGAATCCGGAGGCGGTAACAACATGGGGGTGAATATTAGCATTTTCAAGAAGGTCACCCACAGGATTGAAAACGGTATAAAAACCATTTATGAGATGTTTGCTTAAAATTCTCATTTCGGCCATACAGGGTTTAGAAAAATAGCCGTATTTTTGTTTCTGTCAAGCGAAATCATCAAACCCCAACCAGGTCAAGTGATCCGGCATCCGAATCTTACGAATTAATATAGCCCATGCAAACGAATTTTGCCATCATCAAAAATAAAATCATGATGGCGGATTCAATATTTCCGCCGATACAGCATCGGCTTTCTTCGTGCCGTCTAATGGTTTCCCGGAAATTAACTCTTTGGTCCGAGCATCGAATTTTCTTTGCCAGGAACCTGCAAGTCGAAGCATCACTGCGCCCATAAGCAGACCGGCGACCACATCGCTGATATAATGATATCGCCCGTAGACGGTGCTTGCACAAAGCAAGGACAGCAATATAAAAGACGGTATTGCGGTTTTGGGAACCTCCCTGGCCAGAATCCATAGCGAGACCATAGCCACGGCGCAATGAGAGGAGGGCATGGCGGCTCCGTAGAGACCGCCCCCGGCGAGGATACGCTGCGTCAATGGCGTGAAAAAAGGCCCTATGATGGGAAGATAATAATGTTCGCTTAAGAAAAACCGCGGGCCTATAACCGGATAGAAAATAAAAATAAGATAGCATACATAAAAAGTGATGGCGCCTGTCAGAACCAGCCTTTCTAAGGCGTCCCATCTTTTCTTGAACAGGAGTATGATAGCGGAGACCGGCAGCATGAAATAATAAGAAATATAGCTGGCATTCATGAGTTCATTCAGCCAGATCTCCAGATACTGCTGGAGAGCAAACGCCGGGTCGATACCGAAAATCATCTTTTCCAGGGCGACTACGTGAGCATCAAAGGGATGATCGAAAACCAGAAAAATCTGCGGTCCCACCGCTTCGTAGAAAAATGCGAATAAAAACAGCGGATAGACCAACCTCAGAGCCCTCCAGAAAAGCCCTGAAACGGTCAGGTCAAACACAACAATCAGAATTACGATGCCGGCAGCGACCAGGTAGAATAAAAGAAGATAAGCCCATCCAGGTCTGCCAACCATAAGAATAAGGACAATTACAAATTCTATAGCGATATACGCCAGCGTCGCTATGTCCAGCGGTCTGAATCTGATTGCCGAATTATTTATTCTCATATCCACGGACGACAATGACTATTTCCCCCTTGATGGTTCTATTCTCGATATTTTTTGAGATCACCGAAACAGTGCCGCGCAATTTCTCCTCGAATTTCTTGGTCAGTTCGCGCCCCACAAAGATCTCCCTGTCACCAAGGATATTCATCATCACCTTCAGACTTTTCTTAATACGATGAGGAGTTTCAAAAAATACGATAGTACGGTGCTCATCGGCCAATCTTTCGAAAAAACGTTTCAGCTTGCCCTCGGTTCTGGGCGGATAACCCTCGAAACAGAACCTATCGGTCGGGAAGCCGGAAGCTACCAGGGCGGCTAGAATCGCCGACGGCCCGGGAACGGGAATTATGTCAATCCCCTTTTCAATCGCCATATTGACCAGCGTGTAACCGGGATCTGAGATTAACGGGGTGCCGGCATCGCTGATGAGCGCTACCGACTTACCGGCCAGGATAGCATCGATTATCCCGGGCGCCTTTGATTTTTCATTATGGTCGTGGTAGCTGGTTTGGGGCGTTTTTATGTTGAAACGGGAAAGAAGCTTTCCGCTGGTGCGTGTATCCTCAGAGGCTATCAGATCCGCTTTTTTTAAAGTCTCGATCGCCCGTTCGGAAATATCCGCCAGGTTCCCTATGGGGGTAGCGACTATATATAAGATCCCAGCAGGATTTTGCCGAGAGGTCATTTTCTCCAATCCCTGGGGTAGCGGAAATCGATTCCCACCGTGCGGTCGGAGAGTTTGGCGATCACCGGCGCAGATCTCTTGAATTGGTTGTCTATAATCATGTTGATAACCTTTTTTACCAGCTTATTATCGAAACCTTCCTTTTCACACTGATCGGGTGTATATCGTTCGTCGACCAGCAGGTATAGAAGTCTGTCCACGTCCTTATAAGTAAAGCCGAACTCTCCTTCGTCCGACTGTCCGATATACAGATCCGCCGACGGGGGCTTGGCTATGATCTTTTCCGGAACCCCGAGGTGCTTTGCCAGGATCCGGACCTGGGTTTTATATAGATCTCCGAGCGGGTTGATAGCGCAGGCCAAGTCACCGAATATGGTTCCGTAACCGAGAAGAATCTCGGTCTTATTCGACGTCCCGATTACCAGGGCATTCTCGGCGGCTGAAAGATCGTACAGGATACTCATTCTCTCTCGTGCCATTTTATTCCCACGTCGATTCTTATCCGCCTCCGGAAATTTCTCGAAATATGGATCAATCTGGGCTGTGATATCGACAACATATTTTTTCACTCCCGTTCTGGAGATAACGTCCTCCGCATCCTCGATATTCCCGGGATCGGAGTCTCTGTAGGGTAATATGACGCCGAAGACATTTTCCTTGCCGATAGCCTTAGCCGATAGGAATGCTACCACTGCCGAATCCAGTCCACCGGAAACTCCTACGATAAGATGACCGTATCCCACTTTGGATAGCTCATCGCGGATGAAATTGGTTAAGAAGCTTGTAACTATCTCACCGTCGAGACTGAGTTTTTGCGGCTTATCCAATGATTCTCTCTGAACCTTCAGATTTAGAAAGCGCTTTTAACTCGCAGACCGCGACCTCGCTGGTGATGTCTTTCAGGGAATATCCAGTAAGGGATAGTTCCGGGAAGATCACCAGGTCGGATTTACGCTCTATTGTTTTGTTTATATA
>CBEWDL010000202.1:0-4155 GCA_965555375.1 uncultured bacterium
GATAGTATTGCGCCCATGATAATAATTCCTGCCACACACTCGAGCTTTCCCCGGGTTGGAGATAAACCCGAGCAGCAAAAACTTCGCCGCGCATACGCCGGTTTCGAGAAGGGTAAAATCTCGGAAGTGGAGTTCAGGCAGGAGCAGGATTCCCTGATTAAAGAGGTCATCTCTATCCAGGAGCAGGCCGGATGCGAGGTTGTCACCGACGGTATGATCCGATGGTATGATCACGCATCCCATATAGCCAGACATCTGAAGGGATTTGAAATCAATGGCCTATTGCGCTTTTTCGACACCAACTACTACTATCGTCAACCCGTGGCCGGCGATAGTATCGCTAGCGGAGACGGCTCCTTCTCTGATGAATTCACCTTTGCGGCAAAGAATTCCAACCGACCGGCCAAGGCGATACTTTTAGGGCCATATAGCATGGCTAAAATGTCCCAGAATAATTCATCTATGAATTTCGAGCAATTCTGCCTGCGCTTGAGCGAAATTCTAAGCGACGAGGTTCACAGTCTGGCAGACGCGGGCGCCGGTTTCATACAGATCGAGGAGCCGGCTTTTGTAAGGGAACCGCAGTCCTATGATCTATTCAAAAGCTGCCTTGAAAATATCGCCGGATCGAAAGGAACTGCAGGTATTATCCTGACCTTTTACTTCGGAGATTGCGTTGCATTGTGGGACCACCTGGCCGACTTTCCCGCCGATATTGTCAGTTTGGATCTCACCTATTCCCCCGGCCTGCTGGATAGAATTACCGCTGACGGTTTCCCCGGGCCAATCTCATTCGGGATTCTGGATGGCCGAAATACCAGAATGGAATCGGCGGATGAAACAGCAAGGTCATTGGAGAAGGCGCTTGGGAAGATTGATGCCGACTCCTGCCATATCACCACATCATGTGGACTGGAGTTTCTCCCCCGAGATTATGCCATCAAGAAGCTGGAATTAACATCAAAGGTGGCCGGGATGTTAAACGGGTCCTGCGGATCTGTCAGATAGGATACAATGAGCCGTGAAGTCTTGAATAAACTCAGAATCGATCTTCCCCTATTGCCGACGACATCGGTCGGCAGTTTCCCCAAGCCTCCTTATTTGATCAAGGGCCGTTCGGATCGCAAAAAAGGCAAAATCAGCGATTCCGAATTGGCGGATCTCGAGGATCGCGCCACCAGGGAATGGATCGAATTCCAGGAGAAAATCGGTATTAGCGTTCTGGTCGATGGCGAGATGTATCGCGGTGATATGGTCGCCTATTTCGCCGAGAACCTCCCCGGATTCGATCCCGGCGGACTGGTGCGCTCCTATGGCAACCGCTACTACTACAAGCCGATCATCAAGGGAAAGCTCGAATATCCAGGGCCGATAACGGTTCACTGGTGGAGAAAGACGCAATCGCTGACCAAAAAGCCTGTAAAGGGGATGCTGACCGGGCCTTATACCATCATGGATTGGTCGTTCAATGAGTATTATGCCGATCGAGCCGCCGCCAGCTACGCTCTGGCGGAGCTTATTCGCCGGGAAGTGGCCGAGCTGATAAAGGCAGGCTGTAAAATCGTGCAGATCGACGAACCGGCGATCAGCGTCAGGCCCGAGGAGCTTGAAATAGCTAGAAAGGCGCTGGCTATCGTCACCGACGGGCAGGAGGCTTATTTCATAACACATATATGCTATGGCTCGTTCGAGAAGATATATCCCGCTATGCTGGAACTGCCGGTGCACAATATCGACCTGGAGATGTCCAATTCGGATCTCGACATGCTCGAATATTTCAAGCGATATCCCTTCACCAAAGATATCACTTTCGGCGTGGTGGACGTTCACTCGCACAAAATCGAGGATGTCGATCTGATCAAAGCCCGGATAGAGCAGGCCCTAAAATACCTCCCGAAAGAGGCGGTCTGGATCGACCCCGATTGCGGCCTGAAAACCCGTACCGTTGATGAGGCGAAAAAGAAGCTGGATAATATACGGGAGGCCGTGGCGGCCGTGAGGGCTGGCTTGTAGGGATATCTTTTTCTATTGGGGCCTGAGATCCATGTCAACTATCTCTATGGGAATTTCACTGTAAGTTGTTATTTCAATCCAATTCCCTTTGGCAAGAAACCTGCAGGGATATCGTATGTACTTTGAAGATAATAGCGTATCAACGGATTGGCACGTAACATTCAGTATTCCCCCTGATGTGCGTTGGTGGATTTTTACGCGCACATATTGATAATCAAACCATAGAGAGATTGACACGTCCTGTAAATCCTGTCCCAGCGGGAACCGAATTTGTCTATTCTCTCGTATAGGCTTGTCTCAATAAGCTTCGATTCACCCCATATTCCTTCTAGCTCGCCCTTTAATTGGGTTTGTCCTATCTTCATCAAGCTGTCGTTGATTGCCATTAAAGAGTCATGCTGTACGGACAAGATATGGATTTGAGTGTCTATGCTATGTCGCCTCGCGATCAATGTGTCTATTCCGTGCCGCAGATTTGAGACTTCGGAAGCCAGGTTGTCTCGGACAATCAGAAGCGAGTCAACTTTCCCCTCGACACTATCGATTTGCCCTAGCTGTTCCGAGAATCGCTGGTTGTCCATGTAGGCCATAAATGCGCCAGCCAAACCTAGGGCGCATAGAATTATAAAAAGTACGTTGACCAACCGTTTCTGTTTCTTCACGAACTTTATAACGGTTATTATGAGAATGCTGACACTCGTCAGCAGCAAACTCAACATGTATCTTATATAGGCATCCGAGTTCTGGAAGTCAACAGCTACATTACGAGATTATGGGGGGCAAGTCCTATGGCCGTACTTGCCGCCTTAAGCGGTCATATGCGGAGACATGAAGACACGCCAAACTGCAATAGGCGAGTCTTTCCAGACTCGCAACCGGGACTTTCCAGTCCCGGCTATTATGTAGCGGAGACATGTGGTGGCAGGTCTCCGCACCTGCCACCTTAAGCGGTCATGTACGGTCATATGACTCGGAGAGAGACATGACCGCACGCATCACGAAAATCACAGCTTTGCGGTCGGGAACGCGGGCCTACGGCTCGTATGAGGCTCCCGATCTACGCCCCATCCCCTTTCTTCACCCGCCTCCAGTTTTCATCGATTACGAACAGGCATGGCGATACCATGGCGGTATCGAAGCGCCCGAATAATTTTATGCGTTTCGTAGCATATCGCAATAATGCCGTCGCGCCGGTTGAGCATACTTCCCTCAAGCTGAGATTCAGAATGGGGTAAATCTCCATACCAAATGTCCGCCAGGCGATCATCCAAACCGGCAGGTTCAATACGAAAGAGAAAAGCTGCAGATAATCATAACGGCGGGCTACTGGCTTTTGCATAATGCTCTTTGCGTAATCATCCAACAATTCGATTTCGGCTTCCGTCAGGTCAAAATTCGGATTGAAATAAACGAAATGGCTGCCGTCGATTTTATCCTTGCTCCAATCCTCGAGTTTGGCTACCGGCGCTGTAAAGCTGATGAATTTTTCCCCGAGTTTTAACCGGATATGGCACGAGAAGGCGGCCCTCCAGATCTGCCTCCATGAGGCCTTGACTCGACGGGTGATTTTCCCGAGGGTTAAGAAAAGTAATTGCCAGATTAAAAGGCCGATATTAAACGCCCACCATAGCGGTTTATCCCACCGCATGAAAGTTATTATAACACCACCGGGTTTCATCATTTTACTATCTCTCCTGTTGTGCTTTTACCTTCTGTTTTTACGGATTGAATCTTTGACTATTATAGCCTGGTTTGTCGCATATTCCAAGGTCTTTTTGATACAGGAACCTCCCGACATACGACTGACAGTTGTCCGCCAATAAAATCTTGACTTAAGGGCAATCGAGCCTATAATTAGTCCGGTCGGTTGCCGGAGTGGTGAAACTGGTAGACGCGCTGGACTCAAAATCCAGTGGGGCTTACACCCCGTGTCGGTTCGATTCCGACCTCCGGCATATTTTTCTAACAGATGATCTGGCTGATTATCAGGTAAGTTTTTGTCAAGCTCGCAGAATGCAATTACTTGCCCACGGGTAGATCTTTATCGATCTTTTCAAGTTTCGCCGATGGGGAAAATATCCAGACATAATTCGTCAGATTATCGGTCTCATCATAGTACGGCAGCGCTGATACGGTCATCGT
>CBEWDL010000203.1:0-4130 GCA_965555375.1 uncultured bacterium
CTCCAATATTATTTTATCGCAGGAGATTCATGAAAGATATGGCGGCGTGGTTCCGGAGATCGCCTCCCGGATTCACATAACCGAACTGGTGGGGATCACCGATAAGGCGCTCGATAAGGCCGGCGCGAAGCTCGAGGATATCGACGGGCTGGCGGTTACCCATGGTCCGGGCCTGGTGGGCTGTCTTTTAGTCGGTCTGTCCTTTGTTAAATCCGTCCATCTTTCAAAAGGGATACCCTTTTTCGGGGTCAACCACCTGGAGGGTCACATATTTGCCGGAAAATTAGACCATCCCGATCTGGGAACGCCGCATATAGCTCTGGTGGCATCAGGAGGCCATTCCAATCTATATCTGGTGGAGGATTGGGGCTGCTACAGGCTTCTGGGGGCGACCAGAGACGATGCGCCCGGCGAAGCGTTCGATAAAGTCGCCAAGCTTCTCGGCCTTGGGTACCCAGGAGGCCCGGCGATCGAGGACGCGGCGATATCCGGCGACAGGGATTTTGTTCGCTTCCCTCGCGCCCGTATGGGAAAGGAAAGCTTCGAGTTCTCCTTTTCAGGGCTTAAGACCGCAGTATCAGTCCACCTGCGGGATAAGGATTCGGACTACATCGAAAGCCATCTTTCCGGCCTGGCCGCATCATTTCAGGAGGCAATTGTAGAAATACTGGCCATAAAAGCCATAAACGCCGCAGAGAAGTTCGGTATTAATTGCATATCGGTAACCGGAGGGGTGGCCCGGAACAAGAGATTGAGGGAGATCTTCAAGGAGCGGAAGCCGAGGAATTTGCAGGTTTTCTTCCCCAGCCCGGAGCTTTGCACCGATAACGGCGCCATGGTAGCCGCCTGTGGCGCATTTCATCTGGAAAAAGGCGAGACCAGCGATATTAATCTGAATGCGATTCCCTATCTGGAGTTGTAATTTAGTAACAATAATTATTGACAACGAATTATATTCCGACCGCTGCCTTGAGGAATCTTCCTCAGGATTCTCGGGTTTAGATATCTCGTCAGCGCAGATAAGGCTGGGCATATCCGTTATAAAGCCCGGCTCGGTCGAAAGCGTCGAGCACGGCTTTGTATTCGCCCCTCTGTACCCGGCGGTTCAGCTTCTCCAGCGACGTCGCCTTATGCGATGGAAAATACTGGCTCATAACGGAAACGTAAGTTCCCTTAGAAATTTCCCGGGCCAAAAACTCGAAAATCACCTCCGATCCTGATATGCCATGCGGCAGCACCAGATGCCGCACCAGTAGCCCCTGCACGGCGACACCGTCATCATCGAGAATGAGATCTCCCACCTGGCGATGCATTTCCCTGATGGCCGCCCGATTGATCCGGGGATAACCCTCAGCGCTGGAGTAGCATTGCGCCGATTCCTCGCTCGAATACCTCATATCGGGCATATATATCTCGACTACGCCATCGAGCAGTTTCAACGTTTCGACCTTATCATAGCCCGATGAGTTATAAACTATCGGCAGGGTCAGCCCGCGCCTGTAGGCCAGCAGCATCGCCTCCATAAGCTGGGGCACGTAATGGGTGGGGGTCACAAAATTAATATTGTGTGCGCCGCCTTTCTCCAGCTCCAGCATGCCGTCGGCCAGCTGTTCCGCTGTAATATATTCGCCGTGACGGAGCTGGCTGATTGGGTAATTCTGGCAATAGACGCATTTTAGGTTGCATCCCGAAAGAAAGACCGTCCCCGAACCGTTTCTGCCTGAAATCGGCGGCTCCTCGCCGAAATGAAGATTGATCGATGACACCTTCAGCCGGTCATCGACCCCGCAATGGCTGGTCTCCCCCTCGACGCGGTTGACCTTGCAATCCCGCGGGCAGACCGTGCAGCTTTTCAAAAGCTCAAGCGCCCCGGGCGTGCGCTTTTCGAGGAGGGCAATCTTTTTTTCAGGTGAATAATCGGCCATGGCATGGAATATACAAGGGGTTCGAGTTGTAGTAAAGAGGGGAAGGATGGAGCTGATCTTTAGGCACAAATCAGTCTTGACGGGATTTTTGTAGGGGTATACATTTATTAAAACGAACTTGACCGGGAATATGCATATCATCTTTATTACACAGAAGAGATGTCGGGTTTCTCATCCTTCGGACTCCGGAACCCGACGTACGGAAACTAGATATCTCATTGGGAGTATGAGTGGCCAATTATGCGAGAATTTACAGGGTGGAGACAACAATTTATTCAATTTTCGCAAATTCGGATAACTTTTCCTACGCCGAATTATGGTATCTGTATGGCCCGAAGGGATATTATAGAAATTATGATCACTAACAGTGGGAGGTAGTAATGCTACGCATTGGTACAATGGTTTTACTGGTTTTCCTTTTCCAAGTGGAACTAAGAGCAGGCATCAATAAGATCCTTACTCCTCAAGCGTATTCCGGCGGCAAGGAAATTAACGCTGACTTTACCCCACGCGCAGATTCTGCAGTCTCGCCGGAAATGGAGGCTTTGCTGCTGAGGAATATAGACTTGCTCCGGGTAAAAGAAACGGACACGCAATATTCCAGGAAACCTGAAATTAAAAAGAGATATTCCTTTCCCTCATTACCCTGTTTGAAGCTATATATATTGGAACATCTTGATTCCTCTGATTCATTTAAATACATACTATTCAATCAGTGCGATTCGAGTATATATTATTTCGGCGGAGATCTCGAGTCTTTTTCTGCTGTAGTGTCTGATTATTTTGCTCAACCTATGGATGACGATCGGATAATAAGATTATTGGATTTCTACTTGAATACCCTATCGCCTATGGCCCCATATTTTATTCTGGAATCAAAGGATGATGTAGATTTTTACGAAAAACTCATCAACCCGGACGGTGTGCTTGACGCTAGTGATACATCATCGCTTATATTTGATGAGCTCAGCAGGGAAAGGAAGAGAGCTCTTGAAATAGCAAGGGAAGAATTCCGGCCCATAGAAGTCATTGATTTTCTCAATGCACATAGCGTAACGTTTTGCACCTATAACTGGCGGGAATTCGAGTACTGGCATTTTCGCATAACTGACAATGGTTTTATTGGGTTATTCAAAAGAGACATTATAGTCAAGTTGCCGTCGTTGCGCTCGTCTATGGAAAGGAAATAAGGCAAGCAGGTCAGGAGCCCTGTGCTCCTGACAAATGGAATTGCAGTGGATAAATTTAAGGGGCGTTCGGTTAGTGAATTCTGGCGTGGGACTAAATACCTATGCAATCAATGAGCGTGCCCATCCACCACGCCCGCCAGATCGGCGATATTGACTATATAATCCTCGAATAGCGCCTCCAGCATGGCGGTGGCGCCGGATTGCCCCTTGCGCAGCCGCCAGACCCGGTCGATGGCCGTGGTGTCGCAGTTGTATATGCTGCGGATATCCGCAAGCAGTTCTGTGGCATCGTCATGCGGGGTTTTGTCGGCCGTCCAGATCATCCCCCGGCAGGCGGCCAGCACCGACGAGAGCGAATCTTCGAGGAGATTTTCGATATTCTCGCGTTTGCCCTCGGTCCTTAAGAAACCGCGCCGCAGGTTGACCAGGATCGATTTCAGCTCCCTTTCGCACTGGTAGCGAAGGTTCTTTTTCTCTATGGTGGCCTGCTCTAAAGGGTCCTCACCGTACAGCAATATATGCCGCTGTTTCATATCGGAGAACTCGATCGGGAATGTATCAAGCGATGATACAACGTGACCTCTCTCAAACACCAGCGGCACGGCCAACCCTTTGCGGGCGTATTTCTCACCGGCCTCCATGATTATCTCCAGGTCGGTGACCCGCACCCTTTCCAGGATGATCATCAAATTTATATCCGATTTGCCCTCGATAAAATCCTGCCCGGCGGCCGAGCCAAACAATATCATGGAATACAACTGCTCACCGAATGCCCTGGCGATCTTATCTGCAAATGTCGCCACTGTGCTTCTGGTCTTTTCGGGCAGATGCGAGAGCTTTTCCGATATCTCCGGATTCATTTTTGACCCCTCAATTCCTTGATCTTTTCGACTATAACGGGTAAAATCTCCCCCGATTTACCGCCAAAGTGCTGATCGACTATGAAAGTCAGCTCGGTCGGTTCGATATTTATCTCGACCACGAAAGCGCCATGCTGTCTGGCGGCAGGAGGCAG
>CBEWDL010000204.1:0-3985 GCA_965555375.1 uncultured bacterium
TTAAACCGCCTACTCCGCCGGAGGAATCGAAGAAGACCATGTTCGGCGATAACAGCTCCGCGACTAACGTTATTGGGTCACCATCAGGATCGGTGGCCGTTATGCGCAGATCCAGATGACCGCCCTCATCCACTGTTTGAGGCAATATGGGATCCAGAACGGGCGGTTCATTGATATCGTAAGTGATCCGGAGCTCAACCGCATCTACATAATAGGAGATCCTTTCCGGCGGTGTGTCGTGGTTGACACCGCGCATCCGCACCTGGAACCCGTCAAGCTGAGTCGTGTTCGTGATAGAACCGGCCGAATATGGTCCCATCGTCGTCAATGCCGTCGGGACATTGGGGAATGAATCGAAGACAACGAAGCTTACACCATCGAAATACTCAAACACCAGCGTATCATCAATCCAGCCAGACTGATAATGCGTTACATAGATCTCGGCGGAGGATATTATCTCGCCTGGATTGGCCGTGTTGTCAAAATCAAAGGTCCAGTATTCGTAGTTGGCCAGATTGCTATCGACACTTGCCACCGCGCCATCCGGCGCACCATGACAGCCAGCCTCGTTTGTGATTGGCATGGAGCTGAAAGACGAGTTAACGTAAAGCGACTCTGCCAGCTGAGCTCCGGCAGAGAGCGGAAGGAAAAATATGATAGCAAATAGAATAATCAGGTGGCAGCCAATAATCCTTCGCGACTGTTTAAGTATCATTGGCATGCCCCCACTTCAGCAAAACAACGTAGCCGGTTTGCTAAAATGGCCATTCTCTCCGCATCCGAGGTTAGGGTGTATGATGATAGATCTTCAATCCCCGATCCCCGGATAAAATCCGAAAAACTGTAAAATAATTTAGCGATCATCTCGGCCTCTTTCATGCCGTTTACGTCAAGTTACATGCGCTCACTAAGAGCGAAACCTCAACCTGAACGGAAGGCTGAAGCTATTTCACCAACAACATCTTTTTTGTATCGTCAAATCCTTCGGCCTTCAGGCGATAGAAGTAAATGCCCGTAGCCATCCGCTCCCCAATGCCGGAGCGACCGTCCCAGGTCACAAGATGGTTTCCGGCTGAAAGGAAGCTATCCAGAAGAATTGTCACTTTCCGTCCTAAAAGATCGTAAACCGAAAGCTCTACATATCCGGCTGACGGTAAATCGAAACTGATGTTTGTGCTGGAATTGAATGGATTCGGATAATTCTGAGCCAGGGAGAAGCTTTTCGGTAGTTGTCCTTTGATATCCACCGGCATAAAATCGGCGGCCGGATTGACTATCAGGAAATCGGTAAGGTTCAAGTCGCTGCTCAAATCGAAATCGCCGTTCGGGATATTGAAATTGAATTCGATAAGCTCGCCTGTGGCAGGCCCGAAGCTGTTGCCACCTAAATGATAGATAATCCCTTTTATGCTCCCCTCGGCGACTGTATAATCAAGCGTCATCTCAGAAACCATACCGCCCTTGACGATTTCAATTCCGCCAAGCTTATCGGCATCGAAAGTGAGTTCGAACTGCGCGGCGGACGCCTCGCTCGATATATCGGCCCACAGCGGAACGCTCAATTGATCTCCCGATTGGTTAACATCTTCTTTCATCAATTCCACTATAACAGGTATATCTTGTGGATAAAACAGCGGTGGAATGTCTATCTCCAGTATGATGTTGATTAATTGCTGAAGATCCCCGATGTCCACCCGACCCGTGCTGTCGATGTCGGCGGCATCATGCTGTCTCTCATTCAAGGTTCCGCGCCCGATAAGATAGGCTACTATGGTTATGCAATCCCCCACGTTGATGAGGCCGTCGAGATTGGCATCGCCGTGCTGGTCGATCGTGAAAAAACCGTCCTCTGTTACGAGGGATTTCGATGTTCCGGTAGAGTCGATAACCTCGACGGCCTCGTCCAGAATCAGTTCTGTGGGGCCAAAGGCCGCAAAGGGATTGGCGTCAACAATAAGCTGAGCCAGAGGCCCATCACCCGATGAGATGGAATCCAGGCCGACCGAGAATATGAGGATAATAATTCTGCCGGGAGACGGTTCGTTGTAAGAGAACCACATATCATAGCATCTCTCGGTCGAATAAACCTCCGGAATGTCGATCTGCTCCGGGTCATACAGGACCTCGAACTGGGCGCCGAATACAGGCCCGGAATTGAATAAAGTAATATCCACCGGTCTCGCCAGTACTCCGGGGATACCCCCCTGGTCGGTGCTGATTGACAGGAAATCATTCGGCTGATCGAGCACTACGATCTGAACCGGTTGGGTGGTGACATTGTTATGATCGTCACTGGCCACGAAGGTTACAACAAACGTATCCGGGCCCTGATCAAAATCAGGCCGGAACGAAAACGAACCGGTAACGAGCGAATCTCCCTGAGCCTGCGGGAATGAAGCGTTAAGCGGAAGATTTTGCGCGGTCAGCGTAATCGGATCTGCGTCCGGATCATGAGCGGTTACCGAGAATTGCAGTAATTGTCCCTCGGCCACCTCCTGATTGCCGATGAAGTTGATGACCGGCGGCATGTTCAGGCCTCCTCCCAGAATGGAGAAATTGCCGGGTAACAATTGAGGTACAAGGATAGGCCCCCCCATTGGATCGGCCCAGTTATTATCCTGAGGCGGGATCTCATCCTGGAATTGCAGAAGAGTAATGGTCCCCGGCGGCGCGGATTGCTTGACCTCGAAATTTATCTGCATCACAGGTCCGCTACCCATTGGAATATAGTTGCCTTCCCAGCTAACCGCCAGAATCCTGATGACACCCGGAGTTTCAAAGTTACCTTCATAGGCCTCAAGGTTGCAGCCTCTATCCAGGCACTCAAGGCTGAACGCCTCCAGAAGCTCCTCGTCATAAACGATTCTGTGGAGATAGCCCCCCACGTCGATAGTATGGTTAGCCATGTGCAATATGACACCGACCGTATCCCCGGGATTGCCGTAATTGTCGAGTATGGCCATGGTATCGGCATCGGAATATATCTGCGCCTGAGCACCAGACCATGATGCTGCCAGAAAAATCGCTATGACAAGGGGCAAAATTAATCTTTTCATATCATCGGCCTCACTACTTTAACAAGGTCATCTTTCTAACTATCGATTCTCCCTCCGCAGTCCGCAATCGATAATAATAGACGCCGGAAGGCACATCTTCTCCGGATGCCGACCGTCCGTCCCAACCAACCACGGTTTTCCCTTCATCGACCAAACCGGATAAAACAGTCGTCACTCTCCTTCCAAGGAGATCGAATATTTCAAGTTCAACCTCGCCTGAACTCGCCGAATTGAAAGAGATCCGCGTTTGCTGATTGAAGGGATTGGGATAGTTTTGCAACAACATAAAGGACTCTGGAACCGGTTTATCATCCTCCACACCGGTCGGACTGCCAACTACGATCTGGCCATTAACCAGGATCGGGATGATCAGGGTAAGTCCAAGGGAATCCGATAATTGGTTATCATACGACGTTGAATCTTCATTGACAAAAGCAAGACTATAAAGGCCGTCCGGCGCTGTATCCTTGATTACAAGAGTTATCACCGCTACGGGGCCTGATCCTGCCGCTATCGCATTCTGGAGGGGATGCATGGAGGTGGCGAAGTATTCGATGATTTCCGGGACTTGAAAATCCGCGCCGTGTAATTCAAAGCTGGCCGACCGCCATGTGGTATCGACCGCAATCGGTTCAAAAGCGCTGCTGTCGTATGAGATCCTGACAGCAAAGCCGCCGACCATAAATGTATTAAGCAGATCTATCGGCACCAAAATCGTATTGCCCGGATCACCGATTCCCGATGGAATACTCAGTGTGTCGTCATAGGAAAATATCTGCCCCCATGCAGAATTGGAGCAAATCAACATCACGAAAATAGCTACCATGGATAGCATTTTGCTCAAATCATTTCCTCCTCGACTAATACGGGCATGCGACCGCCATGTGGTATCGACCGCAATCGGTTCAAAAGCGCTGCTGTCGTATGAG
>CBEWDL010000205.1:0-3933 GCA_965555375.1 uncultured bacterium
TTACACAATTCCAAAACTGGTTAGGGGCTTTGATTTTTTCTGCAGTTTGGTTATTCGGACCAATGATTTTCGTCATCGGTATTGTTAGATCGGGGACATATAAAAAAGGCATTCCCGGAAGTTGGTGGATGAAGATTATGTTATTATCGGGTATATTAATGTTTTTCTTCGGCGTTTGGGTATTTATTCAATTTGGACTCGCGTTAATAAATGATATAAATAAAGGGTTCTTCTAACGAAAAATGAATTTCATTGCGCTGTCAGGAATCCTTTCCTGACAGCTATACTATCGATTATATTCTCATATCCTGGGCGGCTTTATGCCCAGTATCCGCAGATAATGGTTTATCTGGCTTCTGTGATGGATATCGTGTTCCAAGAGGTGCATGAATATCCAGTAGCCGTCAACTTCACGATCCCGCTTGAACCTTCTCAAGTCGTATTTCGCCTCCAGGATCTCGGGCGAGCGAGCGAAGAAATCCTCCAGTCGTTCCCAGTGGGCGTCAAGCATGGCCGTGATTTGCGGTATGGGCAGGGAAGGACCGGGTGTCCTATCGATAAACTTATGCCGGTCGATTACGGTGTCGATCCACCAGGCGGAGGCCTCCGAGATATGCATGAAGATATTGCCCAGCGTGATCATATTCTCCGCCGGCGCCCAATCGAGTTTGTCATCGGGGGTAAGGTCAAGCGCCTTGATAAGAGGAGGTTTGACCTCATCGAACCAGAAAGCCGTCAGCCTCTCCAGGCTGAATTCACTTTCAGACATCATGTCACCCTTCCGCGTTCTATCCTCGTTTCAGTCATCAAACGGGTCGATCTGAGATCGACCCCTACAAGAATTTGCCAAGATGTTATGTCAGACGTAGCGGGAGCTCTCGCATCTTTGATTCGACGGCATCGAGAATGGTATTCTGGCGCACCAGATCGGCGATTTTGTTGATATCCGGATAGAGCACCCGATCCTTCTTTAGAAATGATACATGATCTCTGATGACCTCGTAAGCGATAGACGTTCCTTTGCCCGGTTTTTGCGGTTTTCTGAAATCGAATGCCTGCGCCGCGGCATACATCTCGATAGCCAGCACGGCGCCAACATTTTTCAAAATCTCGGTGCACTTCCTGACCGCTATCGGGGCCATGGCCACGTGGTCTTCCTGGTCGGCCGAGACCGAGATCGAGTCGACAGTGGCCGGATGTGATAAGACCTTATTTTCTGAAACCAGGGCGGCGGCGGTATACTGGGCCACCATCAAACCCGAGTTCAAGCCGCGGCCCTCGACAAGAAAGTCGGGCAAACCCGATAGAGTCGGATTCAAGAGGCGGTTAGTGTGCCTTTCGGATAAATTGGCCACCTCCGACATGGCGATGCACAAGAAATCCATCACCATACCGATCGGCTGACCGTGGAAATTGCCCCCGGCGAGATAGAGGTTCTCATCCGGGAAAAACAACGGGTTATCGGCCGAGGAGTTTATTTCGGTCTCCACCTGTTCTTTTGCATAATGCCAGCAGTCGACCGACGGCCCCAGAACCTGCGGGGTGCAGCGCATGGAGTAGCCATCCTGCACCTTGCCCGATTTATCGGCGATTATCTCGGAATCGGCCATGAGCCGTCTGAGATTGTGGGCTACGGCATTCTGTCCTTTGAAGGGACGCGAGGCGTGAAGGACCTCATGGTATGCTTTCGGCACCCCTTTTAACGCATCTATGGTCATGGCCGATGCTATGAAAGCGTTTTTTAGAAGTCGGCGGGAATCCTGCAGAAGCAATGCCGCACCGGCGGTAACCATTTGAGGGCCGTTTATAAGACCGAGACCCTCCTTGTAGGAAAGATCCACAGGTTTGATGCCCGCCTGTTTCATTGCCTCCGCGCCGTCGATCAGTTCGCCTCTGTAATAAGCTCTCCCCTCGCCGATACAGACCTCGGCAACCTGCGACATGGGGGAGAGATCGCCCGATGCCCCGACCGAGCCCTTTTCATAGACAAATGGGGTAACACTCTTATTGAGCATATGGACAAAAATCTCGGCTGTGGAATAACGGACGCCGGAATGCCCGCGGGCCAGCACGTTGGCCCGAAGCGCCATAGCCGCCCGCACGACATCCTCGGGTTGCGGATCGCCGGTGCCGGCGGCGTGGCTGTAGATGATATTCTTCTGCAATTGAGCGCCCTGCTCGGGGCTGACCCTGATGCGAGAGAATTCGCCGATACCGGTGGTAACACCGTAGATCGCCTCCCCGGAACTTACCATCTCCTCAACTACATTACGGCATCTCTCGATTTTCGCCCTGGCATCGTCGGAGTAAGCAGCCTCCGCATTTTTGCGGGCTATATCCTCAGTCTTTTCTATTGTTAACGTTTGTCCGTCTATCAGAACGGTCATAATATCTCCTTTTAAAAGACCACATCATGCCCGGGGTATCGAGCCCCGGGGATAAGTTGCGCCTAATATGGGGATTTTGACACGGGATGGCAAGGGGTATGAAAAAGGGGCGGATGTCATCTCGCCCCTGTGGCCTGGTATATCTGGATTTAATTATTATTTCAACAGCACCATCGATTTCGTCTGGCTGAAATTATCCGTTTTGAGGCGATAGAAGTATACGCCGGAGCTGATGTTCTGGGCATCGAATATTATCGAATGCTCGCCAGCCTCTCTTGTCTGGTTCAGGACGGTTGCCACTTTGCGACCGAGAATATCGAATATTTCAATTTGAACCGGGGCTTGTTCGGGTATGAAAAAAGAAATTATGCACCTGTCGTTAAACGGATTGGGATAAGCGTCGTGCAATGCAGGTCTTACGGGCAACGGGCCCTGTAAACCTTCGGTCATTTTGGGCAGTCCGAAGCCGTCGAAACCGAGAGGCGGCTTGACAGGCGACCATGCCTCCGAGATCTCGTAAGTTTGAAGGCCGCTTTCGCGGTGGTACATCTCCAGTACCAGCGCCTCACATTTGTCATGGAAAGTATCAAAAACCAGGTTGGTCGGATAATACAGCTGGCCTTCGGGCGGGGCCAGGGTGTCGAACGGAAGATAGACGTAATTCATTTCGGGGCCATACATCTCGATCATCCCTGCGGCGTTGTTGGCAATATAAACGCGACCGAAATCATCGAGAGCAATACCTCCCGGCTGACGAATAAAATCCCCGTTTTTCAGCATGTTCAGGTCGCGCCAGACGGGATCGCTACCGGATTCGGATTCGAAGAGAAAAATCGTGTTAATCTTCTCCTCGGTTACGTAAACGGCGGTGGTTGAATTGAGAGTATCGAGGGCAAAAGGAAAACAGGCGACCGAGATCGGTTTTTTCAATTCGGAAATGACTAAATCAGATCCAGGGTAAAGAACATCGTGCCAGGAGCCCTCCACCAGGCCGCTGAGAACATTGATTCGCACCAGCTCTCCGTTGCCAGGCGGATGCCCCCAATCGACCACGTAGAGATCGGCGTTATTCAGTTCCTGATCTCCATAAGCGCTGATGGCCACGTCCACCGGCCATTGGAGATATCCATCTCCCAGAATGCGGTTATAGGTGAAAGCTCCGCCCAGGCTGTCGGGTTGGTACCGTAGCTCCACTATCCGATCATTTCCCCGATCGGCTACGTAGATGACGTCCTGCTCCGTGAGGAACTCCCGGTTGACGGCGTTGGTAGCCAGACCAGAGGGCGCCCGGAGTTCGTCGCCCGGCTCGCCGTCGAATTCGCCGATCACCAGCAGTTCTCTATGACCAAACTCGTCAGGTGTGGTGCACGTCCAGGTCATCAGCCGGTCGCAGGCCATATCGGATATGACGAAAACGTCTCTGATCACGCCGCCGACGTTGATATGCAGCACAACCGCGTCGAAGGGGTAAAGGAAGAAGCTGGCCGCCGAATCGGTCCAGGCGATGGCGAAATCGACGTTCATCTCCTCGATATCGGACGTTAAA
>CBEWDL010000206.1:0-3923 GCA_965555375.1 uncultured bacterium
ATATTATTAATATTTTGCACACAGGAAGAATATTTCATCATACAATTGACCCGCATAATATTTATAAATTAGCTTTTATTGATGTCAACTAGTTTTAATCTTGGACGATTTTTCCGGCGATTTTCTTTCCAACGAGTTGAATTCAATAGATCACGGCGACTACTACCGATAATGATTCATAATATCAATATTGTGAATTGAAAATTACATCAAAACATAATTTATAGAGAGTCGGCAAGATCTGCACGCCGTCACTTAATATCTATGTGATCCGCACGATAGGTTATATTAATCATCCATTCGCAATAATCAGGCTCGCGCTCTTTTATTACTGCAAGAATGCGCTCCTTCAAGACCGTTTCAATCAGTGTTCCTTGCCCAGGCCAAATACGTAATTTGATGCGTTGATAATTCCAGTCCCCAAGTTCAGCCTTCATGGGATTAAAAAATTCCGGCTTTGAGAGAATGATGGAGGGATGTTGTGAATACATACCCATGATAACAGGGAAAATCAATTCCGTCATAGGTTCGGGTTTAATGCCATCCGGTATTTGCAAATCAAGATATACGCGTACAGCTCCTCCGCGGAAACGGTTGATTTGGGTGATACTTCTGTTGGGAATATGGATACGCTGATTTTCAAAATTGACAATAATTGTAAAGCGCATTCCGACCTGTTCGACTTTTCCGATTTCATTTGATATTTTGACCATATCACCGACAGCTAGTACATTTGAAAATATCAGGGTTAGCCCTGTCACGACGTCCTGGACCAACCCCTGTGAGCCAAAACCTAATGCAAGGCCGATTACAGAAGCACTTGCGAGGTAGGTTGTTAGTGAAACACCCGCCTCCTGAACGATCATGCCAACAGCACTAAAATAGACTGCAAATGAGATTATGCTTAATGTTAAGGATATAATGGTTGCCATTTTGGGAAACTGAGTGACCAGGTTATCCTTATTTTTTTCGGCTGGAGCCAAAATCCGTAAGCTCAGGCGGCGTATCAAACGCACGCCAAAATGAGCCAGTACGGCTGCGACAATTGTAATAAGAATACGCTCTAATGAAGAGAAATCTTTCATAAATCCAAGCATATTTGCCCTCCTTGATCCATTGCTCGGCCGTGCCGCGCTGGTTGTAAAACTTCACAACATTCGCAGATTTCCAGCGAAGGTTCGTCACGATGAAACCAATCCGTGGGAACAACTCGCCCGCATGCCATTCCACCTTCGCGACGACTCTTCTGGCTGTGTCCCAACTTGCGGCCTGATAACGAAAACTGTAGTACTGAACTATCGGCTTCTTGGGCGGACGACCCACTGGACGATTCAGTAGATGCTCAACCTCACCATACAGAATGGCATTGGCTTTCAGACGTATGGCATAGAAGTATCCCTCCCCTTCCAGGTAACTGTATAAATTCGGATCGGCAAAGCTGGCATCGCCGCGATAAAACCGGGGGATGTCATAGCCTCGATAACTATTGACAATTGGCTCCAGAACCTGCCGCCATTCGTCGGCACTATGAACATTACCCTGGCGAAGATGCACCCGCTCGATATCGCCATACTGGTTGAAACAGAACAGCGGGTGATAACACCGGCATTCAAAATAGCCGTTGTAGGCGGAGGGCCCCCAGAGGGCGATTATAAAAGCAAGGTATGAGCCACAGGCTCTTAAAGCCTTCATTTCAGATGACTCCCTGGTAGTTCTTCTATAAGTAATTTACTGCCAGTCCAATATATGTCAAGGCATTAGAATAACGATTCGGATATATGGTCGAGCCGGATAGACTGATTATAGTTTTTTCCCCTACATCTTCTCGTAAGGGTAAAATATAAACAGCAATATGGCGATGCCGAACAGAACCCACATGCCCGGCGAGAGATCCTTTGCTTTCCCGGAAAATACCTTGAACAATGGATAAAGAGCTAACCCTGCGCCCATGCCGAATCCGATATTGTAGGTGAAACTCATCAGAGCGATGGTCGCCACCGAGGGAAACAGTTCAGAGTAATCCTGAAACGGTATATCTTTTATGGGCGATATCATCAGGAAGCCGACGACTACCAGGGCGGCTCCATAGGCAAACGGCGGCACCGACACAAACAGCGGCGCAAAGAAAAGGCAGAGGACAAACATCAAGGTGGTAATCAGGGATGCGAAGCCGCTTTTGGCCCCAGCCTCTATACCGGCCGCCGATTCGATATAGGTCCCCGTCGTGGAGGTTCCGGCCAGGGCGCCGGCAACGGTGGCCACGGCATCAGCCATCATCGGCTTTTCAATCTCCGGCAAATCGTGATTTTCATCCAGAAGCCCGGCCTTGGCGGAGACGCCGATCAGCGTTCCCATAGTGTCCACGAAATCGAGTATGAAAACGACTATGATCACGCTCAAGAAATCCCAGGTCAAAGCCCCGGCGATATCGAGTTTCAGGAAAAGAGGAGATAACGAGGGCGGCGATGATATCAGTTTCGCCGGCCAGTCAGCCGCCCCGATGAAAAAAGAAATAAGTGTGGTTGCCAGTATGCCTATCAATATCGAGCCCGGTATTCTCCTGATCATGAGCAGGGAAATTAGAATCACACAGAAAACCGCCAGAAGCGGCCCCATAGATGATAACTGTCCGATCTTCACCGGAGCGCCCTCGATACCCAATCTTATGATCCCCGTCTCGTTAAGACCGATAAACATGATGAAAAAACCTATTCCCACGGCAAAGCTCAGTTTCAGGCTATGGGGAATAGCCCTGGCCAGCCAGCTTCTTATCCCCAGGGCCGTGATTATCACGAATATTACCCCCCCGATGAAAATGGCTCCCAGAGCCTTCTGCCAGCTATAACCCATACCCAGACAGACGGTGAAGGCGATGAAGGCATTCTCCCCCATATAGGGGGCGATGGCGAATGGACGCCTGGCATAAATCGCCATGATGAATGTGCCAATTATGGCCGCAATAATGGTGGCCGTAACCGATGCCTCTTTAGGAAAACCGCCATTGGCGAGAATAGCAGGATTAACGATAATTATGTAACCCATGGCAAAAAAGGTGGTCAGCCCGCCCAATATCTCGTTTTTGTAGTTGGTGCCGAGGCTGTCGAATCTGAAGAGTTTTTTCATAAGCCTCCCTTGACTGCGTCTCCGAGACAATCTTCCCCGGATCCGTATACTTTCCTATATCATCTATTGCTGTCGATGGCAAGAATAAATGCGTTCGATATCCACCCGGTACACATAAGACAACTGCCGGGCGATTCCCGCTATCGGGTAATGTGTTCTCTATCCGGCACTTATCGGAAAAAACAGCGGCCTATTTCCATGATCGTTCAATTTTGCACCATCCGGATCAATAGCAGCTTGGCTTCGCCTTGATAGCGCATAAATATTCTTAAGTGGTATTTTCATTGGTCGATACGGGATAAAAAGATCAATTTTACTTAAGGGAGGGTAAAATGCTGATATGGTGTATGACATTATTCGGACTCGGAGTATTGGCATTTCTGGACACTATTTTCAACTACGGCGAAATATTCCGTCGGGTTAACTCCATTTTATTCATGCTCCTATCGCTAGGGCTACTGGTCAGAACCAAAATGCTGGTCAAATTCGGAAAGTTTGAGGCCTTGCTGAAGCGAAATACGGAACTTGAAAGCCAGACGACTCAAACCAACCAGTCGCCTGCACCGCAGGAGCAGAAAAGGGAGCCGGAAAAGGTATATTAGCCGCCCGATTCAGGCATTACGTTGGCGGCCAGAGAAGTCGATCAAGACTCTCCGAGTCTTGACTCGCTTTTGATAGTCACTGCGCGTCCCGACCACGGTCGGGACGCTACCGATAATAGAACCCTTGGCGATATCAAGTTGTTTTCGCTAATCGCATCGCATCGATTGCCCTTCATATATTTGGTTATTCTTGAGGAA
>CBEWDL010000207.1:0-3906 GCA_965555375.1 uncultured bacterium
AGGTTTCCTTCTCTCAACAGCTAAAGTAACAGAACTTCTTATATTATAATCAGCAAATCCCTTCAGAATGCGACCGTCGAAAATATGATCCGCCATCAATAGGATAAAACTTTCGTTTAATAATTCCTTGGCCTTCAAGACAGAAACTCCGTTTTCTCTTTGATAATCATTATTTTCAACATAGTCTATTTTTACTCCATACCTATTTCCGCTTCCCAATTGTGCTTTTATTTTATCACCGAGATAACCAACAACTATCAGGAATTCTTTAATATCTGCTTGTTTTGAAGTCAAAATTACTCTTTCAATTAAAGATAAACCTAAAAGTTGGACTAATGGTTTGGGATTATCTGAACTTAAGTTGCCTAATCGGCCACCATCTCCAGCAGCAAGTATTAAAGCTTTCATATACATCCTTCCTCAATCTTTTGAACTTTCTCTGTTGACTCTTCAAGAAATTCGCCTAGAGATCACCTATATCCCCAACGCTTTCGCGGCTCCTCAATGTCCTCTTGCTTAATCCAGAATATATATCCAAACCTATCTATGGTGTCGCTCGCGCCATTAGCAGCGTGAATGTTGATTCCGGCGCTTCAAAACGAGTGCGAGATGCACATCATGGCAAGCCGTCCTATCTTGGGAGCACCCACAAATTCAGAATGTTCGTTGTCGAAAAGATTCTGCACCGTCAGGGCTAATTGCGAATTGTAAAGCAGCTTCCATCTTAAATTCAGGTCAACCACCATATACGATTCGACCCTGGTCCCCATAAACGGGCCGTACATATCAAAAGCATCGATAAGTCTCAGGCGCGTATGAGCGAGAAGCCCGAGTTTCAGATTCACATACTGGAGATAGATCCCGAACTTGTGCTTCGGAGCGTTAAGATAAATATCGTGCACCTGTTCGGCCGATTTCTTAAAAAAGTTTTTTGAAACGTACGAATAGCTTCCTCCGAAACTCAAGTATTGGTTTAAGCTATATGCGACGGCGAGGTCGGCGCCATATAAAGCGATATCTCCAAAATTGCGGAAAGTAACCAGCACGGCCTCCGGATCCAGAGCTTCCTGGGGGCTGACGGTGCCGAACGGAATCTGTGCTGCCCCATAGGCAAAGATATTTGTCAGCTCGTCGATGGGATTGCCGTTTCCGTTGCCGCCGTAAGCCGGATCATCAAGCATGGCAAGCATTGCCGCATGGTCGGCGTTGGCCGGATCGGCAAGCGTCGAGTCAAATTCCTGCTCGAGATAGGCCCGGAGGGTTTCTCGATCGAGGAAAACGTTAGGCGTTTCGATAGCCAGCGGGCCCACGAAGTTATCCCTCTCGGTGCGATACACATCGACACTGAACTTCAAGCGTTCGCCCAGAATACCTTTGTAGCCGAATTCAATTGTCTTGGTGTATGAGGGCTTTAAGGGATCGATATCGGAAATATCATCGATAGTGGAAAGATCGAACGACCTGGTGTCGGGATTGAATGTTTTCAAAGCGTTGTTCACGCCCGACACCGTGGCCGGGGTCACAACCTGCAGGGACGTTGATATAGAATCGATTGTCTGTTGAGGAATACCCATCGCCGCCATCACGGAAGTGAAACCGGAAAAAACCGCCTCCCTACCAGCCGTCCACATGACATTGGTGAAGACGGGATCGTTAAAATCTATGAAGTCTCCCGTTTCGAGACCGCGCGGATCGAGGGGGGCGAAAGACGAACGGAACTGCGGGCCGTTTTCGTTGATGCGCCAGTGAAACCCGGTCTCGGGAACACCCTGGACGCGGATATCAATATCCGGGCTGAATCCTAATACCGGCTCGAAGCTCGCACCGACTCCAAACGGGTCTTCGGCCTGCAGAATATCGAGATAAAGATTGGCGTTTTCAGGCGTGGAGTAAGCACGATTATAAGTGAGGCGAAAGTTGTTATTCGAGTCGGGGTGATAAGTTATCGCCGCTCGCGGTGAAAATATGGTACCCTCAATCCTGTTATGATCATCGATTCTTGCCGCGCCGATAAATTTCAGACGCTCGGATAGTTTTGTCTCGGATTGCACGTAGAGTCCAAACTCATTTATATTGTCATTCTGCTCATTGCGTCCATTAATGGTTGACTCGGTATTTGGACGTGTCAGCAGGGCATCGAAGCCGTAGGTGAATGAGAACCTTTCACCAGGGTTAAATCGGTGTTGAATCTGACCCGCCCAGACTCTCGATCTATCGACGATCAACTGGCCCGTTCGAAGCAGGTAAGTATCGCCGGCATCACTGGCATTAACAAAGCACTGAGCAAATAGGTCCTTATACATAATACGGGTCTGGGCGAAGAAATAAGTCCAGTCGATTGCCTGAGCGGCGCCGAGGCTGGTCAATTCGATGCCGTTTGCCCTGTTGAACCCTCCATTCATGATCAGGGACAAATCTCGATTGACAATAAAATCAACTCTGGCTTCGCCCGAAATCTTTTCGATATCAAAATCCCGATGGTTCGGCCTTGATTCCCCCGCATACTCCGGGCCAGTCGGCGTAGGCCTGAACAGCCGAACGGAATCCGGTTCATACGGATCGGAAGATTCCCAGTCGTCCCCCCGATAATACTGTCCGGAGATCTTGTAGCCGACCCGGTTTTTGATGCTTCTGGCATGAAGAAACGATCCGAAGAAAACGCTGCGTTCGCCGCCGCCGATGCTGACCGTGGTTCCCTCGGAAGTAAATGGCGATTTCGTGATTATATGCATTATTCCGGATGCCGAGTTGGGGCCGTATAAAGCCGAGCCCGGACCCGAAACGATCTCGATTCGCTCGATATCCTGGTTGACCGTCGAAATGAAATTGTATGCATTGTATCGTAAAGACGGCACCCGGGCGATGCGGTTGTCGGTGAGTACCAGCAGGGCGCCCGAGAATACGTTGTTGAACCCGCGAACCACGACATTTGACTGGTTCAGCCCCGTCGTAGCGACATCAACCGCCGGCAACCCCTTGACATGCTCGGTTGGCGTGAGAACGGTGCGTGCCCCAATGTCTTCTGCTTCGATTACACTTACCGATGCCGGCGCTTCGAGGATTTTCTCGGGGCGGCGGGAAGCCGTGACCAGGACGTCGTCGACGATTACGGCGCCATGCACCAGACTGGCGTTCAGAGTCGTGGTCCCCGACTCCAAGATTATTACGCCGGTGACCTCACGCGCCGCGAAACCGACAAAAGAAATCGTTACGTTATATTCGCCCGGCGGAATATCCGTAACTTTGTAACGGCCGTTTTTATCGGTAGTCGCCCCCACAACATCCAACGACACGTCCTGAGATTTCATTATAATATTTGCGCCGAATAGCGGGTCTCCGTCACTACTATTCGTGACGTCACCGATCAATGCCCCACCCTGCGCAAAGACTATACTTGGTCCAAGGTTAATCAAGATACATATAACCATTAGACCAACATACCACGGGCGCCATTGTTTTGAGATGATGTTCTCCCCGCGTCTTGAGAGAATTCGGATCTGCATCTTAATTTATTAGAAAGGCGGTTGTCTGTATCCTCTATAAACAAGTGCCCGGAAGCTATTTTGTGGCCACAAGCACCACTGTTAGTCCTTCCATGATCGTTGTTAGAGTCAGCTCGTTTCCATCGAGCGCCCAGGTTCCGCTCATGACATCGGGTGGGTCAACAGGGCCGTCATCGTTGCTGGTTATCGTTATGGTAGCGTTATTGCCGCTTACAGTAAACGTGCCGCTTTCGGTCCATTGAACCACATCCTCGCTATCAAGTTCCTCATACACAAAAGTCCCGTCGCTATCGACAGTGAATCTGGCGGAGACCGTTCCCTCGTCCCATCCAAGAACTAACCCAAGACTCACCGGGATTTCGTTAATAGTCGCTGACTGGTATGTCCAGGTGGCGATAAGTTC
>CBEWDL010000208.1:0-3836 GCA_965555375.1 uncultured bacterium
CTGCCGGTGAGAATGGAGGATTGATGGCAATCAAGCCCGATAGCTGGATCAGGAAAATGGCGTTAGAGCATAAGATGATCGAACCGTTTGCCGAAAGCCAGGTCAGAAACGGAATCATCTCATTCGGAGTCTCATCCTACGGCTACGATATCAGAGTCTCTGACGAATTCAAGATCTTTGCCGACGTCAAGTCCAGTATCGTGGATCCGAAGGGGTTCGATGAGAAAAACTTCACTCCATTTAAGGGCAATGTCTGCATAATCCCTCCCAATTCCTTCGTCCTGGCGAGAACCGTAGAATATTTCAGGATTCCCCGAAATGTATTAACCATCTGCGTCGGTAAATCAACCTATGCCCGTTGCGGGATCATTGTCAACGTGACTCCTTTCGAACCTGAATGGGAGGGTTACCCGACACTGCAGATATCGAATACCACTCCATTGCCGGCCAAAATCTACGCTAACGAGGGTATAGCCCAGGTTCTGTTTTTTGAATCGGACGAGATTTGCGAGAAATCTTACGCCGACAAGAAAGGAAAATATCAAAAGCAAGTTGATATCACCTATCCCAGGATCGACAGATGAATTTCATCGTTAAAACGGTGGTTTAAGTCGTTTCCGGGAAGGTCGAAATAATGAACGATAGAGCTAATGGGGCAGTTGCCCCATGAGAATAGAAGGAGGACAGTTTGAAGGAGATTCGTTTGCACGGAAGGGGTGGACAGGGCGTGGTTACGGCGGCTGAGTTAATCGCCCATGCGGCCTTCGCCGATGGCCAGTTCGCCCAGGCATTTCCGGCTTTCGGGTCGGAGAGGATGGGTGCTCCGGTGCAGTCCTTCGTGCGTATATCTGATAAACCGATCCGGGCCAGGAATCAGGTTCATAATCCCGATTACCTCATAATCCAGGATCCGACCTTGATCGGCACGGTGGATGTCGCAAAGGGGCTGAAGCCCGGCGGCCTCATGATAGTCGACACTGAAAAAAGTCCTGAAGATCTGGATGTTAAAATCGATGGAAAAATCCTGACCATACCGGCTTCCAAGATTGCGCTTGAAATAATCGGTCGGCCGATTCAAAACACGACGTTGCTGGGATACTTTGCGGCCATAACCGGCTTGATCTCATTTGAAGGTGTAAAAAAAGGGATTGAGGAGCGTTTCCCGGGTATGATTGGCCAGAAGAATGTGGCCGCCGTTGAGAAAGCGTTCGCATTAGCAAAGGAGGCCGTAAGTGTCTAAGCCGATCCAGATTACAACCGATCCGGGTTCGTCGAAAGAATACAAGACCGGAACCTGGCGGACGATGAGGCCTATCTTCAAACATGATACATGCAACGATTGCCGGATATGCGTGATAGTGTGCCCGGATGCCTGCGTTTTCGGACAGGATAATGTATACGACGCCGATCTGGATTTCTGTAAGGGTTGCGGCATATGCGCCGAGGAATGCCCGGTGGACGATATCGATATGGTGCTGGAGGTGAAGTAAGATGAGAATGATGATAGAAGGTTCCATGGGCGTGGCCTATATGGTTATGCGCTGCCGTCCCAACGTGGTGGCAGCTTATCCTATTACGCCGCAGACGCATATCGTGGAGAACCTCTCGCAGTTCGTGGCCGACGGAGAGTTGAAGGCTGAGTTCATAAATGTAGAATCGGAATTCGGAGCGGCATCGGTTGTCCTGGGGGCCACGGCTGCCGGGGGCAGGTCTTTCTCCGCTACTTCCTCTCAAGGGTTGCTGCTGATGGGCGAAGTCCTTTTCAATATCGCCGGCATGCGTCTGCCGGTGGTGATTACGATAGCTAACAGGTCTGTCTCGGCTCCTATCAGCATCTGGAACGATCACTCCGATGCTATGGCGCTTCGCGATTCGGCCTGGATAATGCTCTTTGCCGAGGACAACCAGGAAGTGGCCGATATGCATCCCCAGGCATATAAAATCGGCGAGGATCCAAACATCATGCTTCCGGTGATGATTAACATGGACGGTTTCATCCTGACCCACGCTTTCGAGATTGTGGATATACCGGATCAAAAAGAGATCGACGAGTTTTTGCCGCCGTATAAACCGGAGGTCTATCTCAACATCGATGACCCCAAGACGTTTGGCAACCTATCCGAGCCGCAATGGTATATGGAAACCAGATACAAACTACAGGAAACCATGGAGGACGCCAAGCCTGTCATAGAGAGGGTTGCCGACGAATATAAGGCCAAATTCGGCCGCTATAGCGGCGGTCTGATCGACACCTATCGCCTTGACGACGCCGAGAGAGCGTTCGTGGCGATGGGTTCCATGGTCGGGACCTTAAAAGACGCTGTTGACGACCTCCGTCGGAAGGGCGAAAAAGTCGGGCTTTTAAAGATAAGGTCTTTCAGGCCATTCCCCAAGGAAAAGATCAGGGAAGTATGCGGTAATGTTAAAGAGTTGCTCACCCTCGAGAAGGCGATCTCGTTTGGCTTAGGCGGGGTGCTTCAGGAGGAGATTAGATCGACTTTCTACGGGCAAAAGCATCAACCGGTAGTTTCGGGCTTCGTGCTCGGGCTCGGGGGACGCGATGTTCCGCCTACGTCGATCATCAAGCTTTATGAGGCCTCGAAGGGTAAGGTAATTTCGAACGAGTTCATCGACTTGCGTCCCGAGGTTGCCCCGAAGGGCAACCTGGTGACGTTATAGATAAAGCCGGTGTGTTGATTGGAGGATGATAATGTCAGAGACGGCTAAAACGAAGAAGATAAAACCGCCGGTAGAGGAATCCTTGTTAACGAGCGGACATCGCGCCTGCGCCGGCTGCGGCGAGGCTCTGGGGGCCAAGCTGGTAATGGATGCCGCCGGCCCCAATACAATAGTTACCACGGCAACAGGATGTCTTGAGGTCTTCTCGACGGCATATCCGGAGACGGCCTGGAGAATACCCTGGATCCATTCGCTGTTCGAGAATCCGGCCTCGGTGGCCGCCGGCATCGAGGCGACGCTCAGGAATAAGGGCATAGAGGATATTAACGTCATCGCTCAGGGCGGAGACGGAGCGACCGCCGATATCGGAATAGGCTGCTTATCCGGCGTGATGGAGCGGAACCAGAACGTTCTCTATGTTTGCTACGACAACGAAGCCTATATGAACACCGGAGTTCAACGCTCGGGGCTAACGCCGTATGATGCTCGCACGTCCACGTCGCCCTCAGGCAGCATCAGCTGGGGAAATCAGCATCAGAAGAAAAACATGCTGGAGATTTGCGCGGCTCACAATATTCCCTATGCGGCAACGGCAACGGTGGGGTATCCGCAGGATCTGATCAGCAAGGTAAAAAAGGCTTTGAAGATCAAGGGAGCGAAGTTTTTACATCTTCATGTCCCGTGCCCGCTGGGATGGATTTATCCGTCGGAGAAGACGATTGAAATCGCCAGGCTGGCGGTTTTGACAGGCCTTTATCCCATCGTGGAGATCGAGTATAATAAAGTAACTCGAGTTCGCAAGATCGGCAAGAACAGACGGCCGGTGGAGGACTACCTGAAACCACAGGGGCGGTTCAAACATCTGTTTACGGAGGCCGGCAAGGAGGAGCTGGAGAAGATCCGTCAGATCGCCCAGGCGAATATTGATAGATACGGGCTGGAGTAAATATATCAAATTGTAGGGGCGTACTGCTGTACGCCCTAAACATAACCGGATTCGGGCGAATGTCAATTCGCCCCTACGGACGATTCCGTTCGCCGGTTGAATTCTTGTTTTTGCCGGGCTCATTTTGAAGGCCTGGCTTTTTTTGTCGTTTCTTTCGCCCCACATTTTTGTGGGGGAGGTCCCGGGACCTTAAATGATCCCACACAAAGGT
>CBEWDL010000209.1:0-3679 GCA_965555375.1 uncultured bacterium
TATTCTCTGAATGTTCTCCCGCCTCCATCCGGGCGAAATAAACGCCGGAGGGGAAATCCGCCGCATCCCAGGTGATTGTGTGCTGGCCTCCTTGTTGTATTCCCTCTAGTATAGTTGCCACCCGCTGGCCGAGGAGGTTGTAGATGGAAATGGTTACGTGGCTTTCTATGGGCACGCTGTAGCTTATGGTGGTGGAGGCGTTGAAGGGATTGGGGTGGTTTTGCAACAGGGAGAAACGTTCGGGTCTTTCTGAATAGTCATATTCTATTGCGACCATACCCGAATCGCCACCGCCATAAGCGCCCATATCGCTGATGATTGTTCCCAGCCCCCAGGAACAATCCATGAAGACATCGATGATATCGGGATACCCGGCATCTATGCAGGGGGAATCGTAAGGGTCGCCACAATCTGTGGACATGAGATGGAAATCGCTGCTTTCTGGATGGCGGAATAAAGGCTCGACATCGATATTCCCCTCGCCTTCCCAACCACCCTGGATATTGCAAAAGGCGACCACAGCGGAGTCGCTGTCTATGATAATCTGCTCGCCATCAGGCGAGATATTACCCCAGATGATATTATTCAGAACTGAGTCTACGCCTTCTCCTATTAGGCGCACGCCCGGCTGCAATTGGGCTTCATTAAATGCAACAACATTGTTCAACAGCGTGATCCGAGGGGAGTTGAGTACAATGCCTCCGTTATAATGCCCAGCCAAGTTGTTGGCAATAACGTTATTGGCTACATAAGTATCTGGTCCTCGAAGACCAATCCCACCAGATAGTTCGGCGATATTGTACTCGATTATGTTATTTACGATAAAAGCTAGTGAGCCCCCAAAGATGCTGATACCGCCAGAACTAACACCCGCAGTGTTATATTTTATAATATTATCAATTATGTTTACGTCCGAACCGAAGCACGATATGCCCCCTCCCATATCCCCCCCAAGGGGAAACCAGGCTATATTCGCGGTTATAGAGTTCCCGCTTATGGTAACATCACAGCCAGAACAATGGATGCCGCCCCCGTAGAAACCTGCACGATTCTGGTGAATCGTATTGTCTGAAATTAGAGCTGTTGATTCCGAGATGAAAATACCGCCTCCCCTGCCGTGTCTGGCAGCGTTGTTTCTTATAAGGCAGTGGGTTATGCTGATATCAGAATTAACGCAATTGACCCCACCCCCTTGCATATCCGGCCATGGGGGAAACGGATCGTCCTCGACCGCCGCCTTACCATGCTCAATTATGCAATAGGACAATTCGGAATTGCTGTCGGCATAGTAAAATCTTAAGCCGAACCATCCCGTGGCCGTATCGGCGGTGGTGAATGTTATCGAATCGCTTTCGGTCCCGACAGCAGATAAAGCGGCGGTACTGTCCACAATGAATTTGTAATGCCCCTGGAAATCTATAAAACAGCCCGGCTGAATGACGAGGGACGAACCTGGCGGCACTCTCAATTCGCCCACCACCCGGTAGGGATTACTATCAGACGACCAGACGCCCCAGACATCGCCGGAAACGTCCAGGCTCATGGCCGTCTGATAGGACCAAATAGAAAAGATTAGAATCGGTATACTGGCTCTAATCGCAAAACCTCTCATTCGCTTCCTTTTTACAGCCGGGAGGGGGTGTCAGAAGTAACTTCTGACACCACATACAAATCCTTTATTTCAAAAGCACCATCTTTATATTCTCTGAATGTTCTCCCGCCTCCAGCCGTGCGAAATAGACGCCAGACGGCAAATCGGTGGCATCCCAGGTGACAGCATGCTCGCCCGCTTCCTGCACTCCCTCGAATATGGTTGTGACTTTCTGGCCGAGAAGGTTATAGATGCAGATTGTGATGTGACCGCTTTCGGGCAGGCTGTAGCTTATGATGGTGGAGGCGTTGAAGGGGTTGGGGCAACACCGGGAAAAGCCAAAACTCTCTGGAAAAGTGTTGTCCGATCCTGCAATTCCGGTAGGATCGTTCAGCATGTTGTGATACAAGACGTTTTGACCGGCTGTATCGTACGGGCTATCGCCCATTAAATTGGCCATGAAAATATCTATATCGTAATCATCTTCATGATCAAATAATGCGCAAGATGCACCGAAATCTAAGATCGTGGGAAGCAGAGATGAACTATCGCTTAACGTTCCGTTGTTATTATTAATCAGTAGCACGTCATAATTTGGAATACCGGGCATGACCTTTACCATAAAAAGATCGGGGAAGTCATCGTCGTTCAACCAGCCGAATTTGGAATCATTGAACCATCCTTCGAGGCCTTCCGGGAAAGCCTCCGGTAGAACCGAGTAATGCCCGGAACCGTCGTTGAGCAGGATCCTGTTTTGCTCGTTGAATTGACTTAGAAACAGACCTATTTCGGCAATATCAATATCACCGTCTCCATCAACATCGGAAGCAGCTATATCGCGAGTATTGACGCAGTCCGGCTCCGGCATCCTTGCGTCGGTCTCGTCAACGAAAAATCCATCGCCCGTATTCCTATAGCATGCGTTTTGGCCGATGAATTCGGCAAGCGGGTCTCCGTCTTCATCGTAAACAGTATATTCCATATTCGCGAAAATTAGATCAATATTGCCGTCATTATTTATATCTGTCCCAAGAGGCATGAAAAATCCATAACCGGTATTAGACGGGAGGCGTCCGAGAGTATCTGCGATAAAATATCCCGATGCGTAATTCATCCATAGTACGGGGGATAACATTTCATAATCCGGCGGTTCGGGGTAATGCAAGATTATCACAATGAGATCCAACGAACCGTTGTTGTCGAAGTCCGCAAAATCGGAAAAATAAACATATGATATCCCGGTCAATTGCGGTACCCTGGTCTCGCTTTCATCAGCAAAATGGCCTGTTCCATCGTTTATGAATAGCGCTGCAGGTATATAGTAATAACCGGAATAACCAGAAGTGAAGATATCTAAATCGCCGTCTGAATCGATATCGAAAAGCTCAATGTCATAGCAGGGAGTCGAAACAGGGGGTATTCTCGCTTCGCTCTCATCGATGAAATCGCCTTCCGGGGTTTGCATCCAAATCCGGGGCCGATAATCGCCCTCCCCATCATAGTAGTATGAATACCTTGCGAAAACAATATCCTCGAAGCCGTCATTATTCAGATCCCCGTTTTCCACAGCGCTCGCATCCCATTCTTCTAAAGGCAGATATTCTTCAGTGACATCGATAAAGGAAAATTCATCCAGAATCATGTCCCCAGGATTATCCGTAGTCTGTGCCGGGGCCAAGAAGTAAATTCCTGCGGCCAGATTGTAGAACCCTTCATTCCTCACCAAGACTGAGCCCGCGGGCAACGCAACAGCCTGGCCTTTATTAAGAGGATGTGACCAATCTAAACAGCCCAGAAACCTTCCCTGGATGTCAAACACATTCGCAACATCATTGCCACTGTCAGCAACTCCTGCAATCAGGAACATCGTAGTGAGCAACGCTATTATCATTTTGGAAAATATGAATCTTTTCATAACACCTCTCCTTAAGATCTGTTTGCCATTGATAAGATACCATCGTGGTTAAATAAGTCAATTCAAAAATACGCCCCTGTAGCTTATTCCATGGATTAGGACTTCTCTTTTGACATGTATGGCAAATGACAAAATGCGACACGGCTATTGAAATGAAGGTCAATTTAATTTAT
>CBEWDL010000210.1:0-3664 GCA_965555375.1 uncultured bacterium
AGCTTGTACATGGTTGGAACAACGATCAGAGTCAAGACCGTAGCAAAGGATAGTCCAAAGATTATGGTCATAACCAGGGGCTTCCAAAAAGCAGCGCTGTCACCGCCGAAGTAGATCTGAGGCCTCAGTTCACTGAATAGAGTCATAAAATTTATGTTTATGCCGATGGCAAGAGGGAAAAGTCCCAGTATCGTGGAAAGCGCTGTCAAAAGGACAGGAGTCAATCGCGTAGTACCAGCACGGACGATAGCCGCGATTTTGTCCATGCCGGTGTCAATCAGCTTATCCGTGTAGTCTACGATAATGATCGCGTTTTTGACAACGATCCCGGCAACCGCAATGATCCCCATGCCCGTCATCATGACTGAGATGTCCATACCGAAAATTGCAAAGCCTAGAAAGACCCCGGTTAAGCTGAGAACGATCTGAAGAATGATGATAAGCGGCTTGGATAGAGAATTAAACTGCGCTACCAGTATGATCAAAATAAGAGCCGTGGAAATAAAAAGGGCTCTGACCATAAAATTGCCGACCTCAGCTTGAAAATCCTGTTCACCGGTGAATTTGACCGTATAGCCATCTTTCAATTCGAATCTGGGAAGCTGTCTGTTGATCTGGCGAATAATCTCGTTGGCGTTTGACCCGAAGAGCACGTTGGAGAACAGGGTTATGACCCGTTTGTTGTCAAGCCTGGTGATTCCGCCGTAGCTTGTCCGGTTGGTCACATGGGCAAACGAGGAAATCGGAATTCTATTCGGTCTCTCTTCTCCACCTGGAACTATAATTTCCTGACTGAGCAGGACATCTATGTCGTTCCGGTATTTTTCGTCCAACCGGACCATGACCGGATACTCCTCCTCTCCTTCCTTGAACTTGGAGACCTCATTACCATAGATGGCAGTGCGCATGACCATCCCCACCTGAGCCGTGGAAATACCCAGCCTGTTAGCCTTCTCTCTGTCAATATTGAGGATGAGTTCCGGCTTGCTGATCTCCATGCTGGACTTCAGTTCCTCAATTCCTCGAATGTTTAATGACTGAATAAATTCTTCCAGCCTGTAAGTTATACTGACCAGTTCGTCAATATCATCTCCACTAATTTCCATGTTTATGGGATACCCGGTGGGAGGTCCCATCATTTCCGAGTCAATACGGATTTCAGCTCCTGCTATTCCAGTCAATTCCTTGCGCAGCTTCCCAAGATATTCCCGTGTAGATATCCCGGTTCTGTATTTATATTCCATAAAGGAGATGGTCACCTTAGCCAGCTTATCCTGAGAAAAGCGTTCAAAAAATCCGGCTCCTGCATTAGAAGCCACGTTGGAAACAACTGATTCCACATCGTGATTGTTGTGGCCGATAACATTGTAAATCTTCTCTTCGACCTGCTTACAGATGTTATTCGTCACATCGATATGGGTACCTTCAGGCATAGTGATGTACACCTGCAGACTGTTAGGATCGCCACTGGGGAAAAACACCACCCTTGGCATCCGGACACCCAGAAGAATAAAAGACATGAAGAGAAGAACGATAACCCCGCCGATGACGGCGTAGGGGCGTTTCCCTCCAAGAAGAAAAGTCAGAATTTTGCTGTATCCATTCTTCATTCGGGGAAGGACATAACTCTGGAATTTGGCGATCAGAAAACGTATTACAAACTTGGATAGAAAATAGAGGATGACTCCGAATGCCAGGAGATTGGCCGGAAGCATCTTTCCTGTCGCATAAAATACCACAGCCAGGACAACAGCCGCCGATATCACGAGAATGTTTTTAGAGCTGAGTTTCAAGCGGGCTTTCTGTTTTTCTTCATCGGAGGATCTCTTCATGAAAGAGACGGCAAAAACCGGATTGATCATGTAAGCAACCAGCATGGAAGCCATAAGCGTAATAATGACAGTGTAAGGTATAAAGGACATGAATTTTCCCGGAATTCCGGGCATAAATATAAGGGTAAAGAAGGGAGCCATGGTAGTCAGTGTGCCTGTGAAAACGGCTATGGCTACTTCTCCGACTCCACGTCTGGCAGCAGCGGTGACGGAGAGATCAGGGGTTGTGGTGAAATGGCGGTAGACGTTTTCTACGACCACGATAGAGTTATCCACCACAATTCCTAGAACAAGGATGAAGGACATGAGAACAACCATGTTCATGGTGAAGCCGAGCATAGGAATGACAATAAAAGCTATGACGATGGACATCGGGATGGCAATCCCCACAAACAGGGCATTTGTCTCCCCCATAAAAAACATCAGGACTAAGACCACAACGATAAATCCGAGGATTACGGTATTGAACAGGTCACTAACGCTGTTTTTCGTCTGAGTGCTGCTGTCCCCTGTCATGGCGATAATCAAGTTCTCGGATGCTGTCTGGCGGTATTCATCAACAATAACCTTAATCTTATCGACAGCATTGATCAGGTTTTTTCCGCTTTTCTTGATAACATTGATCGTCACCACATCCTGTCTGCTCAATCGCGAGTAGCTCCCTCTGTCAGCGTAACCGTCAACGACTTCGGCAATCTCTCTTAAGTAAATCCCTTGTTTTAGCTGAATATTCTTGATCTGGTCGATGTTCCTGAATTCACCGATTACACGCAGATTTCTCCGAATGCCATCCGTGTCAATCTGCCCCCCGGAAATAGTGAGGTTCTCAGAAGCAATGGCATTCTGAATTGTATAAAAGGATAGGTCTGCAGCTTGCATTTTATACAGATCGACATTGATTTGTATTTCCCGGTCGAGTGCCCCGACAATATCTGCCCGTGTTATTTCCTCCAGGCTCTCGATTTCATCCTGAAGGTCTTCGGCAATTTTCTTTAGCTTCACTAATCCAAGATCACCCGAAAGGTTGATGAACAAGATCGGGATCTCGGAGAGATCGATCCTGCTGACCTCGGGTTCACTGAAAAGATTGGAAGGAAGCTCTCCCCGGGCATCATCGACTGCCTGTCTGACATCAAGATACGCCTGCATCTCATCGGCAGTCAGCTCAAATTCGATGAAAATAGAGGAAAAGTCCTGAATCGAGTTGCTGTTAATGTGCTTGATACCGTCGATACCCTTAAGATGCTTCTCTATGCGCCGGGTGATCAGGTTTTCCATGTCAATCGGCGAGGTTCCGGGATGGAGGGTGCTAACCATGAAATAGGGGAAAACTATTTCCGGAAATTTCTCTTTGGGAGTCGCATCATACTGCATAAACCCAAATATCACCAGAATCACGATGAATATATATATAGTAGTCCTGTTCGCAACCGATAAGTTAGTTAATTTGAATTCTATCTTTTTCATTTTTAGTCCACTTTTTTATTTAATGCTGGGCATTCCCGCAAAAAAATTCATTTTGAACCTGAAACCACGGCCAGCTTTTGGCCGTCGGCTAGATTTTGATACCCGAATGTTACTACATACTCTCCTTCCTGAAGCCCGGAGGAGATCTCGGCTCGGTCGATATAACTATTCCCGGTCTTTACCGATCTTCGTTGAGCAATCCAGTCCCCGTTTATTTGCTCGGCCACAAAAATAAATTGTTCTTGCCCGGTCTCCTGGACGATGTTCAGCGGAACTATCAAGGCCTCATCGTTTGTGTAATCATTGATTGTCAATACCGACAGCATATTCGGCTTAATTCCAACTTCGGATTTGGGAACTTTCAT
>CBEWDL010000211.1:0-3614 GCA_965555375.1 uncultured bacterium
TGAAAAAAATAAAACGCTATCTTAACTCACTGTCCGTTAAAATGGGGGAAGATCATGAAACCGCTACATTGGTATCGGCGAAAAGCATTTCCGAACTGGATGAAGATAAGGCACTGATTCTATCAAAGCTACGGTTTATCTCGGCCATTTTCTCTTCATGAAGGCCGCCTGCTTTGTAGATGATGTTCATTCCCGGCATACTGAATCTTTCTTAGGTTTCGAACGCCAAAATTCGGTTGACATTATCCATTATTCCTTGATTAAAACCTAAATATTTTATTGCGCAGGTCATGTCAAGTAAATTCAAATAATCCAGTCAAAGCAACCTAAAATACTCCGTCTGAAATTGGCTAAGAAATTAGTTAGGGTCGAAATAGCGAGGACGGTGTGAAAAGAAAAGCTAAACCTCTGATCCGATCTAACTGAGATTTCCTTGAACTTCATCAGGCGATAATGTCTTGACTGCATGATTCCATTGGATTTAATTAAAGACGATAAAATGCGATCTGTGTTCCCGGGCGGATCGCGGATCCGCGGCGACAGGGGTTCAAATCCCCTTGGGGACGCCAGGAGTCTCTCGGAAATGGTGATTCTATGGTTTCCTTTTTAAAAAGACTGATCGCTACCAACCAGCGCCAGGCTGCCGAGGAAATCAGCCATGCTGATATTCAAACCAAACTCCGGATCGCAACCTGCGCTATCATGGTCGAGATAGCCAATTCCGACGATGAATTTACCGACGGCGAGCGGGCCAGGATTGTCGAGATACTGTCCGAGAAATTCGACCTTTCCGATGATGAAGCCCACGAGCTGATCGAGATCGCACAGGAAAGAATCAGAGAAAGCATCGATATCTGGGGTTTCACCAAAACCATAAATGCGGTTTTCACCGAGGATCAGAAGGTCAGAGTGTTGGAGGCGATCTGGAAGATAATCTATGCCGACGGCCAGTTGAGCCAGCACGAGGATTCCCTGGTTCACAAGCTGTCATATCTACTGGGCTTAAAGCATAAGCAGCTTATAGACGCCAAGCTGAAGGTCTTAGGAAAAAAGTAATCCTTCTTTTTTCGCCTTCTTCTGCCCAAAATGTGACCATAGCAGGTTCAGAAAATAGCGACGACAATCATCTATAAAATGTTTGACTGGAGCGTGCGGCTGATTATAATTGACTGGGTGGAATTTGAAAACCACTAAATAAATGAGGTTAGCCCCATGTCCGACGATAAATCAAAAACGAACATTACCAGCATAGAACCCGGCAAGATTCGTATCAAAGGTTATAGTATAACAGATCTCATGGGTAGAAAGAGCTTTGCCGATGTCGTCTATTTAGTTCTGAAAGGAGAGTTACCCTCGCCTGCCGAGGCCAGGATGATGGATGCTATCCTGACCAGTTCCGTCGATCACGGCGTCACGCCGCCCTCATCGCTGGCGACCCGAACCGTGGTTTCGGGAGGGAATCCGCTCAACGCCGCCGTTGCCGGCGGGATTCTGACGATAGGGGATACCCATGGAGGAGCCATTGAGCAATGCGCCCGGATACTGCAGGAATGGGCGCCGAAAGAGGGTGATGCGGAGAGCGTTGCGCAGGAGTTGTTGGATGATCTCTCCTCGCGTAAGATGCGGATGCCAGGTTTCGGACATCGCCTTCATAAAACCGATCCCCGAACCATCAGGCTGTTTGAGATGGCCGACGAACTAAATTTCTCCGGCAAGCATCAAAACCTCGCCAGAGCGGTGGAAAAGGTCTTCGCTGAAAGAGGGAAAGCGCTCCCTATAAACGTTGATGGCGCTATAGCGGCGGTTATATCCGATATGGGTTTCGACTGGAGGTTGGGTAAGGGCTTTTTCATCATATCGCGCACGGTCGGGCTTGTGGCGCAGGCATATGAGGAGCGAACGCGGGAAAAGCCTATGAGAAAGCTCGGAATGTCAGACTACGAATATGACGGCCCTGCACCGCGGGAACTGGACAGTTGATTTCTGTCAATTGTCGATAACAGCTGATGTTTTAACTTGACACTATGGTCAATTGGCCTATATTTGCGAACTGTTTTAGGATAAGGAATCGTGTCGCCGAAATCCAGTAGCTCTAAAAAGCCGAATAGCAGGCAGTCCGGCTACCGGCAGATAGCGCTGGCGACGACGATCCCGATCATTATGCTGGCGGCTCCTGCAGTCGGTTATTTTATCGGGCGCTACCTGGATAGCCTGCTGGGAACCGAGCGCATTATGGTAGTGGTTTTCTTGCTTCTGGGTGTGGCCGCAGGCGGTGTAGAGACATACAGATTAATCAAAGAAATCGTCAAGGAAGATAAAGGTTGACGTGGACTTACGGTTCGTTGACAGAGTAATCAAGTCGACTCTAATACTTGCGGCGTTTTTATTTCCATTTTTTGCCTTATACATCGGTATGAATTTCGCTCTGGCCGTTCTTTTCGGCGCCTTCTGGGGATGTTTGAATCTTCTGGCTATCAGAATCATAGTCGTCAGCCTGCTGACTCCCCACAAGAAAAACCTTACCCTCGGCTTAATAATATTATTCGTTAAATTGCCCGTCCTCTATGGTATCGGCTATTTGTTTATTACCTGGAATTACCTGCCGATCAGCGGATTGCTATGGGGATTTTCAGGGATCTTGATGGTCATGGTGTTGAAGGTTTTGGGACGGATGTATCTGGGCCTGGATAATAAGGTGAAGACCAACGAGACTAAAGCATGAACAGCCTGCTTTCCTCTATCCTGGTCTCCGCAAATCAACAGGGTCATGAGGTGGCTGACACTGTCTCAAGCGCAGTTGCCCGGGTTCCGGAGCATACCGCAGCTGCAGCGGAACATGGAGCGGAGGCCGCCGCAGCCCACAATCCGGAGTTTCCCAATATCATCGAAATATTGAATCACTATATCGGCAGCGATTTCACCCAGTTTCTTTTTGATTTTCGAATCGTAATCTTCTCGCTTATTGTAGGGGCAATACTCTCGATTCTGGCCATAGCCGCTTATAGCAGGCGATCATTGATTCCCGGACAGCTTCAGAACTTCGTGGAGTGGGTAGTCGAGGGTCTATCCAATATGGTGCTTGCGATTCTGGGTGAGCAGGGCCGCAAATATGTCCCGTTTCTCGGCACCCTTTTCATTTACATATTCTGCATGAATATATTCGGTCTGATACCCGGCATGTTTTCATCCACGTCGAAGCTAAATACGACTTTGGGCCTGGCTATCTGCGTATTTCTCTATGTCCAGTTTACCGGAATCAGGAATTTCGGAATCCTGGGGTATGTTCATCACATGATGGGTTCGCCGAAATCGATCGTGGAATGGTGCCTGGTGCCATTGAATCTGCCTTTGCACATTATTGGCGAACTGGCTAAGCCGGTTTCGCTTTCTCTGCGTCTTTTCGGAAATATATCCGGCGAGGATATGCTTCTGGCGATCTTCGCCGGCCTCGGCGTAGCGATAATGAGCTTTATGCACCTGCCTGTAGGGATACCGCTTCATCTGCCGTTTATTTTCCTGGCGCTTCTGACCAGTTTCGTGCAGGCTCTGGTATTTACCCTGTTGGCGACAATATATTTTTCATTAATGTCTCATCGTGAAGAGGAGAGTTACTA
>CBEWDL010000212.1:0-3607 GCA_965555375.1 uncultured bacterium
CTACTTGCGGGTTTGACTGAATCGTCGCCAGCGTGTCATTGATCCTTGCCTTGAAGGAGATCTTTAAATATGGACGTATCGGATCGTTGGAATCGATCAATATCGATTTTTTTACAGTGCCATGGAGCTTCTTTGTATTGAGAGATGCTGATATCTCGGCCGTCTCTCCCGGGGCGATTTTGTCCGACGATAGGGGCGCGGTGGTGCACCCGCAGGTTGGCTTCACCCTTGTAATCATCAGCGTATCGGAGCCTGTATTTTTGAAGGCGAAATCATGTTTGACAACCGATTCTTCCGGGATCGATCCAAAATCCCAGAAATCTTCGGAAAATTTTATCCTCGCTTTGGAGGCCGGGTCAATCTCGGCCTTCCACTTACCTGTTTCAGAGGGGGTTTCCTGAGCTGTTATGGGAGCCGAAGATAGCGGGAGAGAAGCAGATAAGATGACGCAAACCATCAGTTTTTTTAATCGCCTCATCGGTAATTCTCCTTTCTTGCTGAAAATTATATCTGATTCGAAGATTGTCAAGTTCAATCGGAGAAGCCCATCTCGGCCATCCATCTATCACTATAAATCTTCGATAGATAGCGATTCCCCGAATCAGCCAGTATCACCACGGGATGTTCAATATCAGGATCGTCACGCAAGATCTGCCTGGCGGCCGCAATCACGGCTCCAGATGATCCGCCGCAAAATATCCCCTCGGTTTGAGCCAATTCCCTGGTCGTAATGAACGCCTGCCGATCACTTATGGCTATGAACCTGTCCACCGCATCAAAGTCCATTGCCCCGATCAACTTGTCGCTGCCGATTCCTTCGACTTCGTAGTGAAATGGCTCGATAAGTCTACCGGTCTCGAAATATGTCTTCAATATAGACCCTTCAGAATCGACTGCAACGATTTTGATCGCAGGGTTCTTTTGTTTCAGATATCGTCCCACTCCCGATACCGTACCGCCGGTTCCGGCGCCGGCGATAAGGCAGTCGATCGCTCCGTCGGTTTGTTCCCAGATCTCCGGGCCGGTCGTCGAATAATGGCAGTCGATATTTGCCGGATTGTCGTATTGGTCCAGGTAAATGGAGTTCGGGATTTGCCGGGCTAACCTCTCGGCGGTCTTATAATTGCTTTCAGGGTCGTCCGGTTTGGCGGTGTGCGGTGTAAGTGTCAATTCTGCGCCGAAAAGCTTCATCATGTCCTGTTTTTCACGGGAATTTTTATCGCTCATGACTATTCTGGCCCTGTAGCCTTTGGCCGCGCAGATCCAGGATACAGCGATTCCGGTGTTGCCCGATGTTACCTCTATCACGATGCCCCCCGGCTTCAAGCTGCCATCCATCTCGGCCGCCTCGATCAATGACTTAGCCAGCCGGTCTTTGAGAGAACCACCCGGGTTGAATATCTCAGCCTTGCCATAGATGGTGCGATCCGTCTCCCCGACGATTTTTTTCAAAGGGATAAGCGGTGTATTGCCGATTTGCTCCAATAAGGATACCTTCATAACTGCAGCTTGCCGGATCAGCATGTTTGATTATACTTGATATCTATTAGTAGGTTCAACTTAAATTTGCGATGCGGCCTGAAGTCGTAACCTCCCCCTGCATCCCCAGCTTCCGGAAAAGTCTTTTGCCGAAAAGGGGCCTTATTCCAATTAATAGCAGAGAGAAAAGCCTTGTTTTTCAGGATCGGCGGATTATAATACGTATAGGGTAATTGAAAATCGTAATAGGGGGTTATTATGCTAAAGGCTATCACCCCGTTTCTCTCGGTCCTGATTATTTCATCCGCACTTGCCGGTTCTCCGGCTGACCATATTGATGTTCTATCGGATGGAACGATGTTTATCAGCAACAGGCTAATAGTAGTCAACGAGTATAACGCTCAGGCGTATCAAACAGAGAAGTCTTCTTCGGGTTACGCTGTAACGGGCGTTGCATCGGTTGATGAGCTCTGCAGGAAACTAAAAGTTATCAAGGTAGAGCCGTTTTACAAAGGTATCCTGAGAAAACCAGCTCTGATTCGCGAAGTTTCGAGGATGTATATTTTTACTCTCTCCGGTGATGTCAGCGTTCTATCGGCAATCCCGGTATTGACCGGAGATCCAAATATTGAACTCGCCGAACTGTATACTCTCCCGAATTTGCACTACGAGCCCAACGATCCTTATCTGGATCAGCAATGGTATCTTTCGCATACTCATACACTCGAGGCCTGGGATACTGTCAGGGGGGACACTACCAGACACTCCATAATCGCCATAGTAGATACCGGTGTGAATTGGGAGCACGACGATCTGGGCCCCAATGTATGGGTGAACGATGCCGAGGATCTGAACCATAACGGTATCTTTGACCCCGAAGATATCAATTTCACCGATGACGACGGCAACGGTTTTGTCGATGATGTGATCGGCTGGGATTTCGGAGAAAATGACAACGATCCGGCGGAGGATGATCTCTTGCATGGCTCCGGCGTTGCCAGCAGCGCCTCGGAGGCTACCGACAACGATATTCTGGGAGCCGGAATGGGTTTCTCCGCGAGGCTGATGTGTTTGAAAGCAGCCGATCATCAGGGAAACTTCCTGGATCCTTACCCGTGTATAATTTATGCTGCTGATAACGGGGCGCATATCATCAACTGCTCATGGGGATATCTGAATTACAGCCAGGCCCAGCAGAATATAATCAACGCCGTCTGGGAAGAAGACGTTCTGGTCGTCGCATCCGCTGGCGCTAATAGTAACGACATCAGAATGTATCCGGCCGCCTATGACCATGTCATGGCCGTAACCGCCACCGATCAAAACGATCGCAAAGCTTATTTTGCATCGTACGGCACCTGGGTCGATATCTGCGCCCCGGGAGTATTTATCCTGGCCATATATGAAGATGACTATATCGTGGTTTCCGGGACATCGTTTTCAACGGCTATAGTTGCCGGCCTGGCCGGGCTTCTAAGAGCCTGGTATCCCGAATATTCCAATGATGAAATCCAGCAGCTGATTGAAAATTCCGCCGATCCTATCGACCATCTCAATCCCGGCTTCGAAGGCCTACTGGGCGCCGGTCGAATAAATTCCCTGGCCTGCATCGCCACCGGCATAAATGACGGGCCGGCACAGCCACTGAGTTTTTCTCTTTCTCAAAACTACCCGAACCCGTTTAATTCTGCAACAGTCCTGAATTACAGCCTGCCGGAGGCTTGCCCCGTTACCATTTGCATTCACAACCTGCTCGGGCAGCAGGTTGATATCTTATATGAAGGTGTCCAGCACGCGGGCGAGCATAGCGTCACCTGGGACGCCTCCAATTTCCCATCCGGCGTCTATTTCGCTCGCCTGGAGACGGGCGGGTATGCTGAAAGCTTAAAGCTCGTATTATTGAAATAACAAGATATTCGATCTGGCAACGATTAAGTTACCGTCCCCCGTGCAGGAAACGAGTAACCGGATCATATCCCCTGAATAGCATAGCTTACCTCTGGCCGTAACAAAGCCACATCAACCCTATCTTTCGACCCCTGGAAATAGATTAGATCTGCACCATCTAATCCAATTCGGTCTAAGGGGCCTCAAAAATTGCCCGACACTTATAGTAAAACTTTAAACA
>CBEWDL010000213.1:0-3526 GCA_965555375.1 uncultured bacterium
TTCTTTCTGTTTGAAGCCGATCCCGGTTTGACCAGTGAGATCGAGAAAAACCTGAGGCTTAGCGAAAACGTTCTCCGTTACCTGACCATCCTTTCACCGGCCGAGGTTCCGGTTGCGGAGAAATCTGAAGAGTCAGGAGAAACCGGTCAGACTGACGAAGCCGCGCCGGTACAAGAATAAGCCATGGCATCCACCAGACCGCCGAATTTGAATCGCGTTATGATAGTGGGCAATCTGACCCGCGATCCGGATCTCCGGGCGACCACGGCAGGGGTCCCGGTGATCAATTTCAGGATAGCCTCCAACAGGCGATTCAAGGACAATTCCGGGGAGTGGAAGGAGGATGTCTGCTATGTGGGAGTGGTAGCCTGGCAGAAGCTGGCTGAATCCTGCGCCGCCAGGCTCAAAAAAGGGAGCGCCGTGTATATCGAGGGTGAGCTTCGTTCGCGGACTTTCGACAACGGCGACGGCACGAAACGTAACCTGTTGGAGATCAGGGCGCACCATATTCAGTTCCTCGATAAAGATGAAAAATCCGAGGAGGATAGCGGCGGCTCCGAATATCTCAAATCCGACGAAGATAGTTATAGCTGAATAAGGAGAATAAATGGAGAGGCGAAGAAGAAAAGTATGCCGGTTCTGCGAGCACAAGTCGATTTTTATCGACTATAAAGAAGAACGGTTATTAAGGAGGTATGTCACCGAGCGAGGGAAGATTATCCCCAGACGAATTTCCGGCAATTGCGCCAGGCATCAGAGAGAATTAACCAGGGCCATTAAGCGAAGCCGGATCATAGCGCTGTTGCCTTACACGGCCGCAACCCGCGATTAATCTCGAGAGCCTTTCGGCCAATGCGGTCGGTTGAAAACAAGCTCTCGCTCTGGGGCGGCGTTGCCGTTGGCTGTTCCGGCCTGCTCTGGGTAGTACCGGGCGTAAACGGAATCGGAGCGATGGCGGGGATAGCGGGGCTGACGCTCGTCATCGCCAGGCTGGGATTTTCCAGGGGGCTTCTGACAGCCTTCGCCGGAACTGCCTGGGCGCTTTTAATCTGCTCTTTGACAAAGGGATATCAAGCTGGATCTGCATTCACCCTGATGTACGTCCTGGCTGTTATTGCGCCGGCCTTTATGATGGGATGGGCATCCCGCAATTTTGCCACACCGACAGCAACGGTCTCTTACGGCCTCATACCCCTGGGCATTCTTCTGGTGTTGTTTCTGCTTATCTATCCTGAGATAATTAAAAACCTGCCGTCTTTGATTGCCGAGATTGATCTTGCGGTAAGGTCGATAGTCGAGGGAAATCCGGCACTCTCAAGTATGATCGCAAAACAGTATGCTCCCGCGGACGGGTCACTGGACAGGTTTTTAGGGGAATTCGAAAAAATGATCGAATTCCTGATCAAGATTGTGCCTTCTATAATTGTACTGGGGTCTTTAGGTATGATAATAGCCGGATTGGCTATTGCAGGGCCAATTGCCTCGAGATTGAAGATCATGCTTCCCCGTTTTCGGCCGTTTTATCTGTGGCGTGCCAGCGGGTGGTGGCTCTTGCCGACCATTCTGGGTTTGATAGCGGTAGTCTTTCTCAAAGAAGATTTCTGGTTTTACTCAGGTGTCAATCTACTTATCGTAACCAGCCATGTTTATGCAGTGGTGGGGCTGGCGATCGTGGAGGCTTTTTTCAAAAGGACTATGATTCCCATACCGATCAGGGTAATTTTCTATGCAATTCTGTTGCTATCCAGCTTGTTCGCCCTGATATTTCTGGCGGTACTGGGGCTTGCCGACAGCAGGTTTAGCTTTGCAAGAGAAAATACAGTAGATAAAAACGATTGATTAAAGGACAAAAATGAAAGTAATATTGAAAGACGATCTTGAAAATCTGGGCTCCGCAGGCGACGTGGTGGAGGTCGCCGACGGTTTCGGGAGAAATTATCTGTTATCCAAAAATCTCGCCGTGCCTGCCACCAGGGGCAATTTGCGGTCAATTGATGAAATCAAAAAACAAAAACAGCTTCGGGATAATAAGAAGAAACGGGAAGCCGAGAAGATCAAGGACAGGCTCGAAAAGCTATCGTTGACAGCGGAGGTTAAGACCGGCGAGGATGATAAGGTATTCGGATCGGTTACCGCTGCGACTATCGCTTCACTCTTCACTGATCAGGGATTCGAAATAGACCGCCGCAGGATTCTCCTGGAGGAACCCCTGAAGGCCCTGGGTGTTTATACGATAGATATCAAGCTTGCCAGCGACGTGATCGCCGGAGTTAAACTCTGGGTGGTTAAGAAAGAGGAACAGGCTTAATCGTAAGGCTGATTTGAGATATCCGGACGGGAAAAGACTTAAGAGGGTGGTAAGTGCCGGCTGGCTATGGCTGGATCACAACCGTGAAAGGCTTAACGCCATAGCGGTGGATCCGTCCATAGCAGACCGTATTGTCAGTATACTGAAAGAGAAATTCAGTGCGGATAATGTTATTACAGCAGAGATCGGTCCCACTGTAGGGACCCTTGCGGGGCCGGGCACCCGGTGTAGATTTTTTGTGAGGGGATAACTATGGGATCTCCAAAGATGATCGAATCCAAAATAGGGGGACTGGCGCTCGATATTACGACCAATTCCCCTGTGGTGACAGTCAAACCGATCGACTCAGACAAGATCTTGCCAATCTGGATAGGCCATTATGAAGCCTGGGCCATCGGAATGGAGATCTCCGGGATAGCGCCCAAGCGGCCTCTCACGCATGATCTGATCAACGCTGTGGTAACTGCTATGGGTGGAAAAATCGTGAGGGTGGAGATAATCGAACTTAAAGAGCAGACATTTTACGCCAGGATACATATCTCGCTCAACGGCGAAACCGTGAAGATCGATGCCAGGCCGTCGGATTCCCTGGCGCTGGCTCTTAAGGCTAAGGCCCCGATCTATGTCAATGAGGAATTATATAATTTGAAGAAAGAGCAACTTGAGGACTCCGGCCTGCCTGACCAGGAATCGTTGAGAGATCGGCTGAGGAAGATGAATCCCGAGGATTTTGGCAATTACAAGTTATGATTCTGGCTCACGACGGTATATCACCGTCGATTCACAGCTCCTGTTTTCTGGCTCATGATTGCGTTATCATTGGCAATATCACCATAGGCGCCGAAAGCTCGGTATTGGAATGTGGACAAATCTCCAGGATGGTTGTATCGTGCGTATGACGGGGGAAACATCCCCGACTGAGATCGGGGATTATGTGACGGTGGGCCATGGAGCTATCCTGCATGGTTGCAGGATCGGCAACGGCTATCCTTTCGGCATGGGAGCGATAATAATAGACGACGTTGCCGTCGGTAAAGGATCTTTGATTGCTACGGGCTCTTTGGTGAAATCCGGAATGAGAATTCCGGCTGATTCCGTGGTGGCAGGCAATCCGGCAACAATAAGAAGGAAGGTAACAAAGGATGAGGCTCAATCGATCATTCAGTGGGCTAAAAGATACCGGGACTACACGAAGGAGTACCTGAAGTGAAGTATGTT
>CBEWDL010000214.1:0-3472 GCA_965555375.1 uncultured bacterium
GTTGGCAGCATCTGCTCAAAATCCATCATATCTCCTTATGGTTAAGAGTGTTGGCTATACTCTTAATCCATAAAAAGGTGATGGAATTTCGGTGTTTTACTGGTAGATCTGCCAGGCCCATATCCAATAGTCCCAATTACGTATTGACCTTTTGGCCTCGGCTGATTAGATTGCTGCTACGGCTCACCCCCCGGGCTTGAAATATCAATTAGTTCTATTAGGCGATGAGGGCCAAACGATTGAGGTGTGGATTTTCCGAACCTTCGGGTGAGGAATACCCCGAGCCCCATGGGACTGAATCTGTACAGGGACCAAGGGGACCGGCTTTGAAGATTCGCCTTCATCCTCGCCTTGATGAAATAGTCGCAGATGCAAGGCGGCACGGGCTGAAATATAAGGATGGGGAGTTTGTTAAGGCAGACTGATGAATATTATAGCTGAGATATTAATAGGCTTATCTATTTTTATTCTTGGTCTCTTCGCGAGAGAAATCTTTGATAAATGGAAAGAAAGATTATCTTCTATGGAGAGACGTTTATTAATTTCGGCCGCCGAAAACGAGGGCTATCTACAAAAAGAACATACCGATCAATCAGTGGTATTCATCATGATTGGCTCGAATCCATATATTAATAATTTCAAAGAGCAAACTGAGGCGGTTGAAGCTCTCGATAAACTGGTTAATAGACAATATGCTTTTCATCAAGGCGGAGCATCATATAGACTCACCGGTAGCGGCTTCGATGTGGCCAAGAAGCTTGGAGCAAAAATGGATTTCTGGAAAAGCGAACCTGGGGTGAACCCAAAATGACCCTCCCCGGCAAAGTCCTTGCCTTCCTCCGCAGGCTGTTTGCCAGCCTGATCTGGTTCGCCTTTGCCCCCAAGGACTGGGATCCTGAGCTGCAGAACTTCAAGGTGAAGACGTACAATCTCAAAGCTGGCCAAGAAAAATCGCGGGGCCTTTAATTGAATGTCTCAATCCCGCTGGAAATACTGGATCGAGGATGGTACAGCGCATATCAATGAAGAGAATATGCCGGCCCCCCACAAGATCGAGGCCCAACTCGTCACCCCCCTGAAAATTTCCATCTGCCCGAGAATGAACCCGGATTACAACGAGTTCCGTACGGAGATCCGCAGAGTCACCGGGAAGGACCAGATTATTGTGCATAAGAAAGATAACCCCGGTGAAGGAGGGGTGAACAGGGAGTGAACCCCATCAGCAAAATCCTTGCTATCCTATCTGTTGCTGGGTGGCGAGCCGCCCTCAGAAGGGGTGCTTAGCGGTCAATCTACGGTTCTATTTCAATAGGGTCATTTTCCTAGTCGTGCACTGATTTTCCACTTGTAGACGGGAGTAATAAATCCCGGAGGGGTATTGAGAGGCATCCCAATGGATAGAATATCGTCCCAGGGACTGATCCTTTTCCACCAGTGTTTCAACCTCTTGACCAATTAGATTGTAAACCGCCAGATGGACTCTCAGAAATTCTGAAGAGTTTTCTTCCTGGCCTGGAGTTAAGTCGTTGCCGATACAATACGTTATATTCGTAGTATTGTTAAACGGATTCGGGTGGTTTTGGAGCAACAAAAAATCATCCGGAAGAATTGTGGTGGGCCGATCATCTATGAACAGGACACCGTAATAATCGCCGTTAACCGTGTAGTAAGATTCACAGTCAGTTTGTATTACGATGTCGCCGTCAACAACATTCCCATCCTCGTCCCCTGTTTGATAGACAACCGAAGTTTCCGCCAACCGTCTGACAACGCCAGTATCTGGGTGACCATGGCTGTTTCCCCCAACCGATATGATGGAAACCTCAGGATCGAGACTATCTAAGAAAGCTTGGTTCGTGCTGAAACGAGATCCATGGTGATTAACCCTATAAATTTCAACATCTCCAACTTCAGGGGCAACCGATGTTTCAATATCAGTATAGCCGCTGCCGGTAACTCCAGACAAGTCGCCTCCTACAAAGAATTGGAAACCATTACATTCGACGACCATGGCAACGCTAAAATCATTTTCACTGTAATCTCCATCGCATTGCCTGTCCAAAAAAGGTGGTTCCAATCTGCCGTTGCCGTTTACTGAGACTACTCGAACGGCGACACCCCCACCAAGATCAACCACTTGGCTATCCGAGATCGTATGGCGAATATCACGAATGACAGGTTCATATCGCTCGTCATAACGATCAGAGCAATAGTACCACTCTCGATCATAGGCGGTATCGATAGCAACGCCGTCATCGACAATGGCGTAAAGCCCGCCTATGTGGTCTTCGTGATAGTGCGTTGTGACCAAGTAATCTAAATGGCTTACACCGATACTATCCAGATAAGCTACCAGCCGAGAAGATGATCCTGGCCGTCCAGTATCAACCATCATGTTTTTGCCCGAAGGGGATTCGATCAGCGTGCAATCACCCCAACCTACATCGATACAATGGATGGTCAATTCCTGGCTGAAGGCTGGACTAAATCCCGCCACTAACGCCATAGTTAAACATAACAACTTCATGCGCTTCCTCCTTTCATTAATTGGAATGGCCTTTAGTGCTCATTGACAAAGGCTTCTTTTCGTCTGCGTATAACTGCAACTGTCCCGACCGCCAGCAAGAGTAACGCCAGGATGATCATCCCCCATTCAGAGAGGGTGGGGACCCAGGGTAAACATTCGGAGCCTTCGCCTTGCCATTGACCCCCAATATATGAACATTGGTCCTCAGTCAGATCGGTGAGGCAGTCAAGAACTCTCGTACACGCGCCCGTGGGGAGCCCAAAATTGCCCTGATGTATGGCCAGAATTTCAATGTCCCCGTTTATCTCTTGATAATCGTCGCTGTTTAGCCATGCTGATTCGCCTCCGGCGGGGATAAAACCCCTCTCTGAATCAGGATCGAATGTGAAATTTGTCGTTGCCCAATAGATGCCCTCCAAGCCGTAGACTATTCCATCAACGATTGAAATTCCAAGATCATTCAATGTTTGACCCGCAACCCAATTGCCGTCCGAGAAGCCATTCGGATTATTTACAAAATACATCTCCAGATTGACGGCACAGAAAATCGTATCGTCCAGTTCGCCTGTTGTAGGCGCGAGATCGGGAATCCGATAATCAGTAAGCGGCAGGTCGGCAAGCGGATCAAACTCCCAGGGGGTGCTTTGGTGGATATTTGCACCGACAACAACAGATGTCCCTTTTTCGGGATCGTATATTTCCTGATACCAATCGGTTATAGTATTATCGTCCTGAGGCCTATAGAATTTAAAAGGATATGGAATATCACCATGATGGTACACTTCAAATTTATTGTAGTTGTCATGAGGCGAGAACTTATCAGCGTCATAATCGCCTTTGGTCCAATAAAATTCGATTTTCCCTGGCGTATCCCCGCTTTTCGGCGGAGCTATATCATGAATCGGATTTGGATCATCAGGCGGATGATTCGGATCGCCTCCCCAC
>CBEWDL010000215.1:0-3433 GCA_965555375.1 uncultured bacterium
GCTCTACACATATCTCTCCGATCTTCTCTGCCTGCTCATCGAGGACATCCTCGCGGTCGCCGTCGATCTCAAACAGAAGCAGCGCCTCGGCATCGGAATGCGGGAATTTCTTCTCCAGCTTCTCCTCCGCCGCCTTGATGGCTGCTCTTTCAATAAACTCCGCCGCCGACGGTATGATCCTGGCCATGAATATCTCCGTTAACGCCGTTGCCGCTTTGCTCAAAGAATCAAACGGCGCCAGAAGTGTCCGCTTATAACGGGGCAACGGCAACAGCTTGAGAATAATCTCGGCCACGATGCACAACGTTCCCTCAGAGCCGACAATTAGCTGAGTGAGATTATAGCCGGATACGTTTTTTAAAAGCTTCCCGCCGGTTTTGAATATACGGCCGTCGGGCAGGACGCATGTCAACCCGTAAACGTAGTCTTTGGTAACACCATATTTTAAAGCTCGCGGCCCGCCGGCGCACTCGGCGATATTCCCGCCCATGGTGCACGATTCTTTCGATGCCGGATCCACCGGATAAAACAAACCCTCCGCTTCCACCGCCTGGTGTAGATCCTGCGTGATCACACCCGGCTGGACTGTGACCATCAGGTTTTCCTTATCGATTTCCAGTATCCGGTTCATTCGCTCGCTGGACAATGATACGCCGCCGTAAACCGGCAATGCCCCCCCGGAAAGGCCGGTGCCGCCTCCGCGGGCGGTAACCGGGATGTTGTTTTCAAAGCAAACCTTCATAATCTCAGAGATCTCCGCGATGGAAGATGGCTTAACCGCCACCTCAGGATAGAAACTGAGATCTTCTGTCTCGTCATGGGAGTACGGCTCGAGATCGAATTTATCCAGAAGGATATTTTTATTGCCTACAATCCGCTTGAAGGTCTTTATGATTTCGGGTGTGATTTTATTGAATCCGGGATTTTTCAAAGCAAAACCCTATTCTGCAATTCGCCTCTTTAAGCAATGCCATAACTTATATCCGTCATTTATAACGGTCAAGGTGATTTGTCTTGACAATATCCCGCTCCGATCACAAAATGACCGGGCAATATGTTCTACCGGCAGTAATGATGAATTGAATTCCTTCAATTTTGACCGAATGATGACAAGGGCTGCTCTGGCGATAATTATCATAACGCTTCTCATCTACGCCGTATCGTTTTCTCAGCCAGAAGAAAACCGATTAACGCTCGCGGATATCCTTATAAGAGCGGATTCAGTTTCAAATCTGAATGATTCGCTGCTTGCGCAAACTAAGTATAGCTATGAATCCTTCTCGACTTTCAACAGGGTCGACAGTGACGGGAACATAAAAAAATCCGATACGACCATCGCCATGGTTACCAAACTTGGCGACGAGGAGCTGTCCCGCGAGGTCATTTATTCGTCAAATGCCGACAAGGAAAAAAGGATGAAAAGGCAGGAGAGAAAAATTTCTTTTTCTCCCGACAATCCCGATTATAATTTTCCCTTGACCGATTTCGACGTATCCTCTTATAAGATTGCAATCGTTCCCAGAGCATCGCCTCCCGATGAGGGTGATTACCAGGGAACAATCGAAATAGACAGGCGGAGTTTTTTCGTCAAGAGAATCGATCTTGAGGTGCCGAACCCGGAGGACGCTTTGAAAGAGTTCGCAATCGATATGAACTTCAAGCCCCTGGAGGGAGGGCTTGTGGTTCCTACCGATATGAGGATGAGGGAATTCGCGAAAGCGTTGCTCGGCATCGTCAAGGTCCGGTTTACCGGAGAGATTCGGTTTGCCGAATACCAGATCCTGGAGTAGTATCGCAACGGACGAAGCCTTTCTCAAATGACAACGGAAAAAGGGCAGGCGGTAACGTCTGCCCTTTACATCACGTCCTCAAGCGGAATAAGCTCATCCGACTATACTTTTCAATCCTGGCCAGAGTTTAATCGAGACCGATTTTCTTACTCTGCAGGAAGCTTTTCATATGTGAGCGTAAGACCTTTGGATCGGTCGACGCCAGCCGCCGTGCAGTGTGTTCGGCCCAGCTATATTCCTCATCTGAAATTTCGCTGCCGTTCGGCGAACGTACCTTTCGGCGGGCTCCATCGTATAAGCCGGTGGCTTTGATTGCCGGGTCATACTCAGCAACAAGCCTCCCGAAATCGTTGTCCCTGTATTCCTCGTTATGTATCACCAGTCCTCGCGGGAGACGCGGTTTGATCATTGGCTCGTGATCCGACCAGCCAAGGCATATCCCCATAAGTGGGAAAACCTTCTGCGGCAGTTTCAAAAGCTCGCAGACCTGATCAGGATTATTCCTGATGCCGCCGATCATGCAGACACCCAGACCGGACGCCTCCGAGGCCACCAGGATATTTTGCGCCACCAGCGCGGCATCCACCACAGCCACTATAAAGGTCTCGATGTATCTATCATTTAACTTATAATTCCTGAGTCGGCAAACTTGTTCTAAACGATAAAGATCGGGGCAGATGACCAAGAAGACCGGACAGGATTCTACCCAGGGTTGATCGCCGCAGAAATGGGCCAGAGTTTTCTTGGTCTGTTTGTCCTTTACGACTATGATCGAATACGCCTGGAAATTCGACGATGTCGGCGCCTGCCTAGCGGAGCTAAGAATGTTATTTAATAGATCGTCAGGTATGAGCTCCGGTTTGTATTTGCGTATGGAGCGGTGGGATTTGAGGAGGGCGAGGATCTCTTGCATTGTATTTCCTCCGATCAGCCTGCAGCAGGATCGTATTTATCTTGCTATAAAGATAAGCTTTCTAATCAGGTTAATTCCTCTATATGAAGAGAAAAACTGTCTTTACTTCTTTCAGCTGTAAATAACCTTGGTTTTACGCTCTTGCCATCTACGACTCTAATAATTTCGTCTTTGTCCTCTTGCGGCATTCTACAACCCAAAATTATCTCTGATATTATGCCGTTAGGAAGGCTTAAAATACAATCCATCCGCGACATTAACGCTTCTGGTAATGTCATAATATACCGCCATTCACGTTCATAAGCCCAATCTTCAGCCTTTATGGTTAACATCTCGTTGAGGAAAGCGACGTCATTTATGTTCTTTTGCGGGATTAATTTGGGGTAGTCCATACAATAATTCACTTTGAAAAACCTGCCTCCGCAATTTGGCAGATCTTGGGATTCGTCAAAAAACTCCAGGAATTTCCTAGTGTTAATACCTACGCAAAATCCCCTATGGTAGTCAGCGTAATGTGACCACATTAAAATGCTATCATTTACCTCAGACAAGGATAGCATTCTGTTGCGCTTATAAGCAAATTGCAGTATATCGTTTTCCATCCTTCTGCGATTTTCGGATTTTTCCCAATTTCCTTCTATAAAAACGCTTCGGGTCATCTTTTCTATTACTGCCATGGGAAGACCGGCATTATTTATTTTTATATGTTGTCGAATAATCTCTCTAGCAT
>CBEWDL010000216.1:0-3390 GCA_965555375.1 uncultured bacterium
AATAAATGTCGGGTTTTGTCCACCTAATGACCGTATAAAACCCGACCTACTGGCTGGGATCATATTATTAGAAACGAACGTGACATGAACCAACATCTCGATTATATTCATTATAATCCGGTGAAGCACGGGGTGATTGATGATCCTTTCAAATATGAATACTCATCTTTGCACGGTTTTTTTGAAGAGGGATGCTATCAAAGGGATTGGGGCGTTATTGAAAAACCGAAATTTGAAGGTGGATTTGGGGAGTAATTCAATAAATGTCGGGTTTTGTCCACCTAATGACCGTATAAAACCCGACCTACTGGCTCTGGGGAATGTTGACCAGTTTATGGGTGTCGGGCATTGGGCGATTCTCCTCTGCAATAAATGCTATCGGTAGTTTAGAAAAGAGCCGGCCTTCTGTCCCAGCCTCTCCCCATCCACCAACAAAGGCTGGTGCACGAGGACATACACCAGCCACTTATATTTATTGATACTTCAGAGCAGATATCAACTACCCATGATCAGGCGGGCGATGTCGTTGTAGGTAACGAAAACCATCAACAGCAGCAGAAGTCCCATGCCGATCTGCTGCCAGAAAAGCCGCTTTTTAAACGGTATCGGTTTGCGCCGGATAGCCTCGATGCTCAAGAAGACCAGATGGCCGCCATCGAGAACCGGTATAGGAAGAATATTCAAGATTGCCAGGTTCACCGATAAAAACGCCGCCAGATTGAACAGGTACGGCAGGCCGCGGCGCATGGCTTTGCCGGCCTGATCGGCGATCATAATCGGCCCGCCAAGATTTTTGACCGATTCCTGCCGGGTTATCAGTTTCCAGAGGAAATCAAGAGTAACCGCCGAAATAAAAACCGTAACTCTGGGGGCGTCGCGCAGGGCCTGACCAAAATCGGTAGAATGAAAATCGTAAAGCGGTTCGATTCCGACATATCCGCGAGATTGCTCTGTACCGAGGGAATCGACAAAATCGAATCGCCTGGTTCTGACGGTAACCAGGTTATCGATATCATCCCGGCGGTATTTGATAACGATATCGCGATCGGGCCTATCCCGGATATAGGCTGCCATGCGGTCAAAGTCTTCGAAGAAATTACCATCGATAGCGATGATTCCATCCGCGCCTTTTAACCCGGCATGGAAAGCCGGGGTATCCGGCATAACCGCCCCGACCTCCGTGGAATTCGGCCTTACTTCCGGCTGTCCCCAGGCCCAGATTATTATGAAGAACAAAAAAATCGCCGCCACGAAATTCATAGCCGGGCCGGCGGCGATAACAATTACCCGTTTCCAGATAGGAGCCGACATAAATTCTCCCGGTTCCCCCTTCGGAGGAGCATCATCATCGTCGAAATCGGGAATATCTCCCTTCATCTTAACATAGCCGCCCAGCGGGATAACACCGATACAGTATTCGGTCTCGCCGATCTTCCTCGAAACCAGATTCGGCGGAAACCCGAGCGAGAATTTTTCGACCTTGATGCCCGACCTTTTTGCGGCAATGAAATGCCCCAGCTCGTGCACGAAGATCAGAAGCCCCAGCATGGCAATAAACGGTATTATCCAATCAAACATTTCCTACGGATCCTTCGGAATTTATCCTGTTCCAGATATAATAACGCCGCCTGAATCTCAAAGTTTCCAGAATCGGCCTTCTCAATCGGCCCTCTTTTCTATGGCGGAAAGATACTCAAGAGCAGTCTCCCTGCCGCTCTTATCGGCCTTGACTATCGTTTCAATACTTCCCGAGTCTTCAATATAAGTATTCTTAAGCGTATGTTCAACCACTTCAAAGATTTCCCGAAAGCCGATTCTGTGTTTCAGGAATGCTTCCACGGCCATCTCGTTGGCGGCGTTGAAGACGGTCGGAGCCGTCTTACCAATCTCCAGAGCCAGCCGCGCCAGCCGCAGGCTGGGGAACCTGTCTTCGCCAGGCGGCTCGAAGTCGAGCGAGAATTTTTCATCAAATGTCAGATCGGCGGCATTCAACTCCCGACGCTCCGGATAGAAGAGAGCGTATTGTATCGGCAACCTCATATCCGGACGGGAGAGCTGCGCAATTATAGAACCATCCTCAAATTCAACCATGGAGTGAATGATAGACTGCGGATGGATAACCACTTTAATCTTGTCCGCAGGAAGACCGAATAAATAGACCGCTTCGATTATTTCAAGCCCCTTATTCATAAGAGTGGCTGAATCTATGGTAATCTTCTTGCCCATTTTCCATGTTGGATGCGTAAGCGCCTGCTCGACAGTAATCTTATGAAATTTCTCCGACGGGAGCTTTCTAAACGGCCCCCCTGACGAGGTAAGAATTAGTTTTCTCACCTCGCTCTTTCGTCCGGTCTTCAGACACTGGAAGATTGCAGAATGTTCGGAATCGACCGGGATAATTTCGGCATTATGGTCTTTGATAATCCTGTTCACAAGATCGCCGCCGGCCACCATGGATTCCTTGTTAGCCAAGGCGATGCGCTTGCCGGCCCGGGCCGCGGCGAGGGTGGAACGAAGCCCCGCGAAGCCGGCCACGGCATTAACGACGATATCAACATCGGGATGAGAGGCCAGTTTCTCAAGCCCCTCTTCACCAGAATATACATCAATGGACTTATTTGCCGCCATCGAAAGAAAACGGTTCGCCGCTCCACCATCTGATATACAGATTATCTGAGGCCTATATTTCCCTATCTGTTCATCCAGGGCTTCGATATTCGAGTGAACCGACAGGCCAAAAATTCTAAACTCCTCCGGGAACCGGCTGGCCACCCAGAGGGCGTTTTTGCCGATTGACCCGGAGGAGCCCAGTATGGCAATATTTTTCAAAAGCTCTTATTCACCCTCGGATTTTTCAGGAAGCTTTTCCACGCGCTCCAGCTTGATCATTACAACGTCGCTCACCGCCTTATCACCGGCTCCAATTTCAACATTTTCGATCTTGTCAACTACATCCATACCTTCAACCACTTTAGCAAAGGCAGAAAACTTCTGCTTGTCAAGGAAGCTGTTATCTTTCAGGTTGATGTAGAACTGGCAGTTGGATGCTCCGGCTGCGGAACGCGCCATTGCCACAGTTCCTCTGACCTGCGGGAACGGCGATTTCTCATCGGCCAGACGCTCCGGGCCCATGCTACCCGTGCCGGTGCCGGTCGGGTCTCCACCCTGTATTACGAAACCTTTCACAACACGATGGAATATGAGGCTATCATATTTCCCCTCGTCCACCTTAGAAAGGAAATTCTGGGCATGAATCGGCGTCTCATTGAGGAAAACCTCAAAATAAATATCGCCATGATTGGTCTGGATTTTGACGATCGGGTTTTTCTCCGGTTGTTTTTCCGCTTTTTCTTCTTCGACACTAACGCTTATTCCGGCTAATTTGAACCC
>CBEWDL010000217.1:0-3384 GCA_965555375.1 uncultured bacterium
ATCTTTAGATATTTTAAATGCGCTTTGACGCATTTGCGTATCAAAGATTCATCATTCAATTTTGCCGCAATTTGAAGACTTCTTGGAAGACAATCTGCTATGCCTAAATAATATTTGTTTTCATAATAATGACCAAGAAGCGACAAATAGCTTTCGATTGCCATTCGAGCATGGTTGTGGTCTTTGAGGTATTCCCACGTAAAATCACAATATCTTACCTTGAGTTCTGGATTTTTTGTCTGTTCTCCACGCGTTTTGTAATAACGTTTGGCTTTCTCTCCGATTGTTTCTATGTCAGGGTAGCGCGTTCCATTAGTAAAAATAAATTTGGGGGAAAATCTCTCATCTTTTTCTTCAGCACGACGCACTGGATTCTTCATCATAAACTCAAAAAGAATAATCTCATATTCCATTTCCTTCACTTTTTCAGCGTTACTCTCTGATTTAAAAGCCTCTAGGGCCGCTTTAAAAGGCCCCGATCCTATCTCTCGAAAAACAATTAAATCACCCGGTATTTCCTCAAAAGAATCCATTTCCCCAGTTTCTATCTTATCCAAAATCTGTTGGCCTGTTAACCCTTTGAAAGTTTCATCATTCACCATATCACACCTCCTTTTTTCCCCTCGTAGGGGCGTTTGAAAAAACGCCCTCAGGACGGCAGGGTAGGGCGTTCAGTTGAGTGCCCCTACAGTTCCTACATCCTCCGCAACAACCCGATCACCTTGCCCGCAATTGAAAACCCGGGTGTATTGTTCTCCACGATTATCGGGCCGTAATTGGTGTTGGCCGGCTCCAGACGAACCCTCTTTCTCTCCGGGAAGAACTTTTTAACCGTGGCCTCATCGCCGATCTGCGCCACCACCATATCGCCGGGGTCGGCGTCGGGCTGTTTTTTGACCAGCACATAATCGCCGTCGAATATGCCGGCGTCGATCATGGAATCGCCCTGCACCTTCAGCGAGAAGACCTCCTCGCCCGGCACGAACTCCCGGTCTATAAGGAAACTGCCCTCGATATTCTCCTCGGCCCAGACGGGTGTTCCGGCGGCTACCCGGCCGACCCAGAAAACCTCCCGGAGCCGCCCCGATGACACCATCTCGTCGGCCTCTTTCAAAAGCTCGATCCCCCGCGACGTGTATCTGTCGCGACGGATGAATCCCTTGCGCTCCAGAGCCTCCAGAACCGCCCTGACACCGTTGGTGGATCGGATGGCGAACCGCTCCCCGATCTCTCTTATGGATGGCGGCCGCCCCTTGGTGCGAATCATTCCCTTGATAAACTCGAAGATCTCACGCTGTCTGGCAGTCAAGTCCTTAGCCATGATTGCCCTCCTCTATTTTCATTTTCAATTTTCAATCCATTTGTTGTCCGTGCGGATCCGTATGGACCTGCATAGAAATATACTGTTCATTTGTTCAATCGTCAAGAAAAAAATACAGTTGAAAGGAAAATTAAAAAAATGTCAGCTTAACGTAACTTCTTGCAGGATTTCGGGTTTCTTTTCTTTGACATGTTCCCTGGGGAGATATATCGAAAATTTCGTGCCCGCTTCTGCCGAGGATTCAAGATCGATTTTGCCCCCAAGACAATCCACAAGGCGAACTACAATTGGCAGTCCCAAGCCGGTGCCGTCCTGTCTGGTAGAGAAAAACGGATCGAAAATCTTGTCTCTAACCCCGGCAGGAATACCCGGGCCGTCATCAGCTACCACCAGCTTGATCATTTGAATCCCCTCATCGGAACAATAGTCATCGGTGGAAATCCAGATGACGCCACCTTTTTGTCCCATCCCCTGAGCAGAGTTCAAGATTAAATTCCAGAGTATCTGTTTGATCTGATCTTCACTGCCTGCCACCACGATATTCGGTTGATGCAGATTATGCATAATCTCAACCGAATCGCTGATCTCGCTATTACCTCCGGCGAGCTCGACAATCTCCGGGATTACGATCCCCAGATCACACCTGTCCGCAGACCTTTTGTTTATGCGGGCGAAATTGAGAAAATCTGTCAGTATGGTGTTGAGCCTGGACGATTCCTTCAAAATCAACTGCATCAAACGAAGATTATCACCATCAGGGTTGAGCTCGTCCTTTAAAACCTCCACCGAGCCCGAAATCGATGTCAGCGGGTTTCTGATCTCATGGGCGATCCCGGCTGCCAGCTGGCCGACCGCGGCCAGCCGATCGGTCGCCCTGATCCGCTCTTCGAATTTCTTGGCTTCCGTTAAGTCCCGAAAAACGGCTATTACGCCCCTCAATTTCTCCTCGTCATCTTTGATAATGGATAGCGAAAGACCAAGCGGAATCGTGCCGCCCTCGGGATGATCGATGCTGATTTCCCAGCGATCCTCCGCCCGTTTATGATCTAAGGCCATATTGATGCGTCGTTGAAACTCTCTGTAACCTTTCCCGAACACGTTCAAGATATGCCTTCCACGTACATTCCCGGGATCAAGTCCTAAGATGTCGCCGGCGGCTTTATTGAAATATACAATTCGCTTCTCGGCATCCACAGTTAGCAGACCTGAACGCATCTGCTCCAGGATCTCGCTGGTCTCAAGTCTCAGTCTGCTCAGTTCCCGGGTGGTGACAAACAGGTTCTGGGCCAGATATCCTGATAGGAATGAGAAAAAGTAAAACAGGCACAGATGCAAAAACACGGTATAGAACGCCTCATCCGATGATATGCCCATCCCGGCCAACCTGGGAGGCTCGATTAAGCCCTCGTAGATAAACGATAAATCAAAAAATACGGGAAGGGAATACAATAGCCCGGCGGCCGTGGCCACCAATATGGAGCCCTGCAGGCGGAAATACAATGCCGCCACCACGATACTTATGATAAAAAATAAAATAAACGGTGAAAAGCTGCCTCCCACATGATTGACCAGTAATCCCTCGATCAGAAGCTCGAAGATCAGTTGGGCTATTATGATGCTCCTGAGGAATTCTTGGGAATGGTATCTGGCCGAAATGTTATAGACAAAATAGACGATCCCCAGGGCTCCATAAACGACAAGAAGACTATAACTGAATTCCGAGGGCTTCAAGAAGATCAGCCCGGAGCCGAGAAGCAACAGAGTTATCGCCAATCGCAATGACAAAAACCAGAAGCCTCGATCCGAGGGCGTCGGATGATTATATTTTGTTGACTCAGCCATGATTAAAAAGACCGCCCCCTTCATCAATGAAAAGAGCGGTCCCAGAGTAGTCCTCTTAGCTAATTTGACCGATTATATCGAACATCGGCAGATACATGGCGATAAGTATGCCGCCGATAATGGCTCCCATAAAGACGATTATGACCGGCTCGATAATCGAAGTCAGGGCGGCTACCGCGGCATCGACCTCGTCATCGTAGAAATCCGCAATCTTGGAGAGC
>CBEWDL010000218.1:0-3265 GCA_965555375.1 uncultured bacterium
GGTAAGCTTCCCTTTTATGAGCGTAACTTAGAGAATATTATTAAGGCCGGCCTGCAATCCGGCAGACTCATTTTTATTTCCGATCTCGAAAAGGCGATCGAAGGGCAAAAGGCAATATTCGTTACGGTGGGCACGCCCTCGACGGATAGCGGTCGGGCCGATCTAACGGCATTGGAAGAAATTTTAAATGTTGTTTCAAAGCGTCTGAAACCAGGTCAGATCATAGTGCTCAAAAGCACCGTGCCGGTGGGCACTGCCCGGAAGATGAAAGAACTGATGGACCAGAATGGCTGCAAGGGCAAAGATATACATCTGCTAAACAATCCTGAATTTCTCCGGGAGGGCAGCGCCGTATTCGACTTTTTTAATCCGCATAGAATCGTGATCGGTGGTGAATCGCAGGAGGCCATTGAGGTTATCGCCCATATTTACCGGATGGGGATGACCCGGTCGGTTCCCTTCGTAAAAACCAATAATGAAACAGCCGAAATGATAAAATACGCCTCGAACGCCTTCCTCGCTACGAAGATCGGATTCGCAAATGAACTGGCTAAACTGTGCGATAGCATCGGTGTGAACGTGATGGAGGTGGCGCGGGTCATGGGCATGGATACCCGGATAGGCCAGGAATTTTTAAACCCCGGACCCGGTTGGGGCGGCTCTTGCTTGCCGAAGGATCTGATGGAGTTTATGGGATTGGCCGACTCCAAGGGCGTCTCCTTACTGATAGCGCGGGCCGTACAGGAATCCAATAAGCTTCAGTATGAACATGTAATTTCAAAAGTCAAAAAGCTCGCGGGGAAACTGGAGGAGAAAAAGATAGGGGCTCTGGGGCTGGCCTTTAAGGCGGATACCAGCGACATGCGAGAATCGCCAACCATCCCTATTTTGAGGAGATTGGTTGAGGAAGGAGCCACTATAAGAGCTTTCGACCCTGCTGCCAGGGACGAAGCGGCTCGCTTGTTGCCGGAAATCGAACTCGCCGATTCCCCGCAGGAAGCGGCCCGGGATGCCGATTGCATTATAATCCTAACTGAGTGGCCCGATTTCCAGCTGCTGGACTGGGGAGAAATAGGTAAGCTGATGCGCCGGAAGAATATTGTAGATACCCGGAATATTCTGGCGCCCGAACTTTTAAGAAGATACGGTTTCAACTACCTGAGCATGGGGCAGGTGTGAGTCAGACAGATGGATTCCGCGTTTAGTCATTACAATTCCAAAAACAAGCTAACAAGATTCAAGGCCAATATAAATATGCCCGCCGATAATAGAATCGACAATTCGCCCTCCAGCTATTCAGGCACCGGCAAAGGCTTAAGGGTAATGCTATATTCGCATGACACGCTGGGGCTGGGTCATATCCAGCGATGCCTGAAGATCTCGAAGTGGCTAAGATCGAGCTATCCAGAACTTTCCATACTCCTGGTTACAGGCTCGCCCCAGCTTCATCGTTTCCAGATTACCGACGCAATCGATTATATAAAACTCCCGGCGGTTCGCAAGATGGGCAGGGAGAAATATGAATCTCGATTCCCCGGCACTTCATTTGAGCAAATCCTTAAACTGCGAACCAACATCATCCTCGAAACGGTGAGAGAATACGCTCCCCACGTGCTCCTGGTGGATCATTCACCACACGGTATGAAGGGCGAGATTATGCCTTCCCTGGAGTGGCTTAAGAAGAATAATAATGCCTGCATGGTCGTATTGGGAATGCGGGATATCCTCGATGATCCTCAAATGGTTATCGATCTCTGGAGACGACAGGGCACTTATGATGTTTTGCGCGATTTTTATGATCATATCCTTATATATGGCGCTCCCCTGGTTTTCGATCCTATTTCCTCCTACGAATTCCCCCCCGATATCGAATCAAAATCCCGATACTGCGGATATATCACCGATTACGATGCCAGCGATGATTCATTCAGACCTCCCAGCCACCCTGCTGATGGCGGCAAGAAATTCGTGGTGCTCACGGTCGGGGGTGGCGATGGTTGGGGCGAGGATTTGATAACCGATTTCCTGGAGATTATTCAGAAACGCAAATCAAGCATTCAATTTAAGAGCCTTATATTGACAGGGCCGTTCTTAAAAGAAGATCACTGGAACCGGTTTAGATACGCTGCTCGTGACCTTCCGGTTAAGATCCTCAAATTCGTCAGACAGACACGACCTTTTCTGGCGCAGAGCGACCTGGTGATATCTACAGGTGGCTATAATACCGTAACCGATATACTCAGCTACGCTCGCAAGGCCCTGGTAATTCCGCGTATCAAATATAGAGAGGAGCAGTTTCTGCGTGCCAGGATAATGAGCGATCTGGATTTGGTTACTCTTATGCATCCGGATGATGTCAGCGCCCGGCATCTTTATAATTGCGTCTCCGATCTATTAGCCAGCGAAGACGATCCGCTGGTCGAGGCCCGGGCCCGGAAATTAATACCATTGGACGGCGGCCAGCGGCTGGCGGAGCATCTGGGCGGCATTTTCGCTGAAATCGAGAATACGATGGAGAGTAAGGCATGGCCGAAAATCCAGCGAACCTGAAGATAGGTTATATTGTGAAGATGTACCCCCGTCTTTCGGAGACGTTCATATTGAACGAGATCCTGGAACTCGAACGGCGCGGTGCAGAAATTGTAATTTTCTCCATCAAAAAACCGAACGAGGGTCAATTCCATCCTCAACTCTCAAAGGTAAAAGCGAAAGTGCTATATCTCGAGGGATTGGACGTCAAGAGATGGACATCCTGGCTGGGTGACCTCTGGCCGTTCCTTTCGCCGCATCGCGAGAGATTCTGGCCGTTGCTCGAAAAAACTCTGGTGAAAAAAGATAATAATCAGATGGAGCTGGCGCTGTTATCGGCGTGGGTGGCGGCGAAGGCCGAGGAATTCGGTTTATCTCATCTGCACGCTCATTTTGCAAGTCTGCCCAGCACCGTGGCATATTTTTCACATCAAATCACACAAATCCCTTTCAGCTTCACGGCCCACGCAAAAGATATATACGTATACGACATGGAAGAGCACTTCCTTAGAGAAAAACTGTTTGCGGCGCAGTTCGCGGTAACCGTAACGGATTATAACCGGCGCTATCTCGTGGAGAACGCTCCAGGATTGGATCCGGATGTAATAAAGGTTATCCATAACGGCGTGGATATAGAACGTCTCAAACCCGACGAACACCAGGATCGTGAACCGAACCACATTCTGGCGGTCGGACGACTTGTCCCCAAAAAAGGATTCGGCAACCTGCTGGACGC
>CBEWDL010000219.1:0-3171 GCA_965555375.1 uncultured bacterium
GCCTTAAGGCGGCCGGGAAGCTCTCCGTGTCGCCGCCCACTTCTCTCTGCGAGATGATCGACTTTTTGTCACGATATATATACTCGATAGGATCTTCGATTGTGAGAACATTCTCGGAGCGGGTACTGTTGATATGCTCCACAATGGAGGCCAGGGTCGTCGATTTTCCGGAGCCGGTGGTGCCTGTAACGATAACAAGGCCACGCTTGTTGGAGGCGATCTCTTTTACAACGCCGGGCAAGTTTAGCTCCTCGAAACTGGGTACCTTCGTATTGACCTGCCTGATGGCTATGCCTACGGTGCCCCGCTGCTTGTAAAGGTTGATTCTGAAGCGTCCCATCTTAGAGATCGAGAGGGCCAGATCCATTTCACGATTCGTATTAAAACGCTCTTTTTGCTCATCGTTCAAGACCTGGGAGAGAATCTTATCCATATCCTCATGCAATAGAATCTGTTCATCAATAGCGATAAGACTGCCGTCGATCCTCAACATAGGGCGTATCCCCACGCGCACATGCAAATCCGAGGCGCGCCGGTTCAGCATCTCCTGTATCATCTGTTTGAAACTCATAATTCACACCTCACAGGATATAGTTTATATTAATATCCCAAACGCCCGCTTTCTAAAGGCATCTATAATTATATCGACAGCTTAAATTGGAGATTGAGCGTTTGGTCAGGCCGGCTCGACCAAAAACAGCGCCTGGCCGAACTGAACAGGCTTGGCGTTTTCCACAAGGACTTCTACGATACGGCCGGAGGTGTCCGATTCAATCTCATTCATCAGTTTCATGGCCTCAATAATGCACACCACCTGCCCGTTCTTAATAGTCTGGCCGACTTCCACATAAGGTTTGGCATCGGGGGCAGGGGCTTTATAGAATGTGCCGACCATGGGGGATTTTATCTCGATAAGCTCAGTTCTCGAAATCGGCTGCTCAGCAACTTCGGAAGTGACTTCGATCTGCGTAGACTTTTTTTGCCGTGGCAACTGATCGACGCTCGACCCTGGATTGCTGCTATGATTGCCGTTAAGGTCGACTTTCTTGCGGATGCAGACTTTTCGCCCCCAACTCGAAACCTCGAGTTCGTCTATGTTCGACTCCTCCACAAGCTTAATAAGCATCCTTATTTTCGATGGCCTCATTTTACTTTCCCCCGTTTGAACCAGATCCGGTCAACTCAGAGCTCCAGGAGATCCTTTGGCGATTTGCTCAATATCTGCCCTCCCGAGGCGGTAATCAAAACATCGTCCTCAATCCGGACACCTCCCCAGTTGGGAATATATATCCCGGGCTCTATAGTTACAACCATACCCTCACGAAGAATATCCGTCGACCGGGGATTTAATGTCGGGTGATCGTGCACGATCATACCGATACCGTGCCCGAGACCGTGCCCGAAATTATCTCCGTAACCGGATTTCATGATAACTTCCCGGGCAACACCATCCAGGCGGCTGCAAGCCAGACCCGGTTTAGCCGCTTTACAGGCTTTCTTTTGCGCGGTGAGAACGATATCGTATATTTTTTTCTGTTTCCCCGTCGCCTTCCCCAGCACCACGGTTCTGGTGACATCAGACGCATAACCCCTATATACAGCGCCGAAATCGAGCGTGACGAAATCCCCTTTGCGGAGCTTCTTATCCGAGGCCTTCCCATGAGGCATCGATGAGCGCTGCCCCGAGGCGACTATTATATCGAACGCAACCCCGTCAGCGCCATGGGAACGCATACTATATTCCAGCTCCAGCGCAATGTCCTTTTCTTTAGCTCCCGGCTTCAGATATTCGAGGCTCTCCGAAAAAGCCTGATCGGCGATACGCACCGCCTTTTTTATCCTCCTGATTTCCTCACTATCCTTGACCACCGCTAATGATTCAATGAGATTTTCCGTGGGCCTGAAGTCAGCTTTAGGCAAGAGATCCTTCAGTTGCTCCTGAAGTTTTAAAGAAACGAATGCCGCTTCCACTCCCACCCTGATCTTCCTTGAAAAAACCGGCAACTTCGGCAATTCGGAGGTTAGCTCGCGATCTGCGATAATCACCGTGCAATCTTTGACCTCCTTCTGAGCCTGTACCAGATACCTAAAATCAGTCAAAAAATACGCTTTTGGAGGAGCCAGAAGGACCATGCCGTTGGAGCCGGAAAATCCCGAAAGATAACGAACGTGGTTAATCTCGGTCACCAGAAGGCAATCAATCTTGTTCTTTTTCAACATGCCCAAGGCCTTTTTTATCCTCCGGTCAGTCATCCTTATTCACCCTTCTATTCAACTCCTCGATTCTTCTCTTGAGGTCCTCATTTTGAGGATCTTTTTCGAGCAAATCATAATATATCTTCAAGGCCTTATTATAATAGCCCTGCTCAGCACAGATTTCTGCAAATGTCATGGTATCGAAATCGATTCGCCGGTCGGAGGATGTCGTTCGTTCCGTCTTATTAACAGCGGGCGTCTGTTCCTCGATGGCATTGCCATCGAAATCGATCTCTCTTAAACCGGGGAAAAGGCTTTCCGCCTGCAAACGTCCATAGTTAGCCCTGGCAATATCTTCCTTATGTTCATGGATCTGCCCGAATAAAATCCAACCGCTAATGTGTTCCGGATCCCGGGCTAAGAGTCGATCGATCAACTGAGCGGCCTTATCCAGATCGCCAAGCTGATATGCTATATCGGCGGCTATGAAAAAGAGATCATCCTCGTGCAGGCCCTGACGAATCGCCTGCAAAGCCTGATCTAAGGCCTCTCGAAGCTCTCCATTCTTAGCTATTTGATCGATGTCGTAAGCAATCGATGCCGATTTATCGTCGATCTCCATACTTTCCAATACCAGCCATTTTCAACATTATGATTCAAGGATTATATATTCCTCAAATCAGCTTATCCACTACACCTAAAAGGGGCGGAAATCGCTTTCGGCCCCAAAACTAAATCATAAGCTTTTCGGTTCCCCGGTGTCAACCCTTTTATCTATGCCTGCGATAACCTATTGTCCTATAATACTTTATAGCGATACCGTGGCCGCTCATTTCCTCCTCGAGAGCAGGTTATCGACAATTTTGCTGGTCGATTTGCCCCGCATCAGCGGTATTGTTTTTACTTTTCCCCCCCAGCTTTGAACCTCTTTTGCACCGACAATCTCAGATATCTTATAATCGGCACCCTTAACGT
>CBEWDL010000220.1:0-3050 GCA_965555375.1 uncultured bacterium
TTTAAATATCGGCCCTATAGGCAATGATGTCCCGTTTGTGGAAATGGCAGATTCCTCAAACAAACTTGACTTTTGCTATGGCAAGACTAACTTAAGGTATGGCATGGCTTTCGTTAATAGGCTACCACATCCGATATAACCATATATTGATTTTCACCTTATTCTTTTTTTTCATTCTCGCGCGGTTCGTAGTTCCCTGTTCGACCTTCATGCTGGAAAAAGGGAATGTCCTGATCGTGGGCCACAATTTAGATGAAAACTCCTTCATCCCTGGCTGTATTGTCGTCAACAAGCGCGGTGTCGCCAAGAAAGGAATATCATTCGAAGAGCTCAGAACCGGCATGAAGGACATTTCTCCCCCTCTCACCTGGACCTCAAAATACGGCTCGATCACTTACAACCCCTTCGGCCGCGACTTTCCCGACGGCGGCTTAAACGAAGCTGGCCTTTATATCGGCGAGATGACCCTCGTGGAAACCAGCTTCCCCCAAGACGAAACTAAGCCCAAGATATTCATGTCGCTCTGGATGCAATATGTACTCGATAATTTTGAATCCGTCGAACAGGCAATAAGGAGCACAGATGAGATCACGCTCGATGGATGGGGTTGGCATTTCTTCACAGTCGACAGCAATGGAAACGCCGCTGCTATCGAGTTTATTGATGGAAAAACCTCGATCTATAGGGATAAAGAATTACCGGTTACTGCCCTTTGTAACTCAACCTATACCACTGAGATGAAGCAACTGGCCGAATACAAGGGCTTCGGGGGAGAAAAACCGGTGGTTCTGGAAGATAAGAAAACTCCCCGTTTCGTGCACGTTGCCCACATGCTGAAGAAGTTTAGCCCTGACAAAGACTCACCTGTTGATTATGGCTTTGACATTCTACAATCCTTGGAAAGGGGTGGGACTCAATGGTCGCTCATCTATGATGTTAAAAATATGCGCGTCTATTTTCGTACAGTAAAAACCCGAAAAATCCGCTATGTCGACTTCAGTTCATTCAACTTATCCTGCGACACTCCGGTTAAAATGATAGATATTCATGATGATCTTGAGGGAAATATAAAGGATGCTTTCAGTGATTATTCGGTAGAGCTTAATCGAAAATTCTTAAAGACAGCTGTTGAAAACCTAACAGCCAGAGATCCTGGTACTGAAGAATTCTTGGCCCCCGGGGAAAGGACCCCTCAGGACCTTATCGATAACTTCGTAACCTTCACCGCACACACGAAATGTAGAGAATGAACCATAATCGAGCTACAGGCTTAATATATCTCTTAGAGGAAATAAGCCAGATTGCACGTTCACTGGTTCGTCAAAAGGTCCTCTGAGTCAGCGAATTGGAAGCATAATGATATTGTGCGAGTTGTTGAGAAATAATAAATGACTTCGATCACATTTCTGCCAAGAATGGTATCCAGCTCTTTAATTTATAATTGCTAATTTTCACATTTCTGAAATTGAAAATCATTAAGAAATAATCTAATAACATATTGCAATACAATTAGTTATGGAGGGGGGAGGATTCGAACCTCCGAAGCCTGAGGCGACAGATTTACAGTCTGTTCCCTTTGACCACTCGGGAACCCCTCCCTGTGATTTCATTCATTAGCCGGAGAAGGGACTCGAACCCCCGACCGGCTGATTACAAATCAGCTGCTCTTCCAACTGAGCTACTCCGGCATTTATTGCAAAGATCGACCACTTCCAACGGAATATTATCTCGACAGCACCTCAATATATGTCCGGTGAATACGGTAGTCAAGGGGATGATTGACCCGGGCAACTCCCCTAATCATAAGCAGAAGCCAGCAACCGGTGAGCGTCGCGATAACGATGCTTATTGGTAGGAGCCCCCAATATAACAGCCCCGAACCTTCTGCCGTCACCACCCTCGATCCCCAGCGCCAGACAATAGCCGGAATCCCTGATATAACCCGTTTTCCCTCCGATAACGTCATGCCGCCCGTAAAGCAGACGGTTGGTGTTGTAGGCGATATATTGCTCGTCACTGTTCAGCGCCTTGTATGTATAGCTTTTCCTGGAGATGGCTTCCGCGATCAGGTCGAATTCCAGGGCAACTCTGAAAAGCCTGGCGAATTCCGAGGCAGTTGAGATATTACCTGTATCGAGACCGGTGGGATCTGTAAACCGGGTATGTTTCAGATTCAGACTCAGGGTCAGTTCGTTCATTTTCTCGATAAATTCATGCCGCCCGAGTTCTGTGGATCTTGCCAGAACCCTGGCCGCTACGTTATCCGATGATATAAGCATAAGGTTGAATAGATCAAATAGGCTCAATTTCTCGCCCGCATACAGCCTCGTCCGGCCCGCTGCTTTTCTATCCTCCGAGGTCACAGTTTCCGCGCTGGAGAGATCCGGCAACGTTTTCAAGAATACAATGGCTGTGACCAGCTTGGTGAGGCTGGCAATCGGCCTGATTTTCCCCTCGTTTTTCCCGCCCAGAACATCACCACTGTCGAGATCGATCAGGATCGCCGATTTCGATTTGAGCCTTGCCCCCGATGATGGATCTATCGTTTCCCAGACCGTCTCGAATATACCGGGTTCCTCTTCAAACCTGATAGTGGCCGCCTTTCTCGTATTTGAGATCGTCGAATAGGCCGCAGAGACGGCCCAGATGGCCAGCAGATAAAGGAGTATTCTTTTGGATAATTTTCTCACTTATTCATCTCCAGCTGCAGGAGTTCTATAAACATCTTGGCGTTTCTGACCGCCTGCCCCAGATGACAGTTATTAAAAAACAGATATATCTTATCCGTTTTTGATTTCAAACCGTCGATTTTCTTCTTCCATTCCGTCAACTCGTCCTTCGAATAAAGGTAGTCATATCGATCTCCCTTACCTCCCCACCAGTTGGCGGCGTTGCGGCCATGCAACCTGACATAACCTGTGTTCGTGGTTGCCTCGGCTAAAGGAGGAAAGAGGCCGGCCAGAGCCGGTTCGTCCACACAGCAAAAACCTATCCGGTTTAAGCGGAGAAATTCAAAAAGGTCCGGCCGATTCCAGCTTCGATGGCGAAAT
>CBEWDL010000221.1:0-2938 GCA_965555375.1 uncultured bacterium
GGATATTATTTTAATAATTGAAAGGGATTCGATTGCTGTCAATAAGATTAAGAATTTCTTTAATTCGGGGAATGTTGTTGATGTAATCGAATTAGGTGCCCTTTCCGCAGAGAAATTTACTACCGCTAAGATAGAATTCTATTTCGACCTTGGCCGCCTGAAAAAGCGGATTGATGAATATAATTTGAACGGAGATAGAGGGCAGAAAATCGAATTGGAATTGTTTGGCCCGGAAAAACCTATTGATATCGAGAATTGGTCCTTTCAAAAAAGGGATGAGTTTTTTTTCTTTCAACGGGATGAGTATTCGTCGGATCAAATCATCAGGATTCTCGCTGAACACCCAGAGGCTAAGGCATTCATTTTCTATGGGGCGGCCCATCTAAACAAGGTGGAAGCCCTCAAGCACACCGGAGATCTAGAGGCGAAGGGCTTCTATCCGGCACACTATCTCCGCGAATATTTCGGCGAAGCCGGTGGCGTATACACAATTAATCAAGTGCGGCCGGCCGCCTGGAAACATTATCCACATATTTCTGCAGGACCCGAATCTACCTATGTTTTTGACAACTCATTTTTAAGAAACTCGAAATTGAATACCGATAAGGTATATGATTTTGCCGACGGCACTATCACGATAATTGAAAATCAGGAGCCGCCGAGGGCGATACGTTGGGTGGCATCCGAGCAGATGGTTGATCTCATCATGAAAAATATTAGACAGCGTATGAATATAGAGAATGATTTTTATCGATATAGCCTGGCAGCCGCAATCCAATATTTATTGATGGTTTCAGGAAAAGAGTATGAAATATTCGCTCAAGACGACCAGCATCACGCGGAGATACTGGTAAAGCAGTGGGAGGCCTGGTACTATTCAGCAAGTATCGATATCGTTGGAGACATCGAGAGCATGAGCCTGTGGAGACGCCTGCTGGATCTAATGGCGCAATCAAAGGGAAAATATACTGGCTGGTACGAATTAGCAATTGCAAGGACTATTAGCAGGGGCCCCTTTCGTGACAGCACAACTTCATCACCGATGCTGTCGAAATATTATGAGGATCTCCTGCAGGAAAAACAAAAGCGGATAGTGCTTGAGAATCTTATCCATTTGCTGTGGGTAGGCACTGATGAAGAAAAGGAGAAGGCGATAAGCGTTCTAAGAAATATGACCGGAGAAAATCTTGCAACCGCCAAAGAATGGATGGTTTGGTGGCGCAATTCTTTCGCCAATAACAGATCTGAGTAGTCAAATCCCGGAGGGATTTGACCTACGCCAGCTCCTCCACCCCCCGCGCTATATCGCCCAGAAACGAGGTCTTGAATTCGCAGGACTATTCGGTCATAAAAATGTCAAGCCTATAGAAAACAGAATCTTATTCTAAAAGCTTATATGCCTTTATGACCCAGTTCGGCTCCTGCACGGCCCTGTCAGTGACGATAGGTTCGGTGCAGATCAACTCCTTCTCGCCGTCCCCGTCGATATCGATAAGCACGGGATCGAAGCAGGGAAACGGAGTCCATTGGAAAAGCGATAGAGTCAAGGAGACCCCGTTATCTACATACCTCTGCATAAGATTGTTGCTGAAAAGCTGAATTATCGAATCGGACGCGTACAGGTTGGATGACGCCTCGGATACTATGTCGTTGGTGAGAACGGGACTTTCCACGTAGTATAACCTCTTGAGTTTTGACGATACGCGATCGAACGCATACTTCACCACGACACCCACGAGTTGCGGGCCGTCCGCCGTAACATACGTACTGTCCACGAGTTGCTCGTAGATATATACGAATGTAGTTTCGCCGCAAATCGAGCCTATCGACTCTATCGCGTTGTGGACGGTCGAATCCACGGACAGATTGAGACGCTGGTTATCCCAGTTCCTGCAAATCAATCCGAGCGGGGGCGATTCGACCTCCGGCTTGGTAGAATCGGCCTGCGACAAGTCAAGAGCGTTGAATAGAAAAATGAAATCATCCCCTGCGCTATCGTAAAGATCGACCTTGAAAAGCCGCTCGATATAGTAGGGAATTATCTCCTTGTAAGTGCTCCATGAACCCGCCTTGTACTTCATTGTCATGATCTCTGTGCCATCGCCGTAGTAGAAAAACGAGATTCCCATGATCTCGACATTCCCGTCCCCGTCGAAATCCCCCGCTATTATCGACTTCGAATAGAGGGACTCAGCCATGACAAAGTTCGTCTCCAATTTTGCGGCATTGTATTTCACGGAATATAAGTAATGATATCCTACAGTAAAATTGAGCTGTTTGGAATCAGGGTAACCGACGCTTCGGAAAAGTACAGCTGGCTTGCCGTCGATCCATTCATCGCACGTCAACATGTTGAATAGAAAGACCGTATCAGATTCAGCCAGTGGCTCGAATCCCACACTGTCGAGGCAGAATGCTGTGGAACAGCAGAATCCCACCAAAAAAGCGGCAGCGATCATCCTGTAAAGCTTATCTTTCAACATAGGGCATATCCCTGTAACGATAATTTTGCACATGTACATGGTTATAGTTCTCTCTTCGATGGTCGTATGTATAAATGTTATCGAAGCCAAGCTGATTTATACACCGTATGATAGCCAATGCATCATCCTTCTTCCCCGGTTGCCTGTGGTCGTCAAATCCCGGCGGGATTTAACCTACGCCAGATTCTCCACCCCGCGCTCGATATCAGCCATAAATGAAGTCTTGAATTCATCAAGCAGATTATTCTCAATTGCGCTCTGTATCCGCTCCATCAGGTTTAAGTAAAAATAGAGGTTATGCAAACTGGCCAACCGCAGGCCTAAGATCTCCCCCACCGATAACAGATGCCTGATATAAGCCCTTGAATATCTTCTGCAGGCCGGGCAGGGGCATTCCGGGTCGACCGGATTCTGATCCTCGATGTATCGAGCCGATTTTATGATCATCTTTCCGA
>CBEWDL010000222.1:0-2926 GCA_965555375.1 uncultured bacterium
ATATTTAGCTACGATATAATCTTTTTTATCGCCTGAAAGATCAGCAATTTCAATGCTTAAATATAGTGGTTCCATATTATCAGCTAACGCACCTTCGTAGACCTTGCAAAATTCGACAGGATTCTTACTATGAGACAGTGAACTCATACAATTTAAAGCAAATATTATTAATATGAGCTTTGCTAATGTTCTTTCGGCTTCACGCATTAGATCATCTCCTTAATATTGTTAAATAGGGCCAATTCCAACGCTGCCTGCTTATTATATTGTTAATTTATTGGTAATTATTTCAGGAATCAAGCAAAATACCGCAATCGCGTCCTGAAAGAATTCCGGAAAAGGTTCCCGATAATGGCTGTCATTCGCAACTGGATCGGGAATCCAGCATTTTTGCTGTCGGGAGCGCAGGGCTCCCGAGATGTAGAATATTTAATCGGTTTTCTTAAACCCTATCTGTTTTTTAGGCTTAACTGACGGATGAATAAGCTGTTTGATCGCTTTTATCAGGGTTTTTATGTCTTCGTCATGACCGGCCACCCGCCGCTCCAGTTCTAAAAGCTTACGGGCGAATTCTTTATGCACCGATAAAATCCCCCGCATCTTGACGAAAGCCCTGACGACGAATATACTGGCCTCGATCGCCCTTTGAGAATTCAATACGCTGGCCAGCATCACCGCCCCGTGCTCGGTGAATGCATATGGGGGATAACGCCTTCCACCCCGGCCTTTCTTTGAGGTCACAACTTGTGATCTCAAAGAATCATGCTCTGCAACGGTCAGACGGAACATGAAATCAGCCGGAAAACGCTCGATATTGCGCTTGGTAGCCTGAACCAGCACCCGTGTTTCGACCCCATAAAGCTCCGCCAGATCGCTATCAAGCATCACCCGCTGCCCGCGAATGGAATATATCCTGCTTTCGATTGAGCTGACCGGAATAACTGATTTAGATTTCTTCGTCGAGCCTTATATAACGGATCCGCTCTAATATAATTATCTTTACAGCGATAAGATACAAGGGCAGGTCTTGAAAAGACCTGCCATGAAGGTGGCAGGAGTCGGCCATACGGCCCGTAGGGGGACTCCTGCCCTACTGTTATTTTCTAAACCCAATCTGTCTTTTGGTACGCGGCGTCGGGAACCCCTTCCCGACGCTCTTTTCTGGCAGGAAAGGGTTCCTGCCAGCGCGAAAGATCCTTTTCTTTCATGGGAAACTTCGCTTCAGGATCATTATAGGCAAAAACATATAGAAGTCAACTACAGAATATAAAAAGCCCCCTGATTACTCAGGAGGCTTTTGATATTCCCTCCCGCTAAAGCGGGATCTCCGGTCCTGACGGACCTACGACCAGCGGCGTCCTATTCACCCCTACCTCCTTGTGTGGGGTTTACCCCTGCCTTGTGCGGGGCTCTCCCACCCCTCGCCTGCGGCGGGATCTTCCAATAGCGTGTCATAATTTATTATGACCGCCGAGAAGCTATTCTCCCCGGATGTAATCCTCCACCGAAAAACCACAGTCAGCAAGAATACGTCTGGCCAGGCCACGCCCAATATCGCAGCCTGTGTGCACAGGTATCGTTATAAAGAGCTTCTTCTGAGGATGTCGTAGGGTAAGATGGCTCCCCTTTTCACGATCTTCTTCAAATCCTTTCTTTTTCAGGAAACGGACCAACTCCTTGGCGGTTACCTGCGGCATGCGAGGATTCATTCCGGCATCCCGATAGAAATCTCCTCTACATGAACCACCATATCTTTCTGGGGAATTGGTTCATTGTGAGCCTGAAGAGACTCAAGATGTAGCTGTATCGCCTCCCGGATGTTTCTCTTGGTTTCCTCTATGGTTAGCCCGTTTGAGAAGCAACCGGTGAGGGTTGGACAGTATGCGAAGTATCCCTTATCCTCCGGCTCCTTTTCGATCACAATTCCAAAGCTGTAAAATTTCAAGCCTGCCTCGCTCCATCAATTAGTTCACCTCTAATTTACAAAAGATCTATTTCTTAACAAGCGAAAAGTGAGCCAATTTCGTCTCCCCCTTAGTGTATAGATAAGAAAAATCCCGGCGGCATCCTACCTGCCCCTGCCTTGTGCGGGGTTTACGCCTGCCTTGTGCGGGGCTCTCCCACCCCTCCAAGCGGCGTCGGGAACCCCTTCCCGACGCGCTCTTCTGGCAGGAAAGGGTTCCTGCCAGCGCTAAAAACATGGATCGTTTGCGCAATGGAATCCGGCCATAGATTTTTTATCCCTCAGGATGGAAGCCGCAGGCGGGTAGGCATGCTCCATCAGCGTAAATCAACATGCTCACCCGTACGGGAGAGCATGCCACCCGAGGTAGGGCAGAGCTTTTCAAAACCTGCCACCCGTTGGCAGGAGTCGGGGACCCCGGCCCTACTGCTACTGTTCAGCTGTATGGGTTTAGAATTCGTTGGAGCGAGATCGCGCTTTTTCGCCCCCTATTTGTAGGATTGCCAGACCCCCAGCCGTATTTCTTACCCACAACGCGAAATAGCCACCTAATACACGGCCATTGAAAAAGCCTATAGCATCACCCTGAACATTCGCAACATCGTTTACAAGGCACGGACCGGAAATGCTTTCCACGGAAAAGGAGCCATAGCTATACGCCAATATTGAGTCAATCTCTACTATGTCCGGGAAGAGCCTTAAATAAGAATAGAATAAAGAAGTATCGGCCACGAGTGTATCCTGGTAAAACCAAAAATTATTTTCAAATCCCAAAGTATCAATGTAGTGGTAACTTAGATGAAAATGGCATAGATATGCATTTGCGTTATTAGAAGAAGACCAAATGACAGTCAGATCGCTTCCGACATCAATCGAGTGAGTATAGCTTGTGTCATGAGAAACGATCTCAAATTGACCCGGCATAACTATCTGAGCCGTGGCGGATGCAGGGTTCCCATCCAT
>CBEWDL010000223.1:0-2845 GCA_965555375.1 uncultured bacterium
TGTTTTTTTCGACTATTATGATCGGTTTCACGCTGCCGTTTTATAAGGGCAGATGGTTTGTCAAAAAGTCAGATTTCTGGATATCCGCCCTGTCCGGTATTTTTCTCGGCCTCCATTTTTACTTCTGGATCGCCTCGCTTGAATACACCTCTATATCATCGTCGGTAATGCTGGTGACCACCCAACCGGTTTTCGTGGCCGTATTTGGCTACATCTTTCTAAAAGAGGGCATAGGCAAAATAGGGTTTGCCGCCATCATGGCCGCCATAATCGGAAGCTATCTCATAGCCAGGGGAGACCTGGCGATAGATAGAGTCCATCTCAGGGGGGATATCCTTGCCGTTGCGGGGGCCTTAACCGCCGGTCTTTACATGTTCATCGGCCGATTCGTCAGGCCGAGAGTCAATCTGATCCCTTATGTTTTTACGGTTTACGGCATATCATCGGCTACCATCTTGGCTCTCGGCGTAGTCACCGGCTCTCTGCATGCCCCGGCGACTAAGATCGACTACCTGATATTTTTCCTCCTTGCTCTGGGGCCTACCATCCTGGGCCACAATCTCTATAATTACGCCCTGCGCCATCTGCCGGTTTTCCCGGTCAACATGTCCATCCTCGGCGAGCCGGTTCTGGCCACCATCTGGGCCATGATTATATTCAGGGAGTACCCGATATTATCCACTATCCTCGGCGGCGTTATTATTATATTATCGGTGATAATGGTCATGACAAGGCTGAAAACGCAGCAGGAACCGGCCGGATGAAAAAAGGGCTTCTGATAAGCTTCGAGGGGCTCGATAAGGTTGGCAAATCGACCCAGGTTGAGCTATTGCTCAAGCATCTGAAGAAAAAGGGAGTGGAGCCGATATTGGTGCGCGAGCCGGGCTCCACCGAGACCTCCGAGAGGATACGCGAGATTCTGGCCGATAGATCCCTGGTCGGCAAGATTTCGCCTTTGACCGAATTTCTGCTTTATTCGGCCAGCCGCGCCCAGTTGGTGGCCGAGACAATCAAACCGGCCATGGATAGGGGAGACGTCGTCGTTACCGATAGGTATTATGATTCCTCATCCGCCTACCAGGGCTACGGTCGCGGCATAGATCTCGGTTTCATCGATACCGTCAACATGGCCGCCACAGACAGCTTGGTTCCCGATCTGACCATACTGCTTGTGGCCGATAAATCCATCTCCAATTCCAAGAAGAATATCAAGCGATTCAGCCCCGATCTATTCGATGATCGCCTGGAGCGCGAGTTTCTGCAATTCAGAAAAAAAGTCCAGGCCGGGTTTCTGCAGATCGCCAAGAAGGAAAAGAAACGCTTCCTGATCGTCGACGCTTCCGAGAAGAAATCCGAGATCGCCAAAAAAATTGCCGCCCGCATCGATCGATTGCTGAAAAATAGAACGTAAACCCGTAGGGGCGTACTGCTGTACGCCCTCATGGCTTCTTGTGATGTCGGAAGTTACTTCCGACATAAAATTACAGATCGTAGGTCAAGACTCTTGAGTCTTGACGCCCGGCTGAAGGTTGCCAAAACGGAGAGGAGAAAATATGAAAAGCGAACATGGCCAGGTTATTAACCCCAAACTAATCATCGGGCTGGCAATAATTCTAATCGGTGTCCTTGCATTACTCGCAAATCTTGGTTTCGATACGGACATCGGCATCTGGGATTACTGGCCTGTTATTCTTATTCTTATCGGTCTAAGCATGATACTCCAGCCGGCTGAGTATAGGAATGCTTTTACGGGATTTCTATTCGTTGTCATTGGATTTTTGTTTCTGCTTGACAATTTTGATATTATCGATTTTGGATTCAACCTGATCTGGCCGGTTCTTATTATCCTCATTGGAATAGCGATCGTCCGACACGGGATTGGCGATGGGAGAGGGGCTCTTCTTGATGCCGAACACATTAATCTCATGGCTATATTGGGTGGGGGAGGTTACAACTATACCTCCAAAGCGCTAAGAGGCGGCAGGATATTCGCTTTTATGGGAGGAGCTAAGTTAAATCTTAGAGAGGCCGATATTCTCGAGGACTCGATGGTCATAGACGTATTCGCGATGATGGGTGGCGTGGAAATAAGAGTCCCGGTTGAATGGCAGGTAACCATGCACGGTATTCCCATACTTGGCGGGATGGATAACAAAACCTCCTCTTTATCAGATGAGGGCAGGGCCACATCGCAACCGGCCTCCGGCAAACGTCTTATTATCAAGGGCATTGCCATAATGGGCGGCGTTGAGGTGAAAAACTGATAAACGACATTCTCTCCCATGGACGGCTGACCCGGGGGATAGGATATTGTAGGATAAGACGATAACCGGTTAAGGCCGATCAGATCCTGTCGATAAAATAATTGGATCTATATATCTATCCTTACGCGGGGGGATTTATGCTTATCTGGAGTATTGTGCTTTTAGTCCTTGGAATTCTGGCCGTTATTGATTCCCAGGCTAATTATGGCCAGGTTTTTCGGAGCGCCAATTCGGTCTTGTTTATGCTTCTTTCGCTTGGCATTCTAGTCAGAACAAAAGTACTGGGAACAAGAGGATTTAGAGAACGGCTTGTCAGAAAAAACATAGAGCTGGAAGCCAGAGTTGGAGAATTAGAGCGTTCTCTGGCTCAAATGAAAAAGCAGCAGGCTGAACAGAATATTCCCGCATAAAAATCCCATTTCTCTATCTATGCCTGCATTTTGAAGTATCTCGTTTAATTAGTATGCCATATTGCCTTCAGATCAACCACAGGCGGCTCAGTGGCTTCCTTGTCATCGCGAATCCTGTCGCATATCTGTAGGGGCGTACTGCTGTACGCCCTCATGGCAACCACAAACGGG
>CBEWDL010000224.1:0-2761 GCA_965555375.1 uncultured bacterium
ATGGCTGGATATCAAAAACATCCATCGATCTTATTTCCGCCCCGGTTTGAAGTTCGAGCTCTTTTAGATTATGCTTGACCACCCGGATTGCGTCTTTCGATAAATCTACGAATACGGTATAATCCGCTCCTCGCGAGAGGGCCTCCAGCCCCAGAGCTCCGCTACCGCAGAAAAGATCGGCCACCCTCGAACCGGTAATATCATCCCCGAGAACAGAAAATATGGCGCCTCTTATCTTATCGGTTGAAGGTCTCAGATCCCTCCCCCTGGGAACCCTGATATGCCGACCCTTCAGAATGCCGCCGACAATTCGCATTCTCCCCCCGAAAAAACGAATTCCGCCAGTCCCCAGACCGATGAGAAATCCAGGTCCCGGACGTTCAAAAAAGCGGGGACTATGGGAGACCAGGCGGTTTTGAAATTCTCCGCCGACCCGGTAATCACTAATGGCAGAGACTCATCCGGATTGGAAAGGCTGAGGAGGTAGGTTTCGATATCGATAGAAAGCTCTTCTCTGTTTTGTGGACTGACGGGGAAATATCGGCCATTATAGAATCTACCGTCTTTGACAAAAACAGCCACCACGCCATCATCGTCACAATGGACAAGCGCCGCCTGCGGAATATCGTCTGCGCCTAAAGACTTTTCAATTACTTTTACGAGACCCACGTGCTCTGGAAACAATTCTATCGTCCGCGTATCGCTGGTTCTGAATAATGCCTGAGTCAGCTGTCTCACATGAGCACCGGGTGCGGCGAAGAAAATTGTCTGGATCTTTCTACCATCAAAACTTCTCATCAAAGGTATAAACCCGCAACTATACAGATTCGGATTACCCGGAAGCTGAATTCCGGTGCGCCATTTCTTATAATCTGGAATCCTATCATTCATTTGATCGTCCAATTCTATCCTCTTAGCCATACAAACCGAAGCCGGAAGGACAACAACTATCCTGCCGGCATCAAGATAAAACCCTTTTGCGGTTTCGTCGGTTTGATCCCAGATGTATCCTCGGGATAGGTCAGCACCAGATTCTCTCCATGCCACGTCGTATCGATAAAATTCCGGCGACCCTTCATCCCCCTTGTGGATGGTCAGGAGCAAATGATTTCTCTTTAACAATATACTCAGGATCACCTGACAGTCACCCTATCCTTCAGTTTCTTGAGCTTTGTCGGTCCGATCCCTGTGACCCTCAAGAGATCATCGATCACTTCGAATCCCCCGACACTATCACGATAAGCTAAGATCCGTTCCGCAATTACCGGCCCTATCCCCGGCAGGCTCTGGAGATCATAGAATCCCGCCCTATTCAGATCGACTTTCTCAGATGCATCTATTTTCCCGCTTTCAGATTGTGTCAGGTCATCCCTGATTGAGCTGCCCGAATCGTTATCCGGGACGAAATCCGGTGATCTGTAATTGTACTTATAAGGGCTGTTTTCGATGAAGATGCCTAAATCCAAGCTCGATATGACATGCTGTCTTTTAAGCAAGGTCAGGACTGATCCGATCAGAACCAGTATTGACAGGGTCACTATGATCTTTACGTCAACGGGCCTGAATGAACTCATTGCTGGAAGTTACGCATGATAGACCACCATGTCAAGTCGAGGCTGGGAGATATCACCGCTGAGTCCTGCAATTATCAGCGCTGTCCTATCCTCGAATTCAGGCTCGATTCTCCAGAGGATTTTTCCCGGCGAGGCTATGAGGCTTCGTCCCTGCAACCTGTGGCCTGCGATCGATCCCGAGGCGCAAACTTTGAAGATGATTGAACCGGCTCTGCCGGCTCCATCGGCGAATATTCGCCTGTCCCTGGCGAACTTAGCGCCCCGGCTTTCTATCGGTTTGTATGGCGAGGTCGTCGGGACAAATATCAGATCCGGCCTTAATCCCCTGAGATTTTCAAATGACCCTCGATATAGAACATCGGCGCAAATAAGTATGCCGATTCTGATTCCACGGTCCTCGAAAACCTTATATTCCATTCCCTCTTTTATCAAGCCCCGGCCCTCGTTGTCATAGGGATGGATTTTGTCATAAAAGCCAATAATATCTCCTGAATCTAAAAGATAGGATCTATTATACAAACTCCCATTCACATGCTCGACCACGCTCCCGCCTACCAGGATACAGCCAAGTGTCGATGAGATTCTTCTTAATTCCTCGATTATCTCTTCCTTTCTAAAAGAGGATGCCACGACGCTGTTATCTCCAGTTTCCACAAAATAATATTCAGGCAGCGCAAGAATATCGGGAGGTTCGGCTATCAGCTTATCCATATATGGACGTCGTATCCCCGAACCCGGCCGATCCTGGAGGAGAGCGATCTTTAAGATCTGGTCTGGAATATCAACTCCCTTAATAAGCCGCTTCTGGATTTCTCGGGATGACTCCGCCATTAGCCCTTAGAAAGCTTGCGATGCTTAGTAAATTTTCTCGATTTCGATCCGCTTATAGTAGGTTTTGAGAATCTCATCATATTTCTGGCCGGCCCGTGCCCTGCCGATAGCTCCACACTGACAGGCGCCGACCCCATGGCCGTTGCCTATCCCCATTATGACAACCTGCGAAAGTCCGTTCTCGCCACGGGCTTTGACGGCTTTGAATCTCGTGGACGGCAGAATTGCCCCCGGCGAAGAAGGTCGCCCCAGTGCCCATCGGATCTGATCTCTTTCCACTGTAAATACTTCATTTTCCGTGAAGATCTTCATCTCTATCACACGTTCCGTCCGTCGATCGGTTGAAAATTCGATAT
>CBEWDL010000225.1:0-2714 GCA_965555375.1 uncultured bacterium
GTAGATGTCGCTCCAGTAGTTGAACCTCTCTACCTCAATAAGCTCTTCCGGGATATCCTTCAAAAACATCGATGGCCCGCCGGTGTAATCGCCCCAGCGACGTCGGAATCCGGCCATGGACAGGTAGAGGTTTTTCTTAGCGCGTGTCATACCTACGTAACATAGACGCCTTTCCTCATCGAGATCCTCCGGGTAATCCAGTCCCCGCCTGAGCGGGAAAAGACCGTCCTCCATACCGGCTATAAATACGGTATCGAACTCCAGGCCTTTGGCGGAATGCAGCGTCATCAGGGTTACCGATTGCGCCGCATCGTCCCAGGTGTCGATATCGGTGATCAGGGCGACCTCCTCCAAGAATCCGGCCAGCGACGGCGTCTCCTCCCGGTCAACATATTCCTGAATTCCGGCTACCAGTTCCTTGACATTATCGGCCCGAACCTGGGCCTCTGGCGTCCCCTCCTCCCGGAGCGTCTCCAGGTACTTGATATTATCGATTAGGCGGGCGGCCAGATCCTGCGGCGGCAATTCGTCCACTTTCGACGATAGCTCTGTCATTATGGCTGCAAATCTCTCCAGCTCGCCCTTTGCCTTGCCTTTAATACCGGCCTCGCCGGTTGATAATTGGACAATTGACATCAGAGATTGCCCCTTCTCCGTCGCCAGCCGTTCCAGTTTGGCGATACTGGTCTTTCCGATTCCCCTTTTGGGGACATTGATAATTCGAAGAAGCGCCAGGTTGTCATCGGGATTCACTAAAAGGCGCAGGTAGGCCAGGATGTCCTTCACCTCCGCCCGCTCGTAGAACCTGGTCCCGCCGACGATGTTATACGGCAGACCCTTATATCTCAATGAATCCTCGATGGCGCGCGACTGGGCGTTGGTGCGATATAGTACGGCGAAGTCGGCTGCGGATTTATCGAAAGTTATGCCTAATTTTATCTTTTCTGCAATCGCCTCCGCCTCGTCGGTTTCGTCGCCGCACAGAAGAAGCAAGACTTTATCGCCGCCGATCATCTCGGTGAAAAGCCTTTTTGCGTTGCGTCCGGCTATTTTAGAGACGACATCGCCGGCGGCATCGAGGATAATCTGGGTTGAACGGTAATTTCGCTCTAGCCTTATGACCTTGCAATCGGGATAGTCTCTTTCGAAATCGAGGATGTTGTTGATATCGGCGCCGCGCCAGCCATAAATAGACTGATCGTCATCGCCCACCACACAAAGGTTGCGATGACTACCCGCCAGGAGATTGACCAGCCGGTACTGGGCATGGTTGGTGTCCTGGTATTCGTCGATAAGTATATATTTGAAGCGATCATGGTAAATCTTTAGAATTTGAGGAAATTGATCGAAAAGCTGCACCGTTTTCATCAAAAGATCATCGAAATCCATGGCCTGGTTTTTAAAAAGCCGCTTCTGGTATTCGTTGTAGACGGTCGAAACGTTAACCTCGAGAAAATCCGAGGCCGTTTCAGCATACGTCTCGGGACCGATCAATCTATCCTTGGCGCGGGATATGCGGGTACGGGCGATTCCCACCGAGGGTTGCGAATCCGGAATCCCTTTATTTTTGTAAATCATCTTAACCAGCGCCTGCGATTCGGCCTCGTCGTAAATGGAAAAACTTCTCTTAAACCCGAGCGGTTCGGAATGCTCCCTTAAGATCCGGGCGCAGAACGAGTGAAAGGTGGATAGCCAGACCCAGCGACCCTGCGGGCCAAGAAGGTCGATGACGCGGCTTTTCATCTCCCCGGCTGCCTTATTGGTAAAGGTGACCGCCAGGATCCTGTCCGGCTTTGCTGCGCCGGTGGCGATGATATGGGCGATCCTGTAGGTTATCACCCGCGTCTTACCGGAGCCTGCGCCGGCCAGCACCAGTAGAGGCCCGTCAACCTGTTCCACTGCCTGGCGCTGCCATTCGTTGAGATCGTCAAGATGCTCAGGATTTTCCACGGGCGGTAATATATAAATTTGAAATATGTAATGACAGCGGAGATTTCCATCGAAAAGATAGCGTTTCATTTCGACAGGATTACTTGACCATTTTCAAACCCGGCAATGCTATTTTACCCGATTGGCGCGGAGAGCTAAAACATACGATTATCGATTCAAAGTCTCAGGATCTGAATTGTAGGCGATCTATCGAAATATGACCATAATTGTATTGCCATTCTTTTTTCTAATATATATCTTAATTTCCCGTTTCGAATGTTAAATTCCGGCGGGGAGAAGCGTGGTGTTTGATGAAGATCCTGTACTGTCATAATAGCCTCCTTGGGTTATAAGGCTGGTGGAAGGAGAATGGTATGGATACAGTATCGCTTTTGATATTGATCGGCGTCATAGTTGTTGTTGTCGCCTTTTTTTTGATCCTTCTGGCGAAACAATATCGCAAGGTAGGACCTAACGAGGTCCTGATTATTTCCGGTGGGCGGAAGAGGACCGTCACCGATCCCGATGGCAGGGAGAGAAAAATCGGCTATCGGATGCATATCGGGGGCGGCACGCTGATTATCCCGTTTATCGAGTCGGCTCAGGTACTTCCTCTGGGAGTTTATACGCTTGACCTGGCATGCCCCGAGGCGATCACCTCGCGCGGCATTCAGGTTAACGCCCAGGGGCAGGCGCAGATAAAAATCGGCGGCGACGAGTATTCTATTCGGATGGCGGCAGAGCAATTTCTGGGCAAAGGGGACCAGGGAATCAGAGACATAGCC
>CBEWDL010000226.1:0-2705 GCA_965555375.1 uncultured bacterium
TAGCCGGCCCGCTCGGTGACCTCTTCATCCGTCTTCTAAGGATGATTATCATCCCTCTGATTACGGCCTCGTTAATATCCGGCATAACCAGTATCGGCGCCGGTGAGGGTTTGGGCAGGCTCGGCTGGAAGACATTCGTCTATTATATGTCGACCTCCATTTCCGCAATCATCGTCGGCATGGTAATCATGAATGTCGTCTCGCCAGGTTTTGGCGTTCTCCTCGACCTCGGCGAGACACCCGAGGTTTTCAGGGAATCAGAAAGCGTCTGGGGATCGGTGTATGGTTTGATATTGAAGATGATCCCGCCGAATCTTTTGAAGGCCGTCGCCGATGGCGACATTCTGCCTTTGATTTTCTTCTGCATCTTAATCGGCGTTTTTATTACGCGCTTGCCGGAGAAACCGCGAACCCTTTTAACCGATCTTTTCTCTGCCTTCTTCAAGGTGATGATGAAGGTCACGCATCTGGTCATCAGCGTGGCGCCAATCGGCATCTTCGGCCTGATCACGGGCGTGGTTGCGACCACCGGTTTCGAGGCTTTCGGACCGCTGTTGATATATTTCTTCTGTATTTTAGGCGGGCTTATGTTCCATGCCTTTATCACCTTGCCATCGCTTCTCAAATTCATCGGCCGGGTGAATCCCATCAAGCATGTTAAGGCCATGGGCCCCGCGCTTCTGACGGCATTCTCCACCGCATCATCCGGCGCAACGTTGCCTTTAACTCTGGAGCGGGTGGAAAAAAATGCGGGCGTCTCCAATAAGGTCACCAGTTTTGTGCTTCCCATGGGCGCCACCATCAATATGGACGGCACCGCGTTGTATGAGGCGGCAGCGGTCTTGTTTATCGCCCAAACCTATGGAATCCATCTCGATATCGTCCAGCAGTTCATCGTGGTTCTGACGGCGCTGGCGGCATCGGTGGCCACGGCGGCCATACCGAAAGCCTCTCTGGCTACAATCCCCATGATAATGGCCGCCATTGGCGTTCCGTTCGAGGGCATAGCAATTATCCAGGTGTTCGACAGAATACTCGATATGTGCCGCACCACGGTTAATGTTTGGTCCGATTCCTGCGGCGCGGTAATAATCGCCCGGACGGAAGGAGAAACGCCGCTGGCTGATTAATGAGATTTTTTTATAGCGCCTTCAGCGGATCTTTCCCGAACGGTATAAAACACCGGCATTGGCTGCGATCATCAGTGTCCGCGAGGCCAGCCCGGATTGGTCGAATATGCCGCAATATCCTTACCCTGGAATTGATAAGATGACCGCCGTAAAGACAAGATCCGATGCTAATTGATAAAAAAGCATGCAGGAACGAATTAATCACAAAAATGTTGCCCATTGAGGCCGCAGGCGATTATATTCTAAACTGTGAGCAATGTGGTGTTAAAAGGAGGATGATTTGATGCTTATGGATAAGAAGAAGATAAAAGCCCTGCAAAAACGGTGGAATGGGCAGGAACATCGACTTCAGAAAATAGCTGACTCTATCATTATGGGCGATGATTGGACGGTGCATCTGGATGGGCTTCCATACGTAAGGGAGGTGCAAAAACTCGATGGTGACGCCAATCCTCGCGACCTGCGGGGCGCCAATCTCAGACGATATCTGATGCCGACCACCGTCATGGAGCCCGCTGATTCCGATGATCTCCCGAATATCGCCTATATAATGCGGGAGGCCAACCGCAACAATACGCCGCTTCGAGGGATATCACCGTTCCCCATTCCCCATATCAATGGTGATGATATCGGGCTGATGGTGGAAAAGGGAAGCCGCTTTTTCGTTGCTTTGCAGATGGGAAAAGTAATAGGCATTGTGCAAATGGACTCCGGCAGCGAGTTCAAGCATCTCACAGACGATCAGCCTTACTATGAGCTTTCCAATCTGAGCGTCCTGCCGGCTTACCGTCACTTAGGGGTGGCCCGCTCGGTCCTTCATGAGTTCGAAAAATTCGCCAGAGAGGAAGCCAGGCACGATTACATCCTCCTGCGCACCGTCATGGAACATGGTCTGGAAACATACTGGGAGCGGGACAAATACGTCTTGCGGGAAGTCTATCAGAGACAGCACCCCCTGGGCGCTCCGGCCTACATGGAAGCTATCATGACCAAAAAACTGAAGTGAAAAATCGTTTCTGTTCTGATATGTCTGGTAAAGGCGGGTTTCGGCCCGCCTTCTTGATTATTCCAACGAAATTACAAGATTGATAAAACAGAACCGTAGGACCTGACGCTTATTAAATCGCCTTATGCCACCCATGGGCCCCAACGTCGCCGGCGTCATCGGCTCGGCCGTGGCCGCGGGGATATTCCTGACGCTGCTTATGTAACAAGCAGAGACGGAATAATACGTCATATTAATAGGCACGCATTTCTAGACTTGCTTCATGATGAAAGCCGGGACTGCTACATACGCAACCGTAGGGAAATTCCCTGCTATTAACTTAGCTATTAACATAGCGGCAGGGGATGTTTCGTGGCCAAGGGGCATTCTTAGCTGCCATCATTATTGACGGTGCACGGGGACGAATATTCGGGCAGGTATGAGATGTACACCAACCACATGGAACGGTTATATCCAGCCCTATCCTCAGAGCAGTGCGTTTTTGTAGGGGCGAGGTAACCTCGCCCCTACGGAAGATAAATAACACGCTGTAGGGGCGAATTGATATTCGCCCGTTTATGGGTCCGGGA
>CBEWDL010000227.1:0-2618 GCA_965555375.1 uncultured bacterium
AAAACATCCTGAAAAAAGCGATGGTGGTGGGAGCAGATTCGGACATACGAATCAATATGGCAGCCCAACTAACAAAAAATACTGCTACGATAAGTATCAGGGCGCTAAAGCCAGGGGGTATTCCGGATGATCTGTTTAACAATTTTTATATTATCGTGCGCTTTCCCACTCGTCCACCGGTGCGCAGAGCTCATCGATCTTGGAAAGCTGTTCTCCGCCGCCGACCATGATCAGCGTATCGCCCCCATTTATTACCTGTGCTGCAGGCGGATTATAGACCATCTTACCATCGGGTTTCTTAATCCCTATGACGTTCAAACCGTATCTGGCCCGGACATCAAGCTCCTTAAAAGACTTGCCGATGAGCGATGATCCATCGGACACCACCACCTCCTCGATCCTGAGACCCTCTTCATCATCGAGCTGAGCGATAGTCATAAAATCTACGACATTGGGTCTGAGCGCTCCCATGGCCATGCGGGATCCGGCCGCCACATGGGGCGAGATGATCCTATCCGCACCTGCTCTCTCTAATTTTTGCACTACTGAGAACGAATCGGCCCTGGCCACGATGAACAGATCCGGATTATGCTGGCGCGCCGACAGGGTGATGTAAACGGCATCGGCCTCTTCGGCGACGGCGTTGATAAGCCCCCTGGCACGGTTGACACCGGCAGCAATCAGGGATTGATCATGAGTGCAATCGCCCTGGTAATAAACGTAGCTTTTCTGGATGATTTCTTCCACCAATTCCGGATTTCGCTCTATTATTACGAAGGGGGTTTTGTGACGTTGGAATTCCTCGCAGACGATCCGCCCGACGCGACCGTATCCGCAGACGATATAATGCCCCTTCATGGAGGCTATCTTTTTGTCCATTCTATGTCTCCCAAAAAACTTTAGTACCTGTCCCTCGACTATCATCTGACCCCCCATCCGCGCTACCCAGAATATTCCGAACCACCCGACTGCGATAAGCATCAGATTGAAGATTCTCCCGGTGGTGGAAAGCCTCTTGATCTCACCGTAACCGATGGTGGTCACCGTAATGACGGTCATATATAATGAATCGAAAAACGAGTAAGTCGGCTCGACCACATGATAGCCGACCGTACCAAAAAGAAGGACGGCGGCGATGATCAGAAGCATTTGAATTATTTTATTCTTTTTCATTTTTTAATGCAGAGGCTGAAGGAACGATATGCGGATATCATCGGGGTCTTTGATCGTGAAAAGGCGAAAACCCCAGGGGACATCGTGCGGCTCGCTAACAACCTCTACTCCGGCATCGGCCAACCGCTTATAGAGAATGTCGATATCCGAAACCTCGAAATTGATATCGATCTTGGCGCGCTCCATTGAATAATTACAATCACCGAAACCGTCTCCGGAGGGATACCAGATAATCTCCACTATACCATCGCCCGCCGAAAATAGAGCTCCCCAGCTATCCTTTCTCTGCCAGGAAGTGGAGAGTCTTAAACCGAGAACGTCTTTATAAAATGCGAAACTCTTGCGGTAATCTTTTGCTTTTATTACAACTCTTGAGAACTTCATAGGCTCCTCGACGGCTGGGCGGCGTAGAAGAAACGACTTCCAGACATCTCCGATTTACTTAAAACCGGTTCCTGCGATTCAGCCAAATTCCGACAGATATCATAGAGGACATCCGGGGTATCCGTGACGATACCATCAACGCCGGCTTTCAGAAGCCGCGTCATCTCATCCGGATCGTTTACTGTCCAGATATACACCCTGGCGCCGAGAGCGAACAGCTTCTGTAAAATATGCCTGCTCACAAGGCTTCTATGCAGGTGCACGGAATCGACCCCCACTTGCGAGACAAGCCTGCTGACAACGGGGCGAGCAAAAATATTCAGTTGAGGAATCTTGCTGTATCCCAGCACCAACGCGGTATTTATCGAGGGGTCGAGTCTATTGATGCGCTCTATCACCCCGGGAACGAAGGAGGATATGACAGGTTCGAAGGCGGGAGGATATTTTTTGAGCAGGCGGATTACTTTTTCCTCAAAACCGCGGACTTTGATCTCGATATCAAGCGGGATGCGGGAGCCGAATTCCTGAAGGATCTCCTCGAATGTCGATAGCCTGTAACCGACCTCCTGTGCGATATCGAAGAGTTCGGAAAAAGATATCCTGGATACAGGCACTCGTTTGCCCGTGCGAGTCGCTACGGTGCGGTCATGGAAAAGGACGATGACACCATCGGCGGTTTGTCTCAGATCGAATTCCACCATATCCGCGCATCGGGAGATGGCTTCCTCGATCGAGGCGGCCGTGTTCTCAGGAGCATAGGCGCAGGCTCCTCGATGGCCGATATTGAAAAACCTGGTTGGTTCCATGTGCTCATTTCCCGCAAAAACAGTCATAAACGGCTGAGCTATTTTATATTGGAAGGGGGGATATGGCAAGGGTTTGTTTGAGGACTTCCCGGGCGTGGCATGCTTTTCCGAAGGATAAGCATGCTGTTTCTGCATATTAAAAAATCATGCTCATCCCGACGCAAGGTCGGGAAGAGCATGCCACCCAACGCATAATCTTGGGCCACCTGACACGACATGAAAATTGTTGCAAACTGAAACGAATCGCTTTCTTAT
>CBEWDL010000228.1:0-2537 GCA_965555375.1 uncultured bacterium
ACTTTATGGAATATCACAGAGCTCTATTGACAATTGAATAAATAAAAGTGCTGAGTTTTAGCGTTCCTACTAAAATTACCAGTTTTAGATGCACGGAAATGCTGATGGTTCAGTGCCCCGATATGGGGCGCTGTTTATATTTTCTGTGCAGGCTCTGGTAAGCCTTAGTGGGAATATGGCGGTGCCCTTTTTTATTGCGCTGCATAATATCAACAATTTTTGAAAGGGGAACGAACATGAAAAAGACAATCATTCACATCACAATTCTGGCGGTCATGGTCCTGGGGATCGCCGTCCGGCCCGGATTCGCTCAAGGTCTCCTGGGTGAGCGGTATATCGGCTTCGCGATAAGTCAGACGAAGCCGGGGGACGATTTTGTAAAGGATATTGATGATTCGATTCTTGGGCTTGGCGGCGGTATCAATGTTCCGATCAGCACAAATGTCGATGCCATTTTCAGTCTGGGTTACGCTAAGTTGGAAGGCGGTCTTATGGGCGTTGATGTTGAAGCGACATCCATAGCTTTACTCGGCGGCCTCAATTTTCATTTCGCGCCGGATAAAAAAGTCGATCCGTTTGTAGGAATTGCCCTCGGGCTGGTCAAAACAAAGGCAAAAGCTTCGTATTTTGGGTATGAACTATCCGATGATGAAGATAATTTTGCCACCTCAATCGGTGCTGGTGTTGAAATAGATCTCAATGACAAAATGTCACTTCGTCCAAACATCGCATATAGCAAGATTGGTGACGAAGACGATTTCGCCCTCGGAATCGGCCTAAATATGTGGTTTAACGAATCGGTGTTCGGCAGTCTGTCCGCATCGTATGCGCTTGATGAAGGCGATGTTTATTATTCGGCGGGAATCGGATTCGGATTCTAATTTGCTGTTTTGTAGATGGCGCCCTGGACCTGGGCAGGGAAAGCAAGAGTAAAAGTGACCGGCTGCGCCGGTTGACCTGGTATAGACGGGAATCTGTATCGTCCCGTTGCGCGGGGTGCTCTGTGTGAAAGGGTAAAAGGTGGAAAACAGAATGGGAGCGAGACAACAAATCTTCATGGCTGTCAGCTTATTCACTTCGAAAAATCTCTATTGTAACCCAGAATGTATAGAGTTTCTAAGTTGACGAATGAAACGGTCTCGCTCCCTTGTTTTTACAGATTATCGATGATCGAAATTGGAGAGTTTGAAGGAATCGCTATTCCCCCTGGAGCAACTCTGTTCGTTTGACTTCATGTTCGAGTATTTCGATATCATCCTCGACGGTATCGAGATTTTTATATCCGCACTGCTGAAAATGGCCCTCTTCGGACATTACGGCTATTTCTTCCTTCACCTTCGCAAGCAAGCCGAGCACTTTATTTATATGTTCTGAAGGCTCGCTCATCACCCACCATTCCTTAACATAACGGCGTATGTGGTCACACAGCCTATGGTAAACGTCAAAATGGAGAATGCCAACGTTGCCCATACCGGAAGCCTGTCTTGCAGTTTCGCAATAGCTTCCCACTGCATTTTATCGCTCTCTTTAAGGGTCTCGATAGCCTCTTCGTGGCTCGCTACTATCGCCTCTGTACTTGCCATTATTCCGCTCCGCTCATCAAAAATATTTCCATAGTTTCAATAATTCGACAGTATTCTCACAATCCAAATCTTCGATCCGGCTTATCGCATTGTAACCGACCCGAATTTGCCCGGCAGTCTCTTTTACTGAATCTAAAAGTACGGCGATATTCGAGTCCTTGCCCGTCACATGGACTACACCGGCGCCGAAGTAGCCGATCCAGTCGTGGGAGGGCTGCAACTCCGGCATTGCCCCAGATGACATGGCGGCAATCATATCGCCCCATCCATCCAGAACTTCCGCCATTGCGTAGATGGCCGGATACCGCAGGCCAGTCTCGAAGCCGTAGAAATATGGCAGGCCGTCTTCTTTGCCTATGACAGTCCTGACGCACAGCGGTCCGCAGAATTTATTGGTCTCTAAAAAAGGCGCTATCTTGTGCAGTGTATGGCGATAAATAGTCGCCGTAGTCTCGATATCCCGCTTTCGCTTCGGCGGCCAGAACCAGCCGATTACACTGCCGTTTCGCTCGATAGTGGAAAAAAGGCTGTTGGGAACGAGCCGGCCCATTACATACCAGGCCTGGAGACAGACTTCCGGGCCCTCTACCTCCTCATCATCGGCCGGCATCTTGAATTGATGCAGCCTGGCTATTTTAAGCCCGAACTCCTGATCGAATTGAAGGACATCGTTGAACGTACCGGCGCCCCAGACATTCTTTAGCCCCACAGCCGCCTTGCCGGACCCCGGCGAATCGAAGATAACAATAGTCTCTTCATCGAGACCTTCCCGCCAGTCGGCGATACGCGGCAACATGCTCTCGTACAGATTTGGTATAGTATAAGTGCCCGGCAGCCAGAAATCGACCTCGTGCCCTTCTTCGGCTATCCTGAGCAGTAGAGCCAATCCCTCCCCGCATCTTGAAATCATCCTGAAACGACTCATTTCGTCTTTCTTCCTAATTCCATTTGGTC
>CBEWDL010000229.1:0-2533 GCA_965555375.1 uncultured bacterium
GTGCCGGATTCAACAAGCTGGCAATTAAAATAGACTTATAAAATCTATGGAGGAATTAAAAATGTTTATCGAAGCCGTTTCAATTCATCATGTCTCGGCCGGCCTGTTTTCGTGGATAGGTGAAATTCTGACTGAAAAATCGCTGGCCGCCGTCGGCACCATCCTGATGATTTACTTAGGATATTTGATAAAGAAAGAGATAATCCCATTTTTGAAGCTCAAGCGCAACAGGGAAATCGCGGGCTATATACTGGTCATTGCCGACGATGTCACCGATTATTTCCGCCTGAAGTTTCCATCGGCGCACTGGTCGGTCTGGCTGGATCGGGCCGTTGACAAGATTATCGAGATTACCGGCGTCGGGAGAAACGCAGCCGAACGCGCCGCCAGGGCAGCGGTGGCCAGGAAGAAAGAAATAAGAGATCAGGATGGTAAAAGCTGAAGCCAATCTATAACGTCTTTAAAACCACGATAAAGGGAGCTCATAGCGGGCTCCCTTTTTCATTCATGTGAAAATTCCTATAGCCCAACGAGCTGTTAACCCGTTCGAAATGCCCTGTTCAGCCATTCTAAAGCCTGCCCGAAACCTTCCGATAAATCGCCCAAAGGGGCCTTTCACGGTTGTGATCAATGTGGTGAATGTTTCTCAACAGCCAGTTCCGGGGATCAGCGTAGCTGCCTATCTCTTGAATGATCACCTCCTTGCCGTGGCCAGCGATCCCAACGATAGCTATTATTCCAACCTGGGCCTGATTTCATACGATGATGCTCAATCCAGCGCCAAACCGGCAATCCCTGGCTACTCCGGCGGCGTAAACTCGGCTGAAATGGCAGCCGGGACCGTAATCGAGATAACCATAGTTGTGGAGGCCGCAAGCATAGCATCAAATGGGTTTGAGGTCGAACCTTCGCATATCGAAGTTTTGGAGACCGACACCTGGATCACCGCCACCAGCCAGGACTATGATATGGATGGTTTCTACGAGCTTATCGGCACCGTGGATTTTGCCGGCGGCGCCTTTGTTCGCCTGACATCGGGCGTGTCGCTTGCAACCGGGGCAGGACGACAGACCGCGTCGTTCCTGATCGATGAAATAGCCGATGTGGAAACCTTCGCCGCCCTGATGGGTATTGAGCTTCGAATATTCAGCGGGGACACGCTGCATGCGCAAACGCTAAACTACATGGAAAGCCCGATGCCGATACTTATTGTTGATGACATTATCTTGCACCGGGACTTCTGGATGCAATTCACCTTAACCTGGGGCGAAAACCCGTCAGATCTGGATTCCCATCTCTGGACACCGAGCATAGACGGAAATTCATATCATATTTACTTTGCCAGCCGGGGCGATTCCGCCAACGCTCCCTACGTCGATCTTGATGTTGACGATGTTACCAGCTACGGCCCCGAGCATATCACCATTCACGATGAATATCCCGGTACCTATACGTATGCCATCTACCACTACTCAGGAACAGGCGATATCTCGACATCGGAAGCCGATGTAGGCATCCTTGAACCCGATGGGACGGTTCAGGCTTTCGCCGTGCCCGAGGCCGCCGCGTCGGCCAACTGGTGGTGGCATGTCTGTACCATCGACGGCACCACAGGCCAGGTTACACCGGTGAATATCATTGCCGCCGACCCGCCATTACCGTTTGCGTCTCCAGGGAATACGGCTAAAGTGAATGCCGATTAAAGGGCTCTTTGCCGATCGTAAGGGACTGCAAATTTAAAATCCAGGGCGCTCCAGATTCAGGTTTCTGGGACGCCTTATCATTTTAGATCTTGCCATGCTTTTGGTCCGCATGATGTTGGCTACACTATTTTCGTTGCAATGTATCGGATTTTCCTTATATTCTCGTTGAGGAATCGAAAAGATGCGATCTCTTATTACAGTTGCAATGATTTCATTTATAGCGAAAGCTGTTTTCGCTCAGGTGCCGTATGATAATGTCCCGGGCTGGTTTTCCGTCGAGGAAGATTACTATGGAACCGGCGCCGCAATCGACGATATAAACGGCGATGGGTATCCCGATCTGGCCATCTCCAACGGAAACGATATGGACACGACACCCAATCTGGCCTACATAAATTCAGGCGGATTCATGCCCGAAACGGCCGCCTGGGTTTCTGAAAATATCGCCTATTCCGGTCATTGCGAACTGGGGGATTATGATTCCGACGGCTTCCCGGAACTGGCGGTATCGAACTATATCTCACCTGGCTGGGAGCCTGCAGAGGTTCATATATACGATAACATCGATGGTGTTTTGGAGAATTTGCCGTCATGGGTATCGTCGGAATCAATACATACTTTCAGGCTGGCCTGGGGGGATGCCGATGGCGACGGCGATCTCGACCTGGCGGTGGCAACCGGCGAGGCATACAATTCATATTTTGAATCGAATCTTATTTATTACAATGTTGATGGCACCCTTGAGACGGAAGCGGGATGGTCATCGGCGGATCTCGACGCCTGCTACGATGTCCGTTGGGTGGATATTGAACTGGACGGTGATCTCGATC
>CBEWDL010000230.1:0-2434 GCA_965555375.1 uncultured bacterium
GTCCTGGCTGACTCAGGCGGCTATGGTTTACCTTCTTATCCTCGCCTTCCGGTTTTCCATAAGCCTATGGGGCGCGGTGATTATCACGGCCGTAGTAACCATCATGATGACCGTCGTGCTTTCTCCCTGGAATATAGGTACTTTTCAAGGCGCCACCGTTGCCGCCATGCAGCCCTTTGGCATATCCAAACCCGAGGCGCTGGCGTTTTCGTTTTTACTTCATATCTTCGTTTACCTTCCACCCGTCATCCTCGGTGCTTTTTTCTCTTTTAAGGAAGGGCTAACTTTTAAAGAGTTGAAAGACGAGGGCAAGAAAGGGGTGGAAGACATCGAAATTGGAGATACCGTGACTCCAGGGGATGAGAAGGCCGAAGCGAAATAATTGATCTTTCATATTTATCCTCTCTGAATTACATATTCGATAATTATTCTCGCCTTATCAACGATACAGGTGTCCGCTATATCCGCAGGATCTAAAGCCAGCCCTTTTGTGTTGACACACTTGTCCATCTGCTATTAAGTTAACAGACCTTGAAAAAGAGCTCGATCGTTTGCAGGGCGAAAAGGATCGATAGGATTCTGGCTGATACGTATGGAGCCAAAAAGCAGGCAAATCTCCGTGATCCTACGGAGGAGTTGATATTGACCGTTCTATCGCAGAATACAAACGATACCAACAGGGATCGCGCCTTCAACTCTCTTAAGGATAGATTTCCGGACTGGAGCGACGTCGCGGGAGCGAACCCGTCCGCTATTGCCAGGACAATAAAAGCTGGCGGGCTGGCGAACATAAAGTCGAAACGGATTGTCAAAATCCTCAGGCAGATCGGTGAAAAGTCGCCCGATTTCTCTCTTTCCTTTTTAAAGGGGATGTCGGATCAAGACGGCTGGGACTATCTGATGGAATTCGAGGGCGTAGGTCCCAAGACGGCCAGTTGTGTGCTTATGTTCTCTTTTGGACGAAAAACAATGCCGGTGGACACGCATGTGCACAGGGTCAGCGCCAGGCTGGGGTTAATTCCCGATGGTTACATGGCCGAGGACGCCCATGATTGGTATAGAGAGCTCGCCCTGCCGCTGGATATCTATCAACTTCATCTCAACATGATTCAGCACGGCCGCACCATCTGCCGTCCTCAAAAACCGAAATGCGAAAAATGTCCTCTCAAGAGGCAATGTCTGTATTTCAGGGGACTCCCCGGATGATTAGAACGCTGAGCTATCATCCCGATGAGGGGGTTAAAGAGCACGAGGGTCTGGTATCGTTCGTCGAGTTGGTCAACGATGACAATTGTACGTTCTGGGTCGATCTGGAGCAACCGACCGATGAAGAAGCTTATATTTTAACATCGGATTTCAAATTTCACCCGCTGGTTATCGAGGACGTTATAGTTGAAAAAGCACTTCCCAAACTGGATGTTTTCGACAGCTACCTGTTTTTGGTTTTTTATACGACATATTACAGGAGCGAGGGCGAGCTCGGCACCAAGGAGATCGACCTGTTTTTCGGCAAAAACTATGTCGTATCTATTCATAACGACGATTTCCCGGTTCTGGATAGGATACGCAACAGATGTTTGAAGGATGAGAGGGTACTCTCCCGGGGTTCGGACTTCGCCTTTCACACCATACTCGACTATATGGTGGATGAGTTCGTCGATGTGCGCACGGCGGTTCAGAAATTTATCGATCAACTGGAGGAGCAGGTCTTCTCAGGGCAGGCGGAGGCGACCATTCTCAAGAGAATTTTCGAGCTTAAAGAGGACATAGGTTCTCTCAACAGGCTGGCCTCCTCGCAAAGACAGATCCTGTTGCGTTTTTCACGCGGTGAATACAAACTGGTGGGACACGATTCAATTGTGTATTATAGCGATGTCTACGATCACTTGAACAGTATTGTTGAGCATGCCCAGAATTTTAACGATATACTTTCCAATATTCTTTCTGTTTATCTGTCTATGGCTTCCAATAAAACAAACGAAATAATGAAGACACTGACCATCTTTACAGTCATCCTGCTCCCGTTGTCGGTGATATCCGGCATCTACGGGATGAACCTGGACTTCCCCGAAAAGCATGTGCCGGGAAGTTATTTCATGGTTCTGGGATTGATGGCGCTGATTATCGTCGGGCTTCTGTTTTTCTTCAAAAGGAAAGATTGGCTTTAGATTGTTGACATAGTCGATGGCGATCGCTATAATGGCGGGGCATGGTTGTCGAGGTGAGTTGAATGGATAATGTAAATGTTTTAAGAACGGGATTCGCGGCGCCGGAGTTTTCTCTTCCCGACACCCGGGGCCAGATATTTTCGCTGAAAGATAATCTGGACGACCGGTATTTAGCCGTATGTTTTTTCCCCGCCGGAACGGATGACAGGATAAAGGGATATTTGAAAGATCTCAATTCGGGCCTTCCAACGACATCGACGGGTATG
>CBEWDL010000231.1:0-2427 GCA_965555375.1 uncultured bacterium
GCCCCTACGAATCGTCTTTATTTATTTGTAAATCACAAATGTTATCCGTAGGGGTCTATCTCCCTACGGGCGGACAGATCGACACGCCCTTGAAGGTCAAATGACCTCATTCCATCCGCCTTGACAATAACGATAACGACATATAGATTGATTCCATGCAGCGAAAAGCCACCGTCATCTCTATTTCTGTTCTCATCTCGATTATTTTATATCTTCAATCGGCGTTTAGCCAGACTGTTTACATCGCCGTATACGATCCGGTTAATCGAGACATAACTGAGCTTAAAGCCAAAGGATACCTCAAAAACCTAAGCGCAACGGAAAAACCTTGGCTCAGATCGGATGTCATCGAATCGATAATGGCCGATGAAACGGCTCTCGACCCCCTGAGCAGAGAACTGGCAGCAAAGATTATGGAGCTGCTGGAACCTCCCCAGAGAAAACCGTCGGAAAAGCTCTCAGCCGGTTTCAATGCCGGGATCGAGTCGCGCGGTCTCTCCAGGGAGCGTCGCGAGGGTTACTTCTTGAGGAGGGATCGCTTCATAAGCCGTGATTTCAAAAATGAGCTTGGTTCAGTCTATAAAGCGGGATGGTGGATCTCCAGAGACGATCGCTGGGGGATCGATACCAGGCTCTTGTTCGATTCCGACGGTACCGGCTATCCCTGGTATTACGGCACGGCTCACAATCACAGGATAATCGGCCAGTTCGATCATGCCTATTTTACCCTCGATCTGGGCAGGTTCGATCTTCTTTTGGGACGTCAGCGGCTGAACTGGGGGCCGTCGCCCAGGGGCAGCCTGCTTCTCGATGCCGGCTCCCCACCTTACGATCTCGTAAAATACGGTTTCGGATTGAAGCCGTTCAGACTCTCCGGCTTTGCCAGCCGCCTCGATAATTATTATGATACGCTGACCGGCGAATGGAACAACCGCTATCTCTCCGGGCATCGGCTTCTCTTAAGGCCCGGTAAGGGCTGGGAGATTGCCCTCTCGGAGATCGTACTATATGGAGGGCCGGATAGACTTCCGGAATTGTATTACAATATTCCCGTCTTGCTCAACTACTGGGAGGGCCAGAACCGCAGGGTCGACGATAACATTATGTGGGGTCTGGATATCTCCTGGGTAAAAGATAAGGTCGGGCATTTTTACCTGCAATTTGTAGCCGATGATATTATCTATAAAAGCAATGGCCCCCAGAAATTCGCCATGCAGCTTGGAACGCATCTTGTGCCCGCCAAATACGAAAGCTGGTCGGCGCTGGTGGAGATTAATTTCATCGATACATACACTTACGGCCAGAGGAAAAGAAGGAACGCCTATCTCAACTGGGGCACTCCAATAGGAAGGCTCGATTCCGACCAGCTGGAGCTATTTACCGGGATTTATAAAAAGATTAACGCCGATCTCAGATCGGGTATCGAATACACCAGGCGAGAAAAAGGCGAGTACGGTGCCGAGGATATTCATCCGAGTCCTGTCCCGCTCGATACCAAGTTTCCGTCCGGAATCGTGGAGAAGATCGATGATATAAGGCTCCTCTGCGAATGGCAAATTATCGACGAATTGGAGATAAAAATCGCACTCGGCTGGCAGAATGCGGGAAATTATCTTCATGAGAACGGATGCTCCCTTGACCAGTTTTACTCGATGGCTGAGGTTTCCTTCGGCATAGATGCAGGATTACCCTTCTGGACAAAATTTCATTAAAAGCCCCCGCCAAGATAAATCTATACTTGAGGGTTCTGGGCAAGCGCGATGACGGCTATCATGAAATCGAAAGCCTGATGCAGGCGATCGATATCTACGATGATATTACTATGGAAAGATCGGACAGCATAGAAATCACCTGCGATGATCCGTCCTTACCCGCAGATGAATCCAACCTGGCGTATAAAGCGGCCTCCGCATTACAGGATCGATTCTATTTCCCCGGTGTAAAGATAAATCTGAAAAAACGGATACCCTCCGGAGCCGGCTTGGGTGGAGGGTCATCTGATGCGGCCTTCGTCTTAAGAGGTCTCTGCCGTCTATACGAGCTAACTCCCGCACCAGAAGAGATACTCCAAATTGCAGCGGGCATAGGCTCGGATGTTCCATTTTTTCTCTCCGGGGGGCAGGCACAGGTAACCGGAAGAGGCGAGATTGTCAGATCGATACATCTCCCGAGCCATTATGATATAGTCGTAATCGTCCCCCCAATAACGACTTCCACCGCCGAAATCTATAGTGATTTAAGAATTGACTTGACAAAGAAAAGCGAAACGATTTTATTTGAAAAGAGGATAGGAGCCTCCAGATTCAACAGACTTGTAAAACGTTTCTCGAACGATCTGGAGGAGGCGGTATTGAATAAGTTTCCCGAATTAGTGGAGCTAAAAAAGGTCCTTTTGGAATCCGGCGCTGCTCAGAGTTCCATGACCGG
>CBEWDL010000232.1:0-2405 GCA_965555375.1 uncultured bacterium
CTGTCCACATCCGATATAGAATTTCAGGACGTGACGCTTTCCAACGGAGAGACGGTAACGCTTACACCGGGTAAATACTACAATATCTTATCCACCAACCGCAATCAGGAAGACAGAAGAAAATCCTTTGAAGGCCACTACGGTGTATATCATGCCAATGTTAATACTTACGCCGCTATCTACAATGGCGTCTTACAACGCGATTGGGGGCTGGCTCAGGCCCGTAATTACGGCTCGACGCTGGAGGCTGCTCTGGACAACGACAATGTGCCTATGGCCGTTTTTGAGAACCTTCTGGCGGCCATCAAGGCTGGCACCGAACCGGTCAAAAGATATATGCGGCTGCGAAAAGAAGCGCTCGGGCTGGAAACGTATCACCTGTATGATGGCTTGGTTCCCATTGTGGATTTCGACAAGACGTATGAATATGATGAAATCGCTGATGGGATTGTCGAATCTGTCAGGCCGCTGGGCAAAGATTATCAGAAAAAGATGCGGGCAGCCTTTAAGGGAGGCTGGATCGACGTGTACGAGAACGAGGGAAAGCAAAGCGGGGCATTCTCCGCCGGCGTGTATGGGGTCCACCCTTATATGCTTCTGAATTACAACGAAACCCTCGAAAACGTTTTTACGGTAGCGCATGAGGTAGGCCACACGATGCATACGATCTACTCGCACGAAAACCAGCCGTTCGCTACCGCCGGTTACACGATTTTCGTGGCCGAGGTGGCATCGACTCTGAATGAGGCTCTATTCCTCGACTATATGTTCGAGCGCTCTAAGGATCCGAAGGAGCGGATTGCATTGTTGCAGCAGGCTATCGATAATATTGTAGGCACATTCTACACTCAGGTTCTATTTGCCGATTTTGAGCGGCAGGCGCACAAGATGGTGGAGCAGGGCCAGCCGATCACGGCTGATGCGCTCCGGGCGCTTTATCTCGGTCTCGAGGATGAATATTACGGCGACGCCGCCGAGGTGGATGATTTGTATGGCTCGTTATTCGCTCGTATCAGCCATTTCTACGGCAGCCCTTACTACGTATATAAATACGCAACCTGCTTTGCCTCGTCGGCCAGGCTGGTAAAGGAAATAACCTCCGACGATAAGAAAATACGCGAACCCGCCCTTGAGCGTTATCTGACGCTTCTAAAATCGGGCGGTAACGACTACCCGATGGAGCAGTTGAAAAAAGCGGGCGTCGACCTGACCGAGCCTGCCACGATCCGGGCGGTCGTCGACCAACTCGGCGATCTGGTTACGCGACTGGAGAAAGAACTGGCCAGTTTATAAATCACGGCTCTGAAAAAGCGCCGTAAATCCCGGTATCGCTCCACCGAGCGGTGGTTGATTTTGCGGTCGTCATTCTTGGGGAGGTTGCTCGAAAATCCGTTAGACTCCCCTTATCCTGTGATCCATCCATGCCCGTGCTTGCATCTCGTTTGAAAGAATCGGGATTTTATCCCGGATCATGCAGGCACTGAACACAACTCGTACATCTTCAATGTGAGGATGTGCATGCAGCGGGTCAACAAAGAAAATCACGAGGTGACATGCTCCGACTAAAATCTCGGTAGCTATCTCGATATCCCCACCTTTCGGTCCAGAGTGGTATAATTTCACATTATCCCTTAACTTCGGACACGCTTCTTTAATTAGCTTGCCCGTAGTTCCTGTGGCAAGGATGTTCTTGAATTTCTCTAGTTCGTGTTCATAGTCGATCACGAAGTCAATCATTCTGTCTTTCATTTCGTCATGAGATATAAGAGCTATGGTCGCATTTTGGAGATCTTTCTTTTCAAGCTTTGGTATATCGCATCTGAGTTTTTCAGGAGTATTATCCGGCACTTTCCATGTAAGTGTCGATTTGTCTTCCCCTATATTAATCGTATTGATTTCAATATGCGTTTCACATGGAGAATCGAATTGCTGAAATATCTCTTGGAGATTCAGGTTCTTATCCCGGCATGCCTCACAATTTAGCCATTCCTCGACGGAGCCAGTGTTCAATAGTTTCTTGGCATGCCATTGGTCTGCCAAACGTAGGAGGGCAAGGTTATCTGGATAGAGCAGATGCGCTGTATATGGACTGAAGAAGGGCCAAATTATGCTAATTTTCCGTTGAGTTATCAGACTCGCAAGGATGATTACGCCACCTTCGTCTTTTGGGGGGACTGTCACTACGCCACATTCATTATGCAGGAAATATGCAATCTCATCAGGCTCTATCTTATCGTTGTTATTATTTTTTTTAACTGTGAAAAAGCCATTCTTTATAGGTTCGGCATAATTTGTAGGCGGAATACCCCTAAATAACCTATTATATGTCCCTCCTGTAAAGGCGAATCGGAAATATTTCAATTCCTCTTTACTATGATTGAAAGCATATCTAAATACTTTGGCAA
>CBEWDL010000233.1:0-2391 GCA_965555375.1 uncultured bacterium
GATATAGAGGATATGTTTGAACGTGATTTTTATCTAAGTATTTTAAATTCAGAGTACCAATTGCTTTTGAATACACCCATTAAAGAATCTGATCTTCCGAACACTAGTCAGCGTATACTGGTTCGCATTAATCAATATTTTGAAAAAAATCCTCTAAAAGACGGGCATCATTTCAATCATTATAGACCAGCACGGTACTTTGCGGAAAAAGCCTCTCAGCTTAAGAATAATTTATCTTCCGATACTTTAAAGCGTTTTGAATCGGCATTTATAACTTTAAATAAATTACTGTAACTAATCTAATAATTCACCTCTTAAATCTTCTTCTTAGTAATATCCTTTATTCGATTCGCCCAGCCTCACCCCACCACCGCCAACCGCTCCGCCACCACCGTCAGGCCGCTTATGTCCCTCTGCACCGTCCCCGTAATATCCAATATTGGTTTGCGGAGGATCCGTTCGCCAAACCGACGATTTGAAATCGTTCCTATATTCAGGTGCCGTCAGAAGTTACTTTTGACGGATACCCTGCCTTATGTCGGAAGTAACTTCCGACATCACACATCTCCCCCCTACACCAGCGGTGGCTCGGTGTATGTGCCGAAGACCTCGGTTAAGACCGATGTTATCTCCTCCTCGGTGGTGTAGCAGCGGATGCATTCCAGAAGCGGCGGCATGTGGTTTTCGCCGGTCTCGGCCGCTTTCTTCAGGGCCGCGAGGCAGGTTTTTACGCGATCATTGTCCCGACTTTCTTTAACTTGCTTCAATGCGGCGATCTGATCTTTTTCCATCTGCTCGTCGATCTTCAAAATCGGGATTGAGACTTTTTCATCTTCCTCGATGAAATCGTTGATGCCGACAATGATCCGCTCTTTAGCCTCGATCTCCTTCTGGTAGCGATAGGCCGATTCGGCGATCTCACGCTGGAAATAACCCTGGTCGATACATCGCAAAACGCCGCCGCGCTTTTCGATCTCCTCGAAATACTCCTCCGCTTCACGCTCGAGCTCGTTGGTCAGGGATTCGACAAAATAAGATCCGGCCAGCGGGTCGATAGTATTGGCCGCGCCGCTCTCGTAGGCGATTATCTGCTGAGTCCGCAGGGCGATATGCACCGCCTTCTCCGATGGCAGAGCGTAGGTTTCATCCATTGAGTTGGTATGCAGGGATTGAGTTCCCCCCAGGACGCCAGCCAGCCCCTGGTATGCCGTCCGGACGATATTATTCTCCGGCTGCTGGGCGGTCAGGGAACATCCCGCCGTCTGAGTGTGGAATCTCATCAGCCAAGAGCGGGGATCTTTGGCCTTGTATTTCTCCCTCATATGTCTGGCCCAGATCCTGCGGGCGGCGCGGTATTTGGCGATCTCCTCGAAGAAATCGAGATGGGAGTTAAAAAAGAACGACAGCCTGGGGGCAAAGGTATCGACATCCTGCCCGGTCTCGATGGCCGCCTCCACGTAAGCGAAGCCGTCGGCCAGCGTAAAGGCCAGCTCCTGGACGGCGGTGGCTCCGGCCTCACGTATATGGTAGCCTGAAATTGAGATAGTATTCCATTTGGGCACGTGATCGGCGCAGAAGGCCATCATGTCGGTGATCAATCGTATGGACGGTTCCGGGGGATAGATCCACTCCTTCTGGGCTATGTATTCTTTGAGAATATCGTTCTGAAGAGTCCCGGTCAGCTTCTCCGACGGCACCCCCTGTTTTTCCGCGACGGCTATATACATCGCCAGAAGAATTGTCGAGGTGCAGTTTATGGTCATGGAGGTTGAAATCTCTCCCAGGTCGATACCGTCGAAGATGATCTCCATATCCTTGAGCGTATCCACGACCACGCCGCAGACGCCGACCTCGCCTGCAGACCTGGGCGAATCGGAATCGTATCCCATCAAAGTCGGCAGATCGAAAGCAACCGAAAGTCCCGTCTGGCCTCTTTTGAGCAGGAAATGATACCGTTCGTTGGTCTGTTTCGGGGAGCCAAACCCGGAGAACTGCCGCATGGTCCATATCTTTCCGCGATACATGGAGCTATGAACGCCTCTGGTATATGGATATTGCCCCGGATAGCCGATGTCTTTTTCAAGATCTATATCCGCCGTATCCTCGGGCACATAAAGCGGCTTGATCGGCCTCGATGATGTTGTCATAAATTTTTTATCTCTGGGCGGGGCCGATTTCTCGAAATCCTCGACCCACTTAGAATAAGCGGATTTGTTCTTTTTTGATTTGGTCGGTTTATCCATCGGTTCCCTCACTTCAAATTATTCATAATACTCCGGGCAAGATCGTAAGGATTGCCCTGCCCGCCGTATATTTTTTCAACGAAATCATCGAGTTTATCCCGCGGAAGAATCTCTTCAGTCAGAAGATCCTTAAACCTGTGTTCAACCG
>CBEWDL010000234.1:0-2304 GCA_965555375.1 uncultured bacterium
CGCCCAGCGATCTGCCGAAAATAATTATCCGGGCCGGATCAGCCCGCCGATCCTCAACCAGGTATCGCCAGGCCGCTTCCGCGTCGAGATATGTCCCCTGTTCAGTCGGCTTGCCCTCGCTCTTACCGTAACCTCGATAGTCGAAAATGAACACGTCAAGAGAAAGACGATGGAAAATACGGATAGATTCCAGGCGATGGGAGATGTTGCCGGCATTTCCGTGACAGAACAGGATCACGCCTCTGGCATTCTCGGCGGGAATGAACCAGCCCGAAAGCTTAACCCCATCCGATGCCTCAAAACTCATGCCTTCATATGGAATCCCTACCTGATCCGGCGTTATGGTAATTTCACTTTGAGGAAAATAGACGAGATGCGATTGAAAAAGCCAGAGGATGATTACGAAAATTATATAAAGGCCAACGACTACGACAATAATTGTCCGAATAGCAGTCCAGATCTGGTGAGTGTCCATACTCGACGTCTAATGTTCCCGGTTATCATCAAGCATACCAGTCATCCCGCGTCAACGGCAGTCCGCTTTCGCACTGTCCGGATTTTATTAGTAAAGCCTGATATACATTATGCAAGCCTACCTTGAATCCATAGGCTGAGCCGGACATGAACAACCGCCAGACGCGGTAGGTCGCCTCATCGGTGGCTTGAAGAGCCTCCCGGTGCCGCTTCTCAAGACGGCGCACCCAGTGTCTTAGAGTCAGCATGTAATGTTCGCGCAGGCTCTCCAGATCGCGAACCTCAAAGCCGCTATTCTCGGCGATACGCAGCGTCGTATTGATAGGCAAAAGTTCGCTGTCCGGGAAAACGTACCGGTCGCTAAACGTGGGGCCTCGTTGGGCTTTCTCGGTAGCGCGGCAGGCGATACCGTGATTGAGAAAGACGCCGCCCGGGCGCAGCAATCGGTGTGCTTGCTGGAAGTATTCCGGCAGCTTCGATTCACCCACGTGCTCGAACATCCCCACGCTGACGAGCTTATCGAAACTCTCCTTTTCATCGATCTCACGATAATCAACCACCGCCACTCTACAACGATCTCCTAATCCTGCCTGATGGATTTTCTGGGCAGCCAGATCAGCCTGCGGCTGGCTTAGCGTGATGCCAAGTGCGTTCACGCCATAATTTTGTGCGGCGTAGATCACCAACCCGCCCCAACCACAGCCGATATCTAAAAGCCTTTCACCTCGTTTCAACCGCAGTTTCCGGCAGATATAATCCAGCTTTCTCTCCTGGGCAGCATTCAGATCATCATCGGGTGAAGCGAAATATGCGCATGAATAAGCCATTCGGTCATCCAGCCACAGCCCGAAGAAGTCATTGGAGACATCATAATGATAGGCGATAGCCTGTTGATCTCGTTCCCTGCTATGCTGGGCCCCGCTCAATTCCGCCTCCCGGCGACCCGCCTGCGGGCGGTCATCCGATGGCAGACTCAGAAGCGATTTCCCATAACGTAGTTTCTCGATCAGGCCCCATTTGCGACTGAGAATATGATCCGCCAGCGCAAAAATCCCCTCGCATTCTCCCTCTATATTGAAATCATCATATATATATGCTTTGCCCAGAGTGACCTCGTTCGGCGGCCAGAACATCCTTCGCAAGGCCCCCGGATGATTGAATACGAGCCTGAAACGCGGTGTCTGCCCCGGCTCGGCCTCCCAGGTAGTGCCATCCCACAACCTAATGGCAAAATCTCGCGGATGATAATCCCCGAACAGCCTCTGGAAAAATGACAGGCTGGTTCCCACAGCCCGATCTTCGGTTTTCGTATCATGAGGTAGCATCCTCGATTCCTCCTTTTCCTTCGAGGAAGTAATTCCATCTTTCTCAAAGAATCTTATTAGAAATCGGCCTTGCCTATTTCGCTCATATTACACCCAAACAGAGCCAGAGCTGATATTTATGCAGAATAAATTCGATACAAGCAGGCTTCCTCCCAAAGAACCGTCGTATCATGGCGTTCTCAGTAAATATATAGGCTTCTACATCCAATTCAAACATAATTGCCTTAGAAAAGCCGATTTCTATTCTTGCCTTTCGCCAATGCTGCCCGGTTGCACCATAAATACGTGCGGGCTTTGCCATGATAAAATGTCAGATATGATGTCTTGCGCGATTATAATTGCGCGGATCATTCAATTAACTGTTGTCTGAGACCGGATTTGAATCTTATAATGCTGAATAACGCTTTCTCGAGGGAATCAAGATGACGAAAAAACCGTCCTCTGCAGCCAAAACAAACGACATGATAGAATCGCTGGCAGGGCTTAAGTTCTTATTCTCGCCGTC
>CBEWDL010000235.1:0-2236 GCA_965555375.1 uncultured bacterium
GTGTTAGAGGTTTAGGATTCGTGGAGATGTTTAAGAAATCGGAGGCCAAGAAGGCCGTGCTGGCTCTCAACGGTTCCGAATTCAAGAGCAGCACACTGAAAGTCCAAGAAGCTCGCCCGATCAATGAAAGCGGCAGAAGACGCAAGAGAAGGCGATAGAACACGGGCACCATCCAGCAACTACTCTCCCCCATAAAATTCGGTCAAGGAAATTTATTGTTGACACACTCCCCAAAGCCGCCTTTTCATATTATCGTATTGTTGACGCGGCTACCCGGCGCCCCAGGATGTGCCTCCCGCACCTGAATCCATCCAACCTCAAGCAAACTTGACTTTCGGTATTCACCGAAAAATGTTGACGAGGGCATAGCAGCGTGGCTAAAATCATATGCGTAGAGAAACGGAGGGCTGCGTCGATCTGAAATGGCGGAGCTAAAGATGTCTGATATCGATTTCAAGAAAAAGGAAATCAAAATCCGATCAGATCAGGATTACACGCCTAAGGGTAAGCGGCCGCGGACAATCCCCCTAAGCGAAAAACTTATCGGAATTCTGAGTCTACTCGCTCCATATCAGGCCCATGGGTTCTGCCGAGGACGACAGAGGACGGAGCGCCATTTAATTTTCATAGGCTACAGGAATTATCGTTAGCCTATAAAAGATTCCTGATAAAACTCGGACAGAAAGGCAAGCTACATGATCTCAGACATTCCTTCGGAACTTATGCAGTTGCGTCTGGCGTGCCTATCAGAGACGTGCAAGCATGGATGGGTCATTCCGATATTCAATCGACTATGATCTATGCTCACCATGTATCGGATGCAAACCGCGCGAAGATAAATCTATTACCATATTAGAGCTCATCACATCGTCTCATAGACAGGGCGAATTCGCTATAATTGCTACCTCAAGAATGCGGGTCCTATCTGGTTTTAGGGCCCGCATTTTACATCAAAATTGGACGCGAATTCAGGTCAATCGTAATCACAACTGGTTCATATATGGTTCAAAAATCGTTGTAAGTTATTGGTATTTATATTGGGTTATTCAGTCCATGTTAGGCTCTAAGCAGTATAAATATCAACCAGATAGCGTTGAACGATAAGGAGTTAAAGAAGTTAAATCCATACGGAGAGACTGGGATTCGAACCCAGGAGCCCCTTTTGGGGGCTACACGCTCTCCAGGCGTGCTCCTTAGACCAACTCGGACATCTCTCCAAAAAATCGCAGGCTAAACATACCCAGCATAAAAGGTGTTGTCAAGAGCCGGTTCCGAAGACTCCCTCAGGTTACAATAAGAGACCGAATGACGGCAATTTCATTTGACTTGGAACCCCGGCACGGATAGTATTTATCTCATGGAGAATTTCAAAAGACTGGTGGAGATAATCGCGACGCTTCGCGGGCCGGATGGTTGCCCCTGGGATAAGGAGCAGGATCACAATTCTCTCAAACCCTATATTGTCGAGGAAGTCTATGAGGTTATCAGCGCCATTGCGGAACATGACGATGAGAAACTGGCCGAGGAATTGGGAGACCTTCTCTCGCAAATCGTCATGCATGCTCAACTCGCCAGAGAGCGAGGAGCATTTGATATAGAAACCGTTGCCGGGAAAATCGCTGACAAGCTCACCGTCAGACACCCCCATGTCTTCGGTGACAAAAGGGATCTAACATCCGAGGAGGTGCTCCATAACTGGGAACGGATAAAACATCGAAATGCAAAAGACCATGACTACTCGGTCCTCCAGGGTGTTCCCCCCTCTCTGCCAGCTTTGCTGAAAGCTTATCGTGTACAGGAGAAGGTCGGACGTTATGGATTCGACTGGAAAACTCCTGATGAAGTCGTCGAAAAGCTAAAAGAAGAGATAACAGAATTCGAAAACGCCCTTAAAACCCGAGAGAGGGCCAAGCAGGAGGAAGAATTAGGCGATCTGCTGTTCTCGTTGGTAAATCTTGGACGGCATCTGCAGATGCAGGCCGAGGAGGCCCTGAATATAGCAGTCCAGAAATTCATCCGGCGATTTCAGTATATCGAAAACAGGCTGCGCGAAAAGGGGAAAAAGCTGGATGATTCCAACCTGGATGAAATGGATGCCCTCTGGGAAGAGGCCAAGAGGAAACTGCCGTAGAGCCTATGCAGGCTTATGGATAATTCCTGTCGCCCGAATTATATTCTCCGCGAATCAGTTAGCGAGGACTTCTTCCCCCGGCAGTTCCGCCATATAGCCGCCTTG
>CBEWDL010000236.1:0-2214 GCA_965555375.1 uncultured bacterium
GATTATTCTGGCCGGGATTGAAAACCAGGTCTCTGGCGAAGCTGCTTTTGCCTTTGAGCTCATTCCAGACCGATTCCAGGATCGCCAGGCTGGGGCTGCGAATAATCAAACTTTTTATACTCATACCCTCCGCCGCACTATCCTCTAAGGAGAAGAAGCTTTTGAAAGAGATGTTGAAAAAGCAGGTTATTCCTGCGGTATCGGTAATAAGCACCGGTTGCCCAAGGCCCGACAGGATCTTATGGAAAAATCCGATTCTGCCTATGGTATTCTTATATTCGCTGATGTCCCTGATGATCCACTGGATGAAATTGATATCGCCCGCGGCGATCTTTGAGGCGCTGATAGAAGCCGGTATGAGCGCGCCGTCCTTTGCCTCGTACTCTATTTCGCCAAGCGTACCCCGGCCATCGGTTACCGCCGACTGCCACAACTGCCTGGCAAGCGGCATTTGAGGCTGAGGATGAAGCTCCCAGATATATTTCGCGACCAGGTCCGATCTTGAATATTTGAAAGTTCTTACGCCCGTCTCATTGGCATCGGTGATCTTCCCCGTTTCGGAATCAACGAACAATATGCTGTCGCCTGCCAGGTCAACGGAACTTCGATATACCTTCTCCGACTCCTTCAGTCTCATATACAGCCGGCTTGTCTCTATTGCAGACGATGCCTGCGAGGCGAATACCGTCAGAGTCGAAATCTGCTCCTCACAGAATTTTTTCTTATTGACCTTGTATAGAGTCAAGGCGCCAATCACCACGTTTTTGGCCAACAACGGCACGGATAACAGCGATTCGTCCACATCGGTAGTCCCGGGAATGAGAACTGCAATCTCCGTATCATCATCCCAGTTCTGAATGCGTGCTTTGCCATCGCGGACAACCGCGCCTGTCAGACCCTGACCGACAGGGAACTCAAAATTCATCACCTCGTCGCTGAAAACGTCTTCAGTTGAATATATAGGCTTTATAACCTGTCGGGCATGATCCAGGGCGAAGATCGTACAGGTATCCGAATCGGTGAGCGTTTCAGCCGCTGTGGCTACGGCTTCCAGAACGTCCTTCATCTCCAACGACGCCGATAGGGCCACGCTCGTATCATAAAGCCCTGAGAAACGTCGGGCCTCCGCCTTTATCCGGGCCTCCATTATCTCATATTCCCGTTCGTCGTGTATCGCGCACAACAGGTTTTTCACAACCTTGCCTTTTTTGCAGATCTCGTTGAGCGTCAGGAGTACGGGGCGTTTTTCTCCGTCCCGACGAATAAGATCACATCTGATTCTCCTGGAATCGCCGGATGGATCTAATTTCAATCTCCAGTTATTCGGCATCTCAAAAATATCTATCGCCTCTTTATTCATGAGCTCCTTTCTATCATAGCCGGAGATCCTCAGAAATTCGTCACTGGCGAAAGCGACTCTGCCTGAGAGATTGAGTATCAGAAAGGGGTTTTTAAAGGCGCTTATCAGGTCTTTCGACTCGAAATCAAAATCCTTAAACGTCTGGGCCCTACTTAAAAACCCGGCTCTGAAGAATACCAGACTGCCCATAACTAAACTGATTCCCGAAATCAAGGCCGGCGACGCATGTGCGTGATGGGAAACCCAGATAAGAGCCGCTAATGATAATAAGAGCCTGTGAAAACCGTAAAACCGCATCAGGCTCGCCGCCAGGAAAAGGCCCGCAATAAAGTCGAATGCCAGATACTGTATGTTTGACAGCCGGCCGCTATCAGCGGATAAAAGATGAAGAGCAGAAAGGATAATTGCAGCAATAAGCCATGAGTTCGATAATAACTTGCGGTTTCTTGCTCTATCAAAACTATTCTCCAGGTAGCAGGCATACGGAAGAAACAAAAGTATCAACATTCCCTGATGGAATCGGGTGACAGTATCGAGATACAGATATTGAAAATTGATTGCTATGGCTTGAAAGATCAGAAATAGGCCAACCAGAATATCGGGCGCGTATCTGCCTAAATTCTCGATACGGCGGCTCCGTCCGCGGGTTAAGATTCCCAGAAAAACCGCCAGGCCCACGAATATTTCAATTATTCCGAAGCTGGACATTAGAATTTCCCGTCATGAAAAAGTATTTTTGGGCATATTAATACCCTATCGTTTGTTATCGATCATTAAGAGGTGATCTTGAACGCCAGGGCATATAATCTTATTATGTTATTCTCGGAATAAAAACGCCGGCCTCCGTGTGAGGC
>CBEWDL010000237.1:0-2082 GCA_965555375.1 uncultured bacterium
TTCATGGTTCTGGTGGATACCGCCGGCGGCGAGGAGGTCGTTCTATCCTGCAACCGCTGCGATTACGCCGCCAATATCGAGAAAGCCACCTCGATTGTCATGCAGGAGGAACCCAGAAAAGAATCCCCGAAGCAAAAGGAGATGGTTTACACCCCCGGCATGAAAACAGTGGAGGAGGTCACCGGTTTTCTCAAGGTCGGGCCGGAGAAGCTCATCAAAACCCTTCTTTATCAGTCTGACGGCGACACCGTGGCGGCCCTCATCCGGGGGGACCGCGACATAAACGAAACCAAGCTCAAAAACTATCTTCGTTGCTTAGAGCTTGAGATGTCCCCGCCTGACGTTGTCATGCAAATCACCGGCGCCCAGGTCGGATACGCCGGGCCTGTGGGGCTGAAGGACATCAGAATAATCGCTGATTCCGAAATAAGGACGATGCAGAATTTTGTTGTTGGCGCCAATAAGGACGACACTCACATAGTCGGCGTTAACTTAAGCGATTTCAAAGTTGATGAATATGCGGAGATCCGCAGGGCGGAAGCCGGAGAGGTATGCCCTCACTGCAATCAGGGGCGGCTGGAGGCCTTTTCGGGCATCGAGGTCGGCAATATCTTCATGCTCGGCACCAAGTATTCCGAGGCCCTCGGCGCCAATTTTATCGATGCTGACGGCAGCGAGAAACCGTTTGTAATGGGTTCCTATGGAATCGGTATCACACGCACCGCTCAGGCGGCCATAGAAGCCTTCCACGACGAGAAAGGGATAATCTGGCCCAATACCATAGCTCCCTATGATTTTCACATTGTCCCCATCGATATCGGCGATAGCCAGATTGGGGAGACGGCTTTCAATATATACGAAGGGCTTATGGGAAAGGGCTACGAGGTACTTATGGACGACCGCGACGAGCGGGCGGGCGTTAAGTTCAACGACGCCGATCTCATAGGCATCCCCATCAGAATTTGCATCGGCGCCAGAAGTCTAAAAGAGGGCATGGTGGAGATAGTAAGGCGAAAAGGATTTGAGACGGAAAAAGTATCGATCGAAAAGGCCGTGGAGGAGGCCTGCCGGATTCTGGAAAATCTGTAAAAAACGGTTGCTTTTTAATAGGTTATAAGCGTATAGTGTTAGGTTCGGGGAGTGGGTTGAGGCCCACTCTTTTAAGTATTGCTTGCACGAGGGATGGAATGGCCGTGAGAGTAAATGCCGAAAATCTGAAAAGCAGGCTGGAACCCTTGATCGAGAATTCAGGTTTTGAACTGGCTGAATTAACGGCGCCTGTTATCGGCGGGCGGCAGATAATCAGGATCTATATCTATTCGCCCAACGGAGTCACATTGGATGACTGTGCCCGTATCAGCCGTCAGGTTTCCGACCGGCTGGATACCGACGATCCCGTAGCCGGCCGCTATACTCTGGAGGTCTCGTCGCTGGGACTTGACAGACCTTTGACTACACCTCGCGATTTCCGGAGGAGAGTGGGAGAGAAAATCGCCGTAACCTATAATAATGGAAATGGTAAAAAAGCAGTTCAAGGGATTTTGAAAGAATGCGATGGTTCATCCATCAAAATCGAAACCGGGGAAACGATAGTGGATATTCCTGTGGACGCGAATCCGCGCGGAAAAATCCTGATTTGACGGCGGTTCGCGCAGGGAGGATTTCTTAATGAATTACGATATTATTGAAGCATTTGGGCAGATAGCTAAAGAGAAGAATCTCGATGTTGATTACGTGCTCGAGACCGTGGAAGCAGCCCTGGCCTCGGCCATAAAAAAGAAATACAACATCGAGGAAAAAGACAATATCCGCGTCGAAATCAACAGGAAAGAGGGCGAGATCACCGTCTATTTGACCAAAACGGTTGTGGATGAAGTTACTAATCCGGGTCTCGAGATGACCGTTGCGGAAGCATCCGATTACTATGAAGATGTCGAGATTGGCCAGGAGCTCGATGTCCCGATGCCGTTTGAGGCTTTCGGGCGGAACGCCATAGCCACCGTCAAGCAGGTTCTGATTCAGAAGGTTCGCGAAGCCGAAAGAGAGAAAATTTTCGGCGAATACGAAGATAGGGTCGGTGAG
>CBEWDL010000238.1:0-2049 GCA_965555375.1 uncultured bacterium
ATATATATGATACTCATCGCATATGAGGCTCGGATTCCTCAAGGCTTCGTAGGCGGAATATCGGTTTCTTGCCCGGTTTCCGTTGTTGGAAACCTCAATATCTATTCTCGATTGTTTTAAATACTCCGTCAACTCAGACCTGGCTTTCTGCCGATTCTGGAAATTATCATATATATGCTCCTGAATCAAACCCAGACGATGGCCTTTCTCCAGGAGTCTCTCCTCGACGTTGTCTTCTCGCAGGCTGAGGCGATATTCGGCCCGGGAGGTAAACATCCGGTACGGCTCCGTTGTCGATTTTGTCACCAGATCGTCCAGAAGAACACCGATATAGGCCTCGGCCCGGGAAAGCCCGAACGGCTCCTGCCCGCGTATCTTCAAGACCGCATTGATTCCGGCCATCATACCCTGAGCGGCGGCCTCCTCGTAACCGGATGTCCCGTTTACCTGGCCGGCGAAGTAAAGATTCGGAACGATCTTCGATTCCATAGTAATGAATAGCTGGTGGGGCGGGAAGAAATCATATTCGATAGCGTATGCCGGGCGTGTCATCTCAGCATTCGCAAGGCCCGGAATCGTCCGCAACGCAGCCTGTTGCACATCTTTCGGCAACGATGATGAAAACCCATTGATATAGTATTCACTGGTATCCAGACCTTCCGGCTCTAAGAATAGTTGATGACGGGATTTGTCGGCGAAGCGCACGACCTTGTCCTCTATTGATGGGCAATATCTCGGTCCTATCCCCTTAATCACCCCTCCGAACAAGGGGGAGGCGTGAAGGTTCTCACGGATGACCTTATGCGTTTTTTCATTAGTATATGTCAGGTGGCAGACAGACTGCTTCATCTGCCGGGAATGATCCGAGCGATTGGAGAAATAGGGCGGAGGATCATCGCCTTTCTGGATCTCATATTGCGAGAAATCAATCGTATTGCCATCCAGCCTGGGAGGAGTACCGGTCTTCAGTCTTCCCGTCTTTATACCCAAGGATACCAACTTTTCGGTCAGGCCGGTTGACGGCGGCTCTCCCAGCCGACCAGCCTTAATTTGCTCTAATCCTATGTGTATCAATCCGTTAAGGAATGTGCCGGCGGTAATAATGACGCCCTGGGCGTCTATTTTCTCCCCACTCGATAGGATAACGCCCCGGCATCTTCCGTCCTCAATAATCAGGTCGGTGGCCTCGCCCTCGATGATTTCGAGATTCTCCTGCGACAGCACGGTCTCAGCCATAAATTTCGAGTATAGTGCCCGGTCGGCCTGCGCTCGGCGAGCCTGTACCGCAGGGCCTTTGCTTTTATTGAGTATTCTGAACTGGATACCGGTGTTATCGATGGCGTATCCCATCTCGCCGCCGAGAGCGTCGATCTCCCGCACAAGTTGTCCCTTGGCCAGGCCGCCGATTGCCGGATTGCAGCTCATCCTGCCGATGGCGTTTATATCCATCGTTATCATGGCGGTTTTGCATCCCATCCGGGCGGCCGCCAGCGCCGCCTCAATACCGGCATGCCCGCCGCCGATGACTATTATCTGGAAGGCGGTATTTCGCATAATATTGGACAATATAATAATGGTGTTTTGGTTTCAAAGGAATAATAAAAGCCCTGTCATTCTCGACGCCGATCGGGAATCCATGGTGGTGGGCTTTTATTCAGGATTCTTTATCATGCCGGGAATGACAATTGCCACCCCCACCCCCCAACAAGTTTGAGGGTTGCATTCGGTGCCCCACAGCCTGCTGTGGGGCATTAGTTTTTCCGTCTGGTTACGGTGGGAGGCCTGCGACCTGACCGAAAGGGGTATATAGCTAATATTTTAAAATGAGAAAGAGAACTGGGTTTTCTATACAATAGATTCTGGGACAAAAATCTCATTCAATGCCCTTATTACAAAATTATCCGTAAAACCCGAAATAAAATCAACCGCAATCTGCGCATTTGAGTCTTCTTTTGTATATTCCATATCCCTAACGAATGTTTCGAACGTTTTGTATATGAAAATATTCCTAATCTTGTTTACCTCCGAATCATTATTAAATCTGTCGGT
>CBEWDL010000239.1:0-2008 GCA_965555375.1 uncultured bacterium
ATCGAAAACTCTGTCGGCTTTCCGATAGAATTGCCGGCGAAATCAATACCCGAATTCAGCCTGGCAATGATTTTCACAAGACCAATAGAATCAACATCGTAAACGGCTGTAGCCTGCGGATAATCGCCTATTGACGGCGGGTCGCCCGTGAGGGCCAATATATTTCGGATGCCTGTAGCGTTGGCCCCGATCAAATCGGATTGCAGACCCATCAAATTCCTGTCACGGGTAGTGAAATGAAGGATAATATCGATATCCACTGACGATGACACCAGATATGCAAGGGCAAGACAGCTCATTCTAACTCTCGCCATGGGAGAATCAGCAATATTAACGGCATCGGCGCCAGCCTCTTTGAGTCTCGAGGCGGCTTCCAGCATCTTGGCGGGATTGGTGCCCTTGGGAGGGTCTATTTCTACCGACAGCGAGAATTGAGTTTTCAATTTCTCATAGAATCTGGTGGAGGCGCCACGGGCTGGCGTAATTGTCATTGAGCGATCAGGGCTTTTTATTTTCACCGTGGCCGTTCGCTTTTCGACAGACGAACTCTTCACGGTTCTGGCTAATGCGGCGATATGCGCCGGCGTCGTGCCGCAACAGCCGCCCACTATCCGCGCCCCGGATTTTACGAATGCTCTGGCAAAATCGCCAAAATAGTCCGGCGAGGATAGATATACAAACCTCCCGCCGAAATACCTGGGCAGGCCGGCATTGGGCTGGGCGGAGATGTAAGGCGCTCCGAGCTCGGAAAGCTGTTCAACGGTCTCCAGCATCTTCTGCGGCCCAACCGAGCAGTTGGTGCCGATCACCTCCACATCAAGCGGCAGAAGCCGGGCTGCCATCTCCGCTGGAGTGGTGCCAAAATATGTGGTACCCTCGGTTGTGAAAGTCATCTGGGCGACGATGGGCAGGTCTGCAACGGATCTCACGGCGGAAACAGCCGCGACTATTTCATCGATGCTGGAGATGGATTCGATCATGAACAGGTCCACTCCACCCTCGAGCAAAGCCTCTGTTTGTTCGGTGAACGCCCTTTTCGCCTCGTCGATTCTGATCTTGCCCAATGGCTCGATTAGCTTTCCCAGCGGGCCTATCGAACCGGCAACCAGTATATCGATGCCGCTGATTTCTCTTGCCTCTCGAGCGATTCTGGCTCCTTTGAGGTTTATATCTCTAACGAGATGCTCCAACCCATAGCTGGCAAGTCTGAAATGATTACCGCCAAATGTGTTCGTTTCTATGATTTCTGCGCCGGCGCTTATGTATTCACGATGGATCTCTTCCACCAACTCGGGTCGAGAAATGCAGAGTTCATCCAGGCAGCGATCATATGAGATCCCTTTTTGATTGAGGTAGGTCCCCATAGCGCCATCGCAGACCAGAACCCCCTGATCCAGCCGCTTTTTGAGATCGGTTTCCATCTGCAATGGACTTTAATTGAAAATCAAGATCCTGTCAACAGTGGTCTGGCTCCCTGGGTACCTGATGCTTAAGGATCTGGACGCCTCGCCATACCTGGCTCGAACATGAGTTTTGTGCCGGCCCATAAATTATAGAGAACCGGTTTACAATTCATTTTACCGGCTGCCTATCGAGGGGCCAATCCAGAGCCAGTTTCTATAAACGATAAATGAAAATTTTATCAGCAGGAAAAAATAATCAATCGCCTATGGTTTCGAGGACGGCAAGAATACTATTGTCCTCCCCTGTCGAGCCGGGGAAATAACTCTCTCTGGTAAGAACGCGCCAGTTGACAGGCGACCTGGTATTGTCGCAGAGGAAATATTTGACGGTTCTCTTGAGTCTTTCGGAAAACGCTAAGGCGCCCTCTTTGGGAGTTTCGATAAGCAGAATGGCTATCTTTCCGGAACCGTCGCTGGAGATAAGATCGGTTTCTCGAACAGATTTCCTCACCAGATCCCGAAGGCTAATATGAAACTGATTGAGATCGGAGAAATTCTCTATTTCGCCCGACGAACTAATATGGGAAACGTCCATGAGGATTAAC
>CBEWDL010000240.1:0-1967 GCA_965555375.1 uncultured bacterium
GGCGGCTACCGCGGCATCGACCTCGTCATCGTAGAAATCCGCAATCTTGGAGAGCATCTCATCAAGACCCCCTGTTTTCTCGCCCACCGAAATCATCTGCGTCACCATGGGCGGAAAGACCCCGACTTCCTTCAAAGGCTGAGTGATCGTTTCACCCTCGGCGATCGACACCATCGATTTCTTGATGGCATTCTGAAGAACCATATTGCCCGAGGTCTTAGCCGTGATATTAAGGGCGTCCAGAATGGACACGCCGGACGAGAGAAGTGTCGAAAGAGTTCGAGTGAATCTGGAGATGGCGCTTTTCCTGATTAGATTGCCCAGAAGAGGCATCTTCAGCTTGAAACCATCGAAAAGCAATCTTCCTTTGGGATTTCTTAAAAACAGCTTGAAAGCGATTATGGCGACCACCAGGACGAATATAATCAGAAGCGTGTTTGCTTGCAGGAATTTGGAAAGGCTCAGAATAAACTGAGTCGGCGCCGGTAATTCCGCTCCCAGACCGGAAAACATCTTGGCAAAAATCGGAACGATGAACCTCAACATGGCAAAGGTTACGCCCATGGCCACTACCATCACCACGATCGGATAGACCAGGGCTCCTTTGACTTTCCTGATCAGTTTGTCGGATTTTTCCCTGTATTGCGCCAGCCTGACCAGAATCGTATCGAGGGCGCCGCCGATCTCGCCGGCCTCCACCATGTTGACATATAGATCGTCGTAAATCTTCCTGTGTTTGCCCAGGGCCTCGGAAAGCGTCGCCCCGGATTGCACGGCCTCCTTGACCTTCATTATCACTTTTCGAAACTCCGCCGATTCCATCTGCGTGCCGAGGATCTCCAGGCACTGTACCATAGGCAAACCGGCCGATATCATGGTGGCGAACTGTCTGGTAAACCTGGATAGGTCTATCTTCTTTATGCCGGAACCGAATCTGATCTGAATCTGCGTTGGCTTTTTTGAAATCCCGGTTACCAGGATCCTATTGGCTCTTAGATGCCTTTCAAGTTCTACCCTATTCTTCGCCTTCAGTTCACCCTGGACCTGCTTCCCTCCAAGCGTCTTGCCTTTGTATTCAAATACGGGCATGGGCTACCTCTCAATCTGATGTGCAAGGCCCTTATTCACTCCACCCTGCGGACTCTGCCTCTGAATCATTTCCTCCAATTCATTGACATTGGATGATCGGCCGACAGCGTCGTTGTAGCTGATTTTTTTCCTCTTATAAAGATCACAGAGAGACTGATTCATAGTCCTCATACCGAATTTCTGGCCGGCCTGTAACAACGAATATATTTGATGAATCTTATCGTCGCGAATTACCGCCCTCACCGCCGGCGTCGCCACCAGTATCTCCACCGCCAGCGCCCTGCCGCCGCCTACCTGCGGAATCAATTGCTGACTTATTATCCCCTGCAGAACAAATGAAAGCTGAACCCTGACCTGCTCCTGCTGGTTGGTCGGGAATACATCCACGATACGGTTAACAGCCTCAGCGGCTGAGTTAGTGTGCAGTGTGGCAAATGCCAGGTGGCCGGTTTCGGAAATCGTTAACGCCGCCTCCATCGTTTCCAGATCCCGCATCTCGCCGATTAATACGACGTCCGGATCCTGCCGCAATGCATACTTCAGCGACGCTGCAAAACTCTTGGTATCCGAGTGAACTTCCCTCTGATTTACAAGGCAATTCTTATGCTTATGAAGATATTCAATGGGATCTTCAACCGTTATGATATGCAGGTTTCTTTCGCCGTTGATCTTGTCTATAAGAGCCGCCAGCGTGGTGGATTTCCCGGACCCGGTTGGTCCGGTGACAAGTACCAGACCGCGGGGAAGCTCTGCCAATTCGGGTACCACTTCAGGCAATCCCAACTCATTGAACGATGGAACCTTATGGGGAATCTGGCGCAATGCCATGGCCACGTTGCCTCGTTGCATAAAGACGTTGCAACGAAATCTCGAAAGCT
>CBEWDL010000241.1:0-1812 GCA_965555375.1 uncultured bacterium
GTGATATGCCAGAAGCTGCAAGGGAATTATGCCTACAATCGGAAGTATGAAATCGTTCACCTTCGGAATATATATGACCTCATCGGCAATCTCTGTGATCTTTTCGTCACCTTGGGTCGCGATTGCGATGATAATCCCCTTGCGGGCTTTTATCTCCTGCATATTAGAAATAACTTTGCTGTAAACCGAATCCTTTGGCGCCAGGACCACGGCCGGCATGTTCTCATCGATCAGGGCAATCGGTCCATGTTTCATCTCGGCGGCCGGATATCCCTCGGCATGGATATAGCTGATCTCCTTAAGCTTTAAGGCGCCCTCCAGCGCCACGGGGAAGTTAATTCCGCGGCCAAGATAAAGAAAATTATTTTTGTCGCGGTATTTACCCGCCAGATGCTTGATCTCGTCGTTAAGAGACAACACCATCTTCACCTGCTCGGGAACCCCGTTCAAGGCTTCGATCAACTCCTCACCCTTTTCGTATGACATGGACCGCATCCGGCCCAGCAGGATGGTGACAAGAGAGAGCACCATTATCTGAGAGGTGAAAGCCTTGGTGGAGGCGACCCCGATCTCGGGACCGGCATGGATATACACGCCGCCATCGGACTCCCTGGCGATTGTAGAACCGACCACGTTGCAAATCCCCAGGCAGGTTGCGCCTTTACGTTTCGCCTCACGCATGGCAGCCAGCGTATCGGCTGTCTCACCCGATTGAGAAATAACCAAAACCACCGTGCCCGGATCGATTATGGGACTTCGATAGCGGAATTCCGACGCATACTCGACCTCCACCGGAATCCGGGCAAATTCCTCTATTAGATATTCTCCGATCAATGCCGCATGCCAGCTCGTGCCGCAGGCCGTAATTATGATGCGCCGAATATGATGCAGTTCATCATATTGAAGATTCAGGCCGTTAAGCCGGGCCGTAGCCTCCTCGAAATTCAGCCTGCCCCTCATGGCATTTCTCAGGGTCTCCGGCTGCTCGAAGATCTCTTTTAGCATGAAATGATCATATCCGCCCTTTTCGATCATATCCAGACTCCAGGAAATCTCCTGCAGATGGGGTGTGACAGTTACGTCGTCGAGGGTCGTAATGGAAAATCCGGAGGGCGTCACCTCGGCTAATTCACCATCCTCAAGATAAACGACCCGGTTGGTATGCCTTAGAATAGCCGCAACATCCGAGGCCACAAAGTTTTCGCCCTCGCCGCAGCCGATAACCAGAGGCGAACCGGATCTGGCAGCAACCATCGAATCCGGATCGTCAAGACAGATTACGGCTATCCCGTAGGTACCCTCAACTTGAGTCAAAGCTCTGCGAACGGCTTGAAGCAGGTTGCCCTCGTAATACTCCTCGATTAAATGAGCTATTATTTCGGTGTCTGTTTCCGTTCTGAAAACACGTCCCTGACGTTTCAGAACCTCCCGCAAGGCCCCGTAATTCTCGATTATGCCGTTGTGCACAACCGCTATTTTGCCGGTCATGCCGGTATGAGGATGTGCATTGATATCCGTCGGTTCGCCATGCGTAGCCCATCGAGTATGAGCTATCCCCGAATTCGCCTTAAAATCGTGACCTTCAAGACCAGCCTCCAGAGCAGCGATTTTGCCGGCGCTTTTTTGAATTACTATCTCGCCATTTTCAATAAGGGCAACGCCTGCTGAATCATATCCTCGATATTCCTGGCGCTTAAGCCCTTCTATTAAGATCGGATATGCCTTCTGGGGGCCAACGTATCCCACTATCCCGCACATCTATTAAGCCTCCTGTTGATTTCTCTCAATCACCGATCCGACAGTGCCTCCGAG
>CBEWDL010000242.1:0-1796 GCA_965555375.1 uncultured bacterium
GAGCAATGGATCTTGGTTGGAGGCAATCCCCCCAGCGCTTCAGCCACCGCTTCGTTGGATATCTTCAGAGCATCCTCGATTTTTTTCCCTTTCAGCATCTCGGTCAGTATCGACGACGATGCGATTGCCGCACCGCATCCGAAAGTCTTAAACTTAGCATCGACAATAACGCCGTCTTCGATTTTCAAATAAAGACGCATTACATCGCCGCAGATGGGGTTGCCGATATTGCCGACGGCGGAGGGATTCTCCATCTCCCCCATATTCCGCGGATTAGCGAAATGATCCATCACGAGATCTGAATATGGAAACGGTTTATCCATGAAATGACTCCTTGCCCTTTTTATAATCTTCATAGCTCGGAGACATAGCCAGAAGTTTCTCTACTATGCCCGGCATGATAGAAACGACATAATCAACTTCTTCCTCTGTATTATACTTTCCGAGGGAAAAAGTTATCGATCCGGCGCAGATATCGGTTGGAACCCCCACAGCCGTCAGAACGTGGGACGCCACCAGGTCGCTTTCGTCCTTCCCCTTCAAATTGGAGCTGCAAGCCGAGCCGGATGACGCCATAACGCCATTCATATTCAGAAGCAGAAGCAAAGATTCGCCTTCTACATGTTCCACCCAGAACGACACATGGCCGGGAAGCCTCTTCTCCGGATGGCCGGTAAGATGAATAAACGGAATCGAATCGGCAAGACCCTGCCAGAGTTTTTTGCCCATTGCGGAAAGATGTTTCTGCCACTTTCCGATATTCTCCCCGGCCATCAGGCAGGCCTCCCCCATGCCCGCAATACCGGGGACATTCTCGGTGCCCGGCCTTTTTCCATATTCTTGATTGCCGCCCGCAAACAGCGGCAAGATATTGATATTCTTACCCACATAGAGGGCCCCGACTCCTGCGGGGCCATACATATTATGTGCCGAGAGCGTTAAAAGATCGACCCCCATGTCTGCGATGTCAATTTCCAGAAGACCGGCGGTTGCCGTGCAGTCGCAATGTAGAATCCCCCCATGCCGACCGCAGATTTCGGAAATGGAATTTAGATCCTGTATCGTGCCTATCTCGGGATTGGCATAGCTGATCGATACGAGGGTCTGTTTCTTTCGCACGATCTCCTCTAAGGAATTCAGATCGATAGATCCCTTTTTTTCAACGTCTATCAGAAATGCCGGTATCCCTTCTTCATGTAATAATCGCACCTGATTGATTATCGAAAAATGCTCTATCGCGGAGACGGCAAGCTGGTAACCGGGGTTAGCCTTCAAAAACCCGGTGATAGCCAGATTATTGGATTCCGTGGCCCCGGAGGTGAATATTATTGATTCCGGGGACGCGCTGATGAACGACGATACTTTCTCCCTGGCTTCATCAATTATCCTACCCGCACTTATGCCAGCGGAGTGGACATGGGACGACGGATTACCGAGCCGGGAGGACAGGACTTCGTTTACGACGCTGACAACCTCCGGGGCCGGAAAAGTGGTATTTATATTATCGAAAAATATGAATCTGTCTTTTTTTCCCTTTCCGCCATTCATATTCTAGTGTGCGTGGCTGGCACGCGGTCAACGGAGACTCTAGTATTCAACCGACTGGCCGGCCACGGGAATAGAAGTGTGAAATTGCACGATTACCCAGCTTCCTTCACGTTTCTCCAGAACCCCGCTGAACCTCATGCCTTTCAAACTGACCGGCTCACCCTGAGCCAACAGATCCCAATCCCCGATCTCTGAAAACCAGGCTACATTGCCAAGCTCAGAAATCTTGATGACCTGATCCCTTATTG
>CBEWDL010000243.1:0-1773 GCA_965555375.1 uncultured bacterium
GACCTCAACACTGTCCCTCTCGATCTTGAGCAAAGACGTCGATGAAGGTCTCGACCTCTTTTTCGACGTTCTGATGAACCCGGAATTCAGGGAAGCTCCACTGAATCTTGCAAAGGTTCGGCTCATCCAGCGGCTCCGGCAGGCCAATGACCAGCCGAGCGAAATGTTGAGCCGCGAATACGAACGTCTGATCTATGGGGATCACCCACTGACATGGCAGCCTAACAAAACCGCCTATGAAAGCATTACCGGAGCGGATCTAAAAACGGTTCATGCACAGTATTTCTTCCCTAAAAACATCATCCTGGCGGCATCGGGTGATTTTAATAAGTCCAAGCTCAAAGCAAAGATCAACAAGATCGTCGCAGGCTGGAAGAATAAGAAAGTCACCATCCCATCGTTCTCCAAGAAGTTCCCTGAGCCTGAGCCGGGCGTCTATTTCATCCAGAAGAAAATCAACCAGGGCTACATCAGCCTCGGACATTTGGGAATCGAGGACACCAACCCTGACTACTTCGCCGTTCAGGTCATGAACTTCGTCCTCGGAGGGGGAAGCTTCACCTCCCGCATCGTGACCAAAGTCAGGTCAGACGAGGGCCTGGCATATAACACGGGCAGCCGGTTCAAGTACCGCTGGGGATATCCGGGAACGTTCTCCGGATACGTCCAGACTAAGTCTTCCACGGTTGGCTATGCGATCTCATTGATCATGAACGAGTTCAACCGCATCCGCAAGGAGCCTATCTCAGACGCCGAGATGGAGACCGCAATCAACTACTACCTGGAAAGTTTTTCCAACTCTTTCGAGTCGCCCCAAGACACCATGTCCACCTTCGCGAACCTCGAGATGACCGGCAAACCAATGGATTACTATAATACATATCGAGATAAGATCAAAGCAGTAACCAAAGCAAAGATCCAAAAGGTCGCCAACAAGTACATCCATCCGGACAAAACCGTCATCATGATTGTCGGGGATTTCGAACCGTGCAACAAGGGCGGGGACCAATGGCCGGGCCCACTGCATAAGCTAGGGAAGGTCCACATGGTCAAACTCAAGGATCCGACGACCGGAGAAGAGATAAAATAGCTTCCGTCCTCAAAGCTTTCTACTTGGCGCGGCAGCAATTAAAGAATGCGCGATAGAACACGGTCTGCTCTTTATGAGGTGAAGTACACCCGATAGCTGCGTGCAGGGTTGTTTTCTGGCTTACTGCCTCGGTCTTGTAACCAATAACCTGGCTATTTTGAGTGTGGCAAGCTCATTCAGGGATGTCTGCGGGTGATAATTTAGACAAAACGTGAGGGATTTTGGGCAAGCGCTAAAAGGAAATTCTTATCAATTCGAATTGGTCGCAGTGGCGGAGAGGGTGGGATTCGAACCCACGGTTCCGACATTAATCGGAACAATCGCTTAGCAGGCGACCCTGATCAGCCACTCCAGCACCTCTCCGCAGTACTCTTGATGGCTTTGCTATTCTATCATTTTTTAGATTGTAATCAAAATTAATCAGCGAGCAACTACTATTTTTCGGTATTCAGTACACGTTTGATAAATCAAAGCCCAACAAATCAAAAAAGGTGGGCTTGATGAATCAAGCCCCTACATAATATAAATCAATGCCTTACAATAGATAAAATTTCTAGCAAATCATCAAAAGTGCGGGTTTTATGAATCGAACCACAAGAAATTTGTGGATGGCGGAGGGAGAGGGATTCGAACCCCCGTCCCGGTTGCCCGGGAAGCGATTTTCAAGACCGCCGCCTTAAGCC
>CBEWDL010000244.1:0-1515 GCA_965555375.1 uncultured bacterium
CGATCGGCCTGCACGCTATATTTACGGCATATTTATAATGATAAATAAGGAGGAGTAAATGAAAAGAGTATTGATGATTACAACTGCATTGATTTTTGCATGTGGAAGTCTATTTGTTCAAACTGAATCAGCTGGGCCTGATTCTTTTCACAAGGCAGTGGCGAAGAGTCCTGCCGCAGGTACGATTTTCCTTTATCCGGAGAGGATCACGCTGAAAGACGGCGGATTCTTTGCAGCAGAGCGGGGGATGATGTTTGTACACGTAAATCGCTCTGATAAGAAAAGCGCTGTCATCGGGATTGAAGTATACCGTTTTAAGGCCTCAGAGAAAGCCAAATCCGGCACTCCCCCAATCTTCTTTTTACATGGCGGACCGAGCTTTGCTGGCTTGGAGAGATCACTTGAGAGACCAGGGACGTTTGAGGAAAGATGGCTTCCATTATTGGACGTTTCAGACGTTGTCGTGGTCGGTCAGCGTGGCATCGGATCATCCAAGCCTAATACGATAATCGAAACCACAATGAACTTCCCCTTGGATAGGGAAGTCACTGAAGAAGAAGCTGCAGCAGCACTTCGGGAGGCTTGTGCCAAAGAAAAGGCATTTTGGGAAACGCAAGGCCTTGATTTGAGTGGCTTGACGGTCATAGAGGCGGCCGCTGATGTCAACGATATTCGAAAAGCATTGGGATATGAAAAAGTCATAATATGGGGAGGTAGCTTTGGCTCGCACTGGGGGATGGCTGTTATGCGCTACTATCCGGAAATTGTGGAACGCGCCATTCTTCGTGGGATGGAGGGTCCCAACCACACCTATGATCATCCCGGACATATGTGGAATGTATACAAACGGGTAGCAGCAGAAGCGGAAAAAGCACCTGAATTGCGGGGCTTAATTCCTGAAGGCGGACTGATCGAGGCGATAAAGACAGTAGTTGAGCAGGTCAAGAAGAAACCTGTGAAAGTTACCGTGACCGATCCGAAAACCCGTAAGCCCCAAGAGGTCCTGTTTACGGCACGGGAGGCCGGACGTTTGGCCAGAGGATACTCAGGCGGTTTGCCCGGATGGCCTGCAAATGTGATCGCCCTTTATAACGGGGATTTTAGCAAGGCAGCAGAAAGAGCAGTCCGACGCCAGGGTTCAAGAAGGTTCAGTACAGCGAGTTTTTATATGCTTGACCACGGCTCTGGCATCACTCCCGAGAGAGAAGCGGAAATGAAATCTGATCCGGTTGCAAAAATCTTAGGAGATATTAACGCAAATTACACGATGACCCGTGAAATTTGGGGAAGTGATTTAGGAGATGAATTCCGGCAAAACTTCGAAACCGACATCCCGACTGTGATTGTTCATGGAACCTGGGACACATCTACCCCGTATGAGAATGCGCTTGAACTGGTTCCTTATTTCAAAAACAGTAAGTTTATTCCTGTGATTAGGGGACCCCATGGAGCCATCCGAGCGGCCATGAATGCCTCGGAGCAATTTCGTAAGGGAGTCATGCACTTTGCCGCTAC